>JAFUHF010000025.1 GCA_017468985.1 Bacteroidaceae bacterium
CGGCAAGGCCGGAGACCATGAGCTCCTCCCTTTAAACGTTGGGAGAGCAACTGCTTATGCTAATACAAGAGAAGGGGAAAACTCCTGCCCTAAGAGTAGGGGAGGTGCCCGTAGGGCAGAGGGGCTTATGGTGTTCGCCGCTGCGCATAATTGAAAATTGAGAGGTTTCGTCACCAGGGGTGCGACTGCATTGTTCTTTGCTGTCGTTCTTTTTCCTCTTCGTTGGGCCATACCCCTCAGTTGCTGCGCGACATCCTGCGGACCACCCTCGCTTCGCTCACCCGACTGCTGCGCCAGCTCGCAGCCACCCCTACGCTTAGGGAAACAACTTGCTTGTTCGCTGGCATTGAGCAGAGCACTCCTATTCTGTTGCGTAGGAGCAGTAACTGTGCATTTCCAGTTAGTAGGTCCTGCTTTTATGGTTTATTTGCACACACGGCATAGCAAATAGTGCATTTTTGCAGTTGTCGGTTAGTTCATTTGGAATTAATCATGTAACTTTGCTTGGTGAAAATATATCGTATTTTTAGATCCATCATGATATGAAACAGTCAAGAAGAACATTTTTCAAGACAGGACTGGCTGGCTCGCTGTTGCTCGCCACTAAAGGGCTGCATGCTTCGACTGCACCTGAGGTACCCGAATTGCCGAAAGCTGCTGCTGAAAATCCTTTTCACCTGAGTTGTGCAGGCTATACGTTTGCCCACATTGAGGGCGACAAACTCGAAACGACGTTGAAGACGCTTCAGCGCATGGACATTCACTATCTGTGCATCAAGGATTTCGTGTTGCCGCTTGATGCCGACGATGCCAAGATCAGGGTTTTCCATCAGAAGTGTGCCGAATATGGTGTGAAAGGCTATGGAGTGGGTCCCATCTACATGAAGACCGAGGCTGAGGTAGACCGTGCCTTTGAATATACGCGCCGCGTGGGCGTGAAGGTGTTGGTGGGCGTGCCCAACTACGAAATTCTGCCATACGTGGACAAGCGCATTCGCGATTATCCAGATATAAAATATGCCATCCATCTGCATGGTCCCGATCTTCCTATTTTTCAGGACGCTTCCGTTATCTGGGACAAGGTGAAGGATCTGCATCCCAACATCGGCATGTGTCTGGACATTGGTCACGACCTGCGCAATGGCGCCGATCCCGTGGCTGACCTGAAGAAGTACCACACCCGTGTATTTGACATGCACATAAAGGACGAGACTGACAGTTCGAAGGCCGGTCGCTGCATAGAACTGGGGCGCGGCAAGATAGATTTCTCTGCCTTCGTGCGCATGATGCGCAAGGTGAACTACACCGGAATGTGCAGCTTGGAATATGAGAAGGATATGAAGGATCCGTACATGGGCATTGCAGAGTCCTACGGCTACCTGAAAGCAGTCTGCAAATTAGCATAAACGATCAATATGACCAGTAGAAGAGATTTCTTAAAACGCATGGCCGGTTGCGGAGCACTGATTGCTACATCGCAGCTTCCGGCCTTTGCCGAAGACAAGCCGGAACTCTTTCCCAAACGTGGAAGGTTTGAGCGTATGTCGCTGTGCTATGCCATGGTGAAGATAGGTTTGGAGAAGCCTTTCTCCGTTCTTCACATCTCCGACACGCACCTCACGGCTGCTTATCCCACGGAAAACGAAAAGAAGCAGAAACTCCACGAAGTGCGCACTGCCACTTTTGGCGGACGTCAGGAGGAAGCCCTGCGCGATGCCCTTGCCTGGGCCAAGCAGCATGTGGACTATGTGGTTCACACGGGCGACATCATTGACTGGCAGAGCGAGGCCAACTTTGACCTTGTGAAGAAGTATTTCGGTACGGATATCATCGCCTCCGTGGGCAATCATGAATACAGCTCTGACATGTGGCTCAGTGATCCGAAGCAAGAAGACACAGAGAAGTATAAGGACCTCACGCGCGCCAAAGTGCAGAGTGTCTATCCCTTCGACGTGCGCTTCCAAGCTCAAGAGGTCAACGGCGTAAACTTCATCACGCTCGACGACATTTATGGCTACGTTACGAAAGAGCAGGTGTCGCGTTTCAAGGAAGAGGTGAAGAAAGGGCTGCCCATCGTACTCTGCATGCACGTGCCCTTCCATACGGAAATCACTTGGCGCGCCAATGTTCGCTTCTGGGAGGATAAGGGCCCGATGCCTTCTGGACAGATGAAAGCACCATCGGGTGACTACAAAATACAATTGGAAGACCCCGTGACACGCGATTTCATTGCCTACCTCAAGAAGGAGCCTCTTCTGAAATGTATTCTGGCAGGTCACACCCACTTCACGGTGGAAGACCAGTTCTCGCCCACCTGTCGCGAATACGTGGTAGCCGGTGGCTTCATGTTCCACGGTCGCGAAGTGCTGTTCCTCTGATAAGAGCAATATGATGCAAAAAGAGCGTTCATCCATGAAGAAACGCTCTTTTTGCATTTCTCGAAGTTCCTGCTATGTATGAAAGATGTCCTATGTTTAATATCTTATGATGATGGAAAATAATAGGCTTATCCTTTTTCTTTTATTCTCAATGCACAATTAGAGTCCGTCCCGTTCTGCATCTTGTGGGGTTGGATTATTGAGGCAATACCGTTAACAGGGGCGTTGCTCCTGTCTAAGACCTACAAGCCTTTCAGGCTTTTCTTTGCGTCTATGTTCAAGGCTGCAACCCTTGCAGAATCCAGACAGGGGTTAAGCGTCCTTAGTAAAAGTGCTGTAGGCACGAAATAAGGCAACCCAAATCAGATACGTAGAGGTATAATGCAGAAATGAAGTAGGCACACCTATATCTTAAGCGCGGCCAACGAATGATTCGGTGCCGCGCTTAAGGTATGGTATGGACGGAAGGCTATGAAGTGAAGGTCTCGGAAAAGAGATTGATGCCTTCATGAATCTTCTGGAGATATTCTTCGCGAGAGCGAACGTTCCAGCAGTAGGGTTCCCACGTGGCCATCATGAAGCCCAAAAGATGTTCCTTCGAAATGTGTTCGCGACCGAAGTCTACGAGTTTGCTGATGACGTCGTCGGCCCCGATGCCCAGCTCTTTGCGCTTCCAGCCTGCCCCAGAAAGTCCCGTCGGTTCATCTTACAGGTCGTTTATTTCTTCTCCGGCAGAATAGCTGTGGCTATGATGCCTATGATGGCTGCAAAGGCCAGGCCGCTGATGCCGATGCCTCCGAAGTGGAGTGCTCCACCTTCGCAACCGTAGCTGATGCCTACGGCCAGCGTGATGGTGAGGGCCGTGATGATGAGGTTGCGCGAGTCGGTGAGGTCCACGTTGTTTTCCACCAGGCTACGAATGCCGACTGACGAAATCATGCCATACAATATGAGCGAAACACCGCCTATGGTGGCAGCCGGCATGGCGTAGATCAGGGCAGCGAATTTGGGTGAGAAACTGAGCAATACAGCGATAATAGCAGCTATGCGCACCACGCGAGGATCGAAAACGCGCGTCAGGTTGAGCACGCCGGTGTTTTCGCCGTAAGTGGTATTGGCCGGAGCTCCGAACAGAGAGGCCAGAACGGTGGCAGCACCGTCGCCAATGAGCGTGCGATGCAGACCTGGATCTTCAAGATAATTGCAATTGGTAGTGGATCCGATGGCACAGATGTCGCCAATGTGCTCAATCATCGTAGCCAAAGCGATGGGCATGATGGCGATGACGGAGGTAATGATGAAGTCCCACTTGTCGGTGGTAAGGGCATACATACCTGTGTTTTGCCACTGGAAGGGAAAGCCAATCCATTCTGCTTCTTGCAGTGCTTCCACTTTGGGTGCTTCGAGTTGCCCACAGAGAGCTGCAACGATGTAGCTGGCCAACAGACCTAACAAGATGGGGATGATCTTGACCATGCCCTTGCCCCAGATGGTAGTTGCAATGACTACGAGTATGGCAATCAGGGCGATCCACCAGTTGGTAAGGATGCTGCCAACGGCAGTTCCTGCCAAGATGAGACCGATGGAAATCACGATGGGACCGGTTACCACGGGTGGGAACAGCTTCATTACTTTCTTCACGCCGAAGGCTTTCACACAGGCGGCAAGCACGAAGTAGAGCAGGCCAGCGGCCACCACGCCTACGCAGGCATAGGGCAGAGCTTCATTCTGACTCATTCCCAGTTCGTTGCCCATGGCTACAACCGTGGCGTAACCTCCGAGGAAAGCGAAACTGGAGCCGAGAAATGCCGGTACCTTCCATTTTGTGAACCAATGGAACAACAGCGTGCCCAGACCGGCAAACAGTAGTGTGGCAGAAACGGAAAGTCCCGTGATGGTGGGAACAAGGATGGTGGCTCCAAACATGGCAAACATGTGCTGGAAACCCAAAATGAGCATACGGCCTTTGCCCAGCTTGCGTGCGTCGTAGATGGCTTTTGAAACAGATTTTTCCATAATATTATGAATTTGTTTAGTTCTTGGTACCGAAAATTCTGTCACCGGCGTCGCCCAGTCCTGGAAGGATGTAGCAATTTTCGTCAAGCCCATTGTCGAGGGCTGCGGTGAAGATTTCCACATCGGGATGCTCCGTTTGCAGACGCTTTACGCCTTCGGGAGCAGCCACAAGGCACATCATGCGGATCTTGTAGTAGCCATCAGCCTTCAATCGGCGTATGGCATCGCAGGCACTGCCTCCCGTGGCCAGCATGGGGTCGGTGAGAATCACGGTGCGATCTTTTCCGGATGGCATGCGATAGTAGTAGAATACGGGTTCGTGGGTGGATTCATCGCGATACATTCCGATGTGGCCCACACGGGCAGAGGGAATGAGGGTGAGCAAACCTTCCACCATGCCCAGACCTGCCCTCAGAATGGGAACAACTACCACTTTCGGCCCAGCAATTTCCTTTGCAATGGTTTTCTGCATGGGAGTCTCAATTTCAATGTCTACCAGAGGAAAGTCGCGTGTAACTTCGTAACCCATCAACATTCCAATTTCGCGCAGCAAGTCGCGAAAGTCGTGAGTAGAGGTGTCTTTCTTTCTCATCAGGGTGAGCTTATGCTGCACCATGGGGTGATTGATAATATGAATTGCCATAATGATAATATTGAGTGATTTTGTTTATGATCAGGAAGGAAGAGAAGGAAAACCTACTTTCATGTTTACTCTGGCTGAAGTAAACATGCACGACAGCATTTGTTTCTTCGTGATAACTCAAAATGTAAGTTTTACTTGTCAAACGGATGCAAACTTACAAATATTTTTTTGAATACGTGAACATGTATAGTTGTTAATTTTGTCAGTTACGGATAACGTATGCAGTCTGTTAGTGCAGACAGGATTGCGAGGTGATAAGCACGACCGAGACAGAATTATGCTTTGGCATGATGCTTATTGCGCGAAAAGTTGTATCTTTGTCATGTTTTAATAAATCACATTAAGATGAAAGCTAACAAGATTTTGATCGGTGTGCTCTGTGCAGCACTCGTAGGGTTTGGAAGTTGCAGCAGTATGAACAACACCACTAAGGGTGGCCTGATTGGTGCCGGTGGTGGTGCATTGCTGGGTGGCATCATAGGTAAGGTGGCTGGAAATACGGCCATCGGTGCTGCTGTAGGTACGGCAGTGGGTACAGGTGCCGGAGTATTGATTGGTAAGAAGATGGATAAGGCCAAGCAGGCCGTGGCCCAGCAGGTGCCTGAGGCTCAGGTGGAGGAAGTTCAGGACAAGAATGGATTGAAGTCCGTAAAGGTAACCTTCGATTCAGGTATTCTTTTTGCCACCAACAAGTCAGACTTGAGCGCTTCGGCCAAGACGTCGCTCACTAAGTTTGCCTCCGTATTGAAGAACAACACCGACATGGACGTCAACATTTACGGACATACAGACAATACGGGTACCGATGCCATCAACGATCCGTTGTCGCTGAAGCGTGCCCAGTCGGTTCAGTCGTTCCTTGCCTTGCAGGGTGTGGGCTCCAATCAGATTAAGACCGTGGAAGGCAAGGGCTCTAAGGAACCCGTTGTTTCCAACGATACCAAAGAAGGTCGTGCTCAGAACCGTAGGGTAGAAGTGTTCCTCTATGCCAGTGAGGCCATGATTGAAGCTGCTCAGAAAGAAGCAGGAGAATAATCAGGGAAAACCTATCCTCAGAATGATCCACAGATTAAACGACTAATCTGTGGATCATTTTTCCTATATCGTGAATGATGTTGATCTTACGAGTGTTACGTTTCGTATTGCAATGGGTGGTGGTCGTGGTGCTGGCTACGAGCATCGGTTTTACCCTATTATATAAATGGTTGCCCGTCACGCTCACTCCACTGATGATGATCAGATGTGCCCAGCAGATGAGCAGAGGGGAAACCATTCGGCTGAAGCACCACTGGGTACCTATTGAGGAGATGTCGGACCAGTTGCTGGTAGCAGTGATGGCTTCTGAAGATCAGCGCTTTCTGAGCCATCATGGATTCGACTTTGTGGAGATTAACAAGTCTTTTGATAAACACAGAAAGGGAGGCAGATTGCGTGGTGCCAGCACCATCAGTCAGCAAACGGCCAAGAATGTGTTTCTATGGCCAAGGTCATCATGGCTTCGAAAGGGATTGGAGGTTTATTTCACTGCACTCATAGAGCTCTGCTGGAGCAAGCACCGCATTATGGAGGTCTATCTCAATTCTATTGAAATGGGTGATGGTATATATGGAGCAGAAGCTGTGGCTCAGCAACACTTTGGATGCAGGGCCAAGAATCTCACCGCTAATCAGTGTGCACTCATTGCGGCGACGCTTCCCAATCCATTGCGTTACAGTTCCAAGAATCCTTCGCGCTACATGCTGAAACGCCAAGTTTCTATCATGAAGGAGATGAAGACCGTGAGTTGGCAATAGGCAGATGGGATGAATTGTCGGAAATGAGCTGTTTCCTGAGTTGTAGCGGCGACATGCCGAAGTGACGTCTTACGTAGGTTCCAAACTGAGAATTGTTGCAGAAGCCCAGGCGATTGGCAATCTCCTTGATGGCCAGATCGCTGTTCTTCAGGTAATAGGTAATGCCTTCCGGGTGATACCTCAGAATCGGCACTACAAGATTCCGACGTGAATCATAGTGGGCAAGGCACTGGTCTTGCCCATCTCCTATTTGTTCCGCTACTGTTCCTGAGTGGCATCTCCTGGCCCGGAGCAGCTATTCCCTTAGGGTGGAAGTGGATGGCTGCTGTCTTTTCGTCAACATTTGGCATCAATGCTTACGTGCGCATAATGAATATGGGCTGTAGCCTTTCCGACGTAGGAAAGGAGATGAATGCCATCTATGTGCAGATGTTGGTGTATTTTTCATGTTCTGTGGTGATTGTATTGGCGAGAAATGTGGAGTTACAGCAGAATGTATCATGGAAGGTAACAGAATCAGGCTTGAATATTTCCACGTTCCAATCGGTTTTACAAGTATTGTATGGGCAGATTTCCACGTGCTATTCTGACACCACGAATATTGCCAAATGGCACTTGCGCGAGGCCTGTCCGTAAGGACGGCACACTGTCAGTGGAATGCTGACTGCAATTGTTGTAATCAGGATAATTGGGAACAAAGTGAATAAAAATTTCGGGCCTGCATCTTCATTGGTGCAGGCCCGAAAATAGGGATATTTGAAGTATCTGTGATCTTTACTTTGCTTTGTTAACGATGGCCTTGAAGGCTTCAGGATTGTTAACAGCAAGGTCTGCCAACGTTTTGCGGTTGATCTGGATGTCGGCCTTGTGGAGTGCACCGATCAACTGGGAATAAGACATTCCTTCCAAGCGTGCAGCAGCATTGATGCGCTGAATCCAAAGTGCACGGAAGTTACGCTTCTTGTTACGACGGTCACGGAAAGCGTAGGTGAGACCCTTTTCCCAGGTGTTTTTGGCAACGGTCCAAACATTCTTGCGAGCTCCAAAGTAACCACGCGTTAACTTTAGAATTTTCTTTCTTTTTGCCCTTGAGGCAACATGATTTACTGATCTTGGCATAAAAATAAATCTTTGTGAATGTCAGCGGCGTAGCAGAATGTTACGCTCTTTTGTAGCTAATCATTCGGTTGAAACTTTTTGTTTGTGTTGATTTTGGTTTAACGAAGATTCAACAACTCCCTTACCTGACGTAGGTTGGTACGGTCAACGATGGCATCGTGAACCAAGTTACGCTTTTGCTTCTTGGTTTTCTTAGTCAGAATGTGACTGTGGTAAGCATGATTTCTTTTCACTTTTCCTGTTCCGGTAAGGGTGAACCTTTTCTTTGCACCGGAATTAGTCTTTACTTTTGGCATTTTGTGATTGTTTATAAGTTTATGTATGATAGCGGCAGCGTGAAATCATTTACACTACGCGCATATTTCTATTTTGTTTGTTTTAGTCTTCTCCTTCAACTTTTGGCCCTACATATTCTTTGGGAGCATTATTTTTAGGTGCGTTGCCGCTTTGGTTCTTTTTCGGACCTTCTGCAGGGGTGGCTTCCTTGGATGGTTTCTTTCCTCCGGAGGACTTCTTGGGACCGATGAACATGGTCATTCGCTTACCCATCAGTTCGGGCATCTGTTCCACCTTGCCAATGTCTTCCAAGTCGTTGGCAAAACGCAGCAACAGAACTTCGCCCTGCTCTTTAAAGACAATGCTGCGACCACGGAAGAATACGTAAGCCTTCACTTTGTTGCCTTCCTCAAGAAAGCCACGTGCATGTTTCAACTTAAAGTCATAGTCGTGATCGTCGGTCTGAGGGCCAAAACGGATTTCCTTTACACTGATTTTGACCTGCTTGGCCTTCATTTCCTTCTGACGCTTCTTTTGCTGATAAAGAAACTTGGAATAATCAATGATCTTGCAGACGGGAGGATTGGCATTGGCCGTGATTTCCACCAAATCAAGCCCTTTGTTTTCGGCTATGGATATGGCTTTGGCAAGAGGTACAACCTTTGATTCGATGTCATCACCTACGATGCGAACCTCACGTGCTGTGATTTGGTGATTGATCCGATAGTCTTGTTTTAAAGAGTCATTCTTCATTCAGATAGAGCGTCTGTCTTTTTCTTTTTTGAAATTTGCGTGCAAAGTTACGAATAAGTGAGTGAAAAGCAATGCGAAAAGACGAAGCTCTTCGCATTGCTTTTTGAATAAAAGAAATTTATGGAAAGATACGGCTAAATGTAATATATAATCAAAACCACACTATAGCTTATACACTCAGACCGTTCGTCATTTCATTTACTTCAGCACGGATCTTGGCCACAAAGTCGTCATATTTCATGCTACCCTGATCGCCTTCACCTTGTTTGCGAACAGAGACGGTGCCCTGTTCAGCTTCTTTCTCACCGACAATGAGCAGATAGGGAATGTGCTGCATTTCATTGTCGCGGATTTTGCGTCCGATTTTTTCGCTGCGGCCGTCAATGGTGGCGCGAACGTCATTCTCGCTGAAATATGCTTTTACCTTTTCGGCATAATCCATGTATTTCTCCGAGATGGGGAGAATGGCCACCTGGGTAGGGGTCAGCCAGAGGGGGAAGCGGCCGGCAGTGTGCTCAATGAGTACGGCTACGAAGCGTTCCATGGATCCGAAGGGCGCACGGTGGATCATGACGGGACGATGCTTCTCATTGTCCGCACCTACATATTCGAGTTGGAAGCGTTCGGGCAGATTGTAGTCTACCTGAATCGTACCCAACTGCCAGCTGCGGCCAATCGCGTCTTTCACCATGAAGTCGAGTTTTGGACCATAGAAGGCGGCTTCGCCATATTCTATGCGAGCCTTCATGCCTTTTTCCTGACATGCCTCAATGATGGCAGACTCAGCGCGTTCCCAGTTTTCATCGGTACCAATATATTTACTATGATCCTTTTGGTCGCGCAGAGAAATCTGGGCGTCGTAGTTTTCGAATTGGAAGGTTTTGAAAACCGTCAGGATAATGTCCATTACGCGTAGGAATTCATCTTTCACCTGATCTGGACGGCAGAAGATGTGGGCATCGTCTTGCGTGAAGCTGCGCACACGTGTAAGTCCGTGGAGTTCGCCACTCTGTTCATAACGATAGACGGTGCCAAATTCTGCTATTCTGATGGGGAGATCCTTGTATGAACGCGGCTTGCGAGCAAAGATTTCGCAATGGTGAGGGCAGTTCATGGGTTTCAGCATGTATTCTTCACCTTCATCGGGAGTATGAATGGGCTGGAAGGAGTCCTTACCATATTTGGCATAGTGGCCTGAGGTGACATAAAGTTGCTTGCTGCCGATATGCGGCGTGATGACCTGCTGATAGCCGTAGTGGGTTTGAATCTTTTTGAGAAAAGCCTCTAAGCGCAGACGCAGGTCAGTTCCTTTGGGCAGCCAGATGGGGAGACCCTTACCTACGCGATCGGAGAACATAAAGAGCTCCTGCTCCTTGCCAATCTTGCGATGGTCGCGCTTCTTGGCTTCTTCGAGCATTACCAGATATTCATCAAGCAGTTTCTTCTTGGGGAAAGAGATGCCATATACGCGAGTCATTGTTTCGCGCTTTGCATCGCCACGCCAGAAGGCGGCCGAAACGGCCGTTACCTTGGCGGCTTTGATGGGCTCGGTCGATACGAGGTGCGGCCCACGGCAAAGATCGGTGTAGTCGCCCTGGGTATAAGTGGAGATGGTTCCGTCTTCCAGTTCGTTGATGAGTTCCAGCTTCAGCGTTTGTCCACGTTCGCCAAAGAACTTGACGGCATCTTCCTTACTGATGCTTTCCTTTACGAGGGCTTCGCCACGCTTGGCCAGTTCGGCCATCTTATTGTTGATGGTTTCAAAGTCTCCTTCCTTGATGGCTATGCCTTCAGGAGGAAGCACGTCGTAGTAGAAACCATTCTCAATGGCTGGACCAATACCAAACTGAATGCCTGGATAGAGTTCCTGAAGGGCCTCAGCGAGTAGGTGGGCCGACGTGTGCCAAAAGGCATGCTTGGCTTCGTCGTCTTCCCACTTGAACAGTTTGAGTGTGGCATCTGTGGTGATGGGGCGGTTCAGTTCGGTAACTTCACCGTTTATGGCGCATGATATAACTTCTTTTGCTAATCTGGGCGAAATGCTTTCAGCAATTTGTCCTGCGGTAATACCGGATTCATATTCCTTGATATTACCGTCCGGGAATGTAATCTTAATCATCTTGTTGCTCATTATTTATATAGTGGTTGCAAAAGTAGCGATTTATTTCAAGATAATATCTTCTACGTTCTAAAAAACTCAGAATCAAAGGTACTTTTTGAGCCGAAAGTATTATCTTTGAAGCATGAATTGTAATACCTACGTAACGATAGCAGGTGAATCTTCTGCGAAAGTAGTTATTAAGAAGAGTACCTTCTTGTCTTTTGCTTATCCTGTTGCCACTGTAGACGAAGCCGAGGCCCTTCTGAAGGATTTCAAGAAGAAGTATTACGATGCGCGCCACGTATGCTTTGCCTATGTGCTTGAGGCTGATGGTTCCATTATGCGTGCATACGACAATGGAGAGCCTTCAGGAACGGCAGGACGTCCTATCCAGGGGGTTATAAGAGCCGCAGGACTGACGCATGTCATGGTGATGGTGGTACGCTATTTCGGTGGCATTAAATTAGGAACGCAGGGACTCATTGCTGCCTACAAGGAGGCTGCTGAACTGGCATTGGCAAAGGCGGAGAAAGTTACTCACACCGTGGAGCACACGTTGCGCTTACTGTTCGACTACAGCCAGATGAATGCTGTAATGCAGTGTTTGAAACGACAGGAGGTGAAGATTCTTTCCCATCAGGTTGATACTCATTGCACCATGGAACTGAAGGTGCCTCAAGCACAATGGGAGATGGTGAAAGGGTATTTACAGAAGATCCCCACCTTGAAGTTTGAAAGCGAGGAGTCTTGAGGCTTACCGCTGTATTTTTCGTGTTCTTTTGCCATCCCTCACGATGTAGAGGCCTTTCCCTGGGTAGCGACTTTGCGTCCTTGCAGGTCATACCATGTTTCACTCTCCGTGGAGGGAGAGGCGTTCTGTACGGCATGGATATCGGTGGTTTTTTCTTCAATGATGTTGAAGTCCTTCCATATTTTTGCCGCTTCATAGGCTTCCTTACACCCTGCAGGTACGTGGAGCGTAGCTTGGCTTCTATAAGCGAAGATAGCATAAGATTCAGTAGTAGGTGGTATGGTGGCTTTAATATATACGTTTTCTAATACAGATGAACGAATACCATATGTACGAATGTGTTTTAAGGTAGAGGGTAAATAGATGTCTGTAATGGAATAGCCACTAAAGGTATAATTATTTATGGTGTCAATTCCTTCGGGTAGATATAGGTCTTTTAAATGAAGATTGTCCCTGAAAGCCCCATCATATATTTTCTGGATATTCTTACCCAAATAGATGTGTTCGGTCATACAATTTCGGAATGCGTGATACCCAATTTCTTTTACAGAATCGCTAAAGGCAATTTTCTTGATGTGGCATCCTTCGTCCTCTGATATTGCACGGCTTCGGTAGTAGAACATATTATGAGGGACATAACGCAAATTCAAGTAGAGTGAGTCTAATTCAGTGTGATCTATTAGTAAAACACCATCTAATCCTGAAATTTGAAATTCGCTCCCCAAGAAACTTAATGTCTTTAGTTGGAGACATGATGCTAAAGCATTCCTTCCAATAGTGGTTAAGGTGGAGGGTAGGGCAACCTTTTTCAAGTTCGTACATCCTGAGAAGGTTTTGTCGTCTATGAATAGTAATCCTTTGTTAAAAACAACTTCCGAAAGATTTGTACACCCTTCAAATGCGCTCCACATGCTCTTTATGTTTTTGGAGAGTACTACGGTCTCTAAATGAGTACAGCCTTTAAATGTCCCGATGATGTTTGTTACGGAATCTCCCAGTTCTACTTTCTTTAGGAGTTTCTGGTGCTTGAACATCTCGCGATTTGTATCTGAGTTGATGTATATGCTTTCAATGCTGTCGCACTCATAAAAAATGAAAGACAGGTCCGTGCCCGTATTAAACAGATAATTAAGATAATTATCGTTAAATGGGAATTTATAGTTGTTTGATACATATTGTCCTATAAAATAGTTTTTTATTTGTCCTGGTATACTGACATGCTTCAAACGCTTACAATTCCAGAATGCGAAATCTGAAATCTCCGTTACGCTTTCCGGAAGCGTAGGGTCTTGCAGAGGGCAGTTGGTGAAGGCTAAGATGCGTATGGCGGTCAGGTTGTTGGACCATTTTATGCTCTCCAAATTTGTGTATCCCCTGAAGGCTTCTATGTCAACGATCCTTACAGAATCGGTTAAGATGATGTTTCGGAGTTCGTTGTTGTTCTCAAACCAAGATGGAATTTGCTGGCAATGGAACGTAACATCTTTATCTTGGTGTTGAGCAGTGCATTTTCTTCTATGGTCTGCATTGCTGCTGGAATGATGAGGGTGTCAATCTTTTTGCAGTTATATAAAGCGTTTGTCTTTATAGTGTTAGTGTTTTCGGGTAGTTTACAGATGCCTTGTTTGTTGCTGGGACAGGCAAATAGTGCGCTTCTGTCTTTGCCAGTCATGTTTGATAGTTTTACGTTTTCCCTCACCATGAAGGTGTCCACCTTCCCAACATGTGTTTCGTAAAGTTCAGTTTCGTAATCTTTGATAATGTTATTTCCTTGTTCCAATACCACTTGGAATTTATTGTATTTGGGCTCTGTGTTTTGTACATTGTCGATCTCTTCAGGAACGGTTACTACGTTATGTCCCAGAAGCCGTTGTCCAAGTCTGGATGTTTAAGGGTATAGGCAAAATAGCCACCTAATGAGGACGATGGCTGCAATTCGGCGAAAGCGATGCCACTAATGGGGCACGTAATGTTGGGATTTCTGTTTACTTCTGTTATCTGATGGACGATGAGCATCCCACCTAAAATGGCATGGCTGCGTTCCAAATCGAATAAGCTCCGGTCTTCACATTCTAAGACTACGGTGTGGCTCCAGCCCATGATGGTGCCCACCATCCAGACTGTAAGTGCGGCGATACGTTTGAGTGCTTTCATCACGTTGTATTTTTGAACGTTATATTCTTTCATCTACAAAAAAACAATTTATCAATTGATTTCTACCCCTCCGAATATTTTTTCAAATGGCTATTTTGAATGTAAAATTCTTGTGCAAAAGTTCTTGCTGTGTTTCGTTTGCTATGAAGCAGGAAGTAGAGAGCACTTCTCCTTCGGTTCCGCTTTCTGTTATCACCGAAACGGTGCGTTTCCCCGTGACGTAAAGTCCGGTGAGGGGGTTAACGACGTGTTTGCGTAGTTCGCTTTCGTTGCCCGATGTGGTGAGACACTGATCCCGGAGCGTTATGCTTCGGTCGGGGGTCGAGGGTAAGGCGATGGGCCATCCGTTTCCCGTGTTTCCTGGGCCAATGGCCATAATGGAGCTGTTTCCTGCGTTGATCAGGGCGTTGCCAATCCCTTTTTCCTCCAGCAAAGGGCGGAGGTGGTCTAAGGCGTAGCCTTTCAGGAAACCGGAAAGGTTCAGGTAGATGTGTTCTCTGCTGAAAAAGACGTGATGGTCTGCTTGCAGCTCTACTGCGCTGAGGGTTTCCCTTCCGTGATGTTCCGAAGCGATGCTAATGTCGAAGAGTCCTTCGGTGTGTTCATGGTACTGCTTGCATATGGTGAGCATGTCGTAGAGCGTGGGGCTCACTTTCAATGGGCGCAATGCGGCATTGTGGTTCACGGACGAGAGCTCACTCAGAGGGTTGAAGCAGTTTCCGATGTCTTCCAAGCGTTTCAACTTCCACTTTACGGCTTCCACCGTGCGGAGCAGTTCTTCTTCCGGCTGATTACTGAACATCAGGAGATCCACTCTGCTGTGCATGGCTGGAAACCAGGCATAGAGCAGTGAATCTCCTGATGTTGAAGGTTTGTATAGGTGCGGCATTCCTGCTACAGCTCAAGAATCTTGATGTTCTTGAACCATACCTCGTCGCCGTGGTCTTGCAGCAGGATGTGACCGTCGGTATTACCAAAGTTCGGCCAGTTCTTATACTTGCTGTAGGCTACGAGCGCATTCCATTCCTGATTGTTGCGCTCATACTCTATGAGTTTTGTGCCGTTCAGCCAGTGTTCCACGTGGTTGTCCTTCACAATCACGATGGCGGTGTTCCATTCGTCAAACTTGAAAGGCTTGTCTTCCGGAGCAGGAATGAGGTCGTAGAGCGAGCCCAGTGTTCTGTTGCCGTTCACACCCAGCTTTGCATCGGGGTGACGCAGGTCGTCCAGTATCTGAAACTCACATCCAATGGCCGAACCTTCGCCTTTGTTCATGTCGGGGTTTACGAAATACTTAATGCCGCTGTTGGCACCTTCGGTAATCTTGAAGTCCACTGACAGGATGAAGTTCTGATACCTGCGCAGCGTCACGATGTCACCACCGTTTGCCGATTCTGCACCGCCATTGGCTTCAACTTTCAGTATGCCGTCTTCAATAAACCATCCTCTTTCGGGAAATGTTTCAATCTTTGCACCGCGCCAGCCCTCTGTGGTCTGTCCGTCCCAGAGCAACTGCCAGCCTCTGACTTGTTCAGCTTCCGAAAGCTGGTTGTCTACGTCGCCTCTGATGGCTCCGCTTACGGCTTCCTCTTCAACGTTTACTTCGGGAGCTGCTTCTTTCTTCGAGTCGCAGGCCGCGGTGAGCAGGCTCCCCATGGCTATGGCTATGAATAGTTTCTTCATCGGTTCTTTTCGGCTTAGATTTTATAGAATTCTTCCCATCCCTTGCGTGGCGGCATGCCGTAAAGCAGGGCGTTGGCAAACTGATTGTTGGTAAACTGCTTGGTTCTGGGGTCGAAGTAGAGCTGTGCATTCAG
>JAFUHF010000026.1 GCA_017468985.1 Bacteroidaceae bacterium
GACGATTTCCACTAGGTAGAAATGGCCGCGCTGTGGGAGGGGCGATTTCCACCAGGTAGAAATTACCGCGCTGTGGGAGGGATGATTTCCACCAGGTAGAAATAGCTGCGCTGAGGGAGGGACGATTTCCACCAGGTAGAAATGGCCGCGCTGTGGGAGAGACGATTTCCACCTGGTAGAAATAGCTGCGCTGTGGGAGAGATGATTTCCACCAGTTAGAAATAGCCGTGCTGAGGGAGGGACGATTTCTACCAAGTGGCAGAAGCCGCCGTGGCGTGGGGACGAGGACGTAATATGCTTTGAGGCGTGGCGCAGCAGACTACAGCATCTCCTTATACTTGCGGAACAGCTCCGCCACACACTGACTTTCGGTAAACGTACTCTTTACCGGGAAACCATAGGCCTGCATCACGGCGCGGTCGTTGTCCTGATGGGCCTTGTGAAGCTCCGCAGGCATGGTCGGATCGTCGTAGAGGTCGGCCAGCGAGGAGTCAGGATATTTGGCGCGAGCCTCCAGTATCTGCTGCGCTGTATGCTCTATCCTGGCCTTCTGTTCGTCGGTAGGGCTGGGCCACAGGAAGTTGTTGTAAACAATATTCTTGCTGTAACGATAACTCATTTCCAAACGTCCGCCCACCGCACGCATCCACGCCATGTGTACGTTGCTCTCAAGCACGCCAAAATGATACAGCGTAGCGTTGGGGATAACGAGGTTGGCGTTCGTAGATATGGTATCCGAGTTGAGGAAGCCCATCGGAACGTAACGGCGGTTTTCAGACGAGGTGCTTGGTACTACGATGTAGTTGTCTGGATTCAGTGTTTCTCTGAACAAGTGAGGAGTGTCGGCCAGTTTCCTCCTTCCGGGGTCGGGTGAGCTTAGTCTGTCATTACGACAGGCTTCTATGTGCTGCATGACATGGGGCAGACTTCTGAGAATAGAAGGTGACACTCCCTTTAACCACAAGCAGTAACGGACCTTGTTGTTGATGAATTCGGCAGAACCTATCAGTTTCTTAATATAGGGCTTTGCACCAGGCTCTTTTTTGATGAAATCATCATAGTCTTCGTTTTCTATAATGAGATGGCCTCCGTCTGCCGGTCTGTTGCCAGTAGTCATGTAGGGAACGTCACACAACGGAGTTCGTCGGTTTTCTATGTATGCATCAGGAGCATCAATCAAGTATCCGTTGATGTTCTCAGCTCGCGTTGAGCGATGATTGTCGTAAATAATCTTTGGCACTGATTGGCAACTGAAACCTACTATTACGCAGTGTACATGCGCCTTGATGGCTGCTTCGCTGTCCCAGCGGAACGTGCGGTGGGCAAAGTCGATATGAACGCCAAAAAGTTCCTGCAACGGTTTCCAGATGGCTGCCACCTGCTCTCCCTGCGTGATGCTGTTGGTGGACACAAGGGCGGCCCGTGTGTTGGTATGTTGTAAAAGTTGCGCCGTTTTATAGTACCATCCGGCAACGTAGTCTATTTTACCGGCCGTTCTGAAGGGTTTGCCGTTGCAGTCAAGAAAAACTTTGAGTATATCTTCCTTTTGTTCCTTGCTTTGAAGAGAATAGCCCACAAACGGAGGGTTGCCCATGATGTAGTCAAAGTGAACCTGCACTCTTCGGGGTGGTTTGGGGCTGCGATGGAGCTCGGAGGTGACGAGGTTCATTTCGTTGAACTGCATTTCGGACTCGGCAAGGGCCAAGGGTTCTTTATCGTAAATCACATACGCTCCCTTGGCATAAACGGTGGGGATGTCGGAGGAATATTCCATGATGTCCCAGTCCATGCGCAGGGCGTTGCCCTCGCGGATGTTGGTGTATGACTTGAGCGGTAGGAAGTTGATGTCGTGATGGATGATTTTCTCAGTTTCGGCAAGCATCTGCGCCTCGCTGATCCAGAGGGCCGTGGTGGCTACAGTTACGGCAAAGTCGTTGATCTCAATACCATAAAACTGTTGGATGCTCACGCGCACGGGGTTCACCTCCTCGAAGCCGAGGAAGGTCTGGCCGTGGTAGCGCTCGCGGATTACTTCATTTTCCAGTCGGCGCAGAGACAGATAGGTTTCCGTGAGGAAGTTGCCGCTGCCGCAGGCCGGGTCGAGAAACCTGAGCGCAGCCAGGCGGCTCTGGAAGGCGTCGAGGCGGCGGTTGCGCTGGCGCTCCACCTTTTCCTCCAGAATTTCATCCAGTTCGCGGCGGAGGTCGTTGAGGAACAGAGGGTCTATCACCTTGTGGATGTTCTCTATAGACGTATAGTGCATGCCGCCCGAACGGCGCGTCTCAGGGTTGAGCGTGCTCTCGAACACGGCGCCGAAGATGGTGGGCGAAATCTCTGACCAATCAAAGTCGAGCGCTGCATTCTGGAGGAGCGTCTGGCGCAGGCTTTCGGTAAACTGGGGTATCTCGATCTTCTCCTCAAAGAGGCCGCCGTTGGTGTAGGGAAATGCTTTCAGATCGTCTTGCAGATATTTGCTGCGGCGGTCGGCAGGAGTATTGAGCGCTTCGAACAGGTCGCTCAGGGCGCGGCGCAGGTCTTTGGCCTCATAAGAGGACAGATAGTCGTGGAACTGGTTGTGGGTAAACACACCGGCATCTTCGGCATAGAGGCAGAACACGATGCGTACGCAGAGAATGTTGAGCCACCGCAGGGCCTCGGGAGAATTGTCGTCATACTGCGTGAGCAATGCCTCGTAAATCTTTCCCACAATCTCTCCGGCCTGCATTGACACTTGTATCTCCTTCGACAGATGCTCATTCTTTGTGTCAACGAGGAACTGCAAGCGGTAATATTCGCGCTCCAGATTTTGGAGCAGAATGGATTCGGTTTCGCTGTTGGGCTGCTCCATGTCGTAAACCAGGAACTCCGAAAAGTTGCATGTAATGATCCACCGCGGATGCTCCGAAACGGGCAGGCTGATCACGTAGCGGCGAGCTTGCTGAAAAGGATTAAGCATGGAACCATCGCTCTGCAGAATGCCTTTGCGAAGGTCTTTGCCCAGAGACTTCTGCTCGATGAGCACTCGCGTGGAGGGTATGCGTGCGTCGATGAAGTTGGTGCTGTCTACCTTCACCACTTCCTCAAAGTGGATGAAGTCAGGAATATTTTCAACGCCGTAAACATGGGTAAGCAGGTCGGCCCAGAATATCTGAGATTCGCCGCGCTCGTGGCCGCGGTCTTTCCATCGCTCGGCAAATGCTGCTGCCGCTGCAGCCTGTTGCTTGTCTTTGATCATGGTGAGAGACGTCTTTGGGTTGAGGGCCTGTGGATTACGCTTCGAGCAGTACGTTCTGCTGTTTCAGTAGGCGCCGCAGCTGCTGGCGGTCTATGTCGCGCGGCATGGTGCGGCTACTGATGCTCAGGGCGGCCGCTGTGCCGGCACCCTGACCGGTGACGATGCAGGTTCCGATGACGCGTGCATCTTCTACCAAAGGCTCGTCGTAGCTGAAGCAACGGCCGGCAGCCAGCAGGCCCTCTATGTGTTTGGGGAGAAGCGAGCGGTAGGGGATCTGCCAGTAGGGACGGTCGTTGGCCTTGATGTTGGTGCCGTGATAGGGTACGGCGGTCCATGATCCGCTCATGCCAATGACATCGTCGAAGGAGCGGTAGGTCATGCTGTCTTCAAACGTGAGACGATATTCTCCTTCCATCACCCTCGACATCCTGACGCCCAACTGGCTGGCCGTGTCTACCAGAAATACCTGTTCGTAGCCAGGCGTGTTTCGGATGTGCTCGAAGTCTTCCCAAACGCGTCTGCGTGTTTCTAACTGTACGTGGGTGAGGTTCATCACGTCGATTCCGGATGACTTAGGCTCTGGTGCGGCCGATCCGGTCCATTTTACGTAGGTGTTGGGCGTGGGCGTTTTCCAGCCCACGTTTTGTTTCTTGTAGCCCGGAGCATTGGGATTGATTTTGTCGATGCCGCCGTAGCGGTGGGGCAGGGCTATGCGGTGCATGATTTCCTGAAACTCCTCGCCGGCCCAAGCATATACGTCGCCGTCGCCGGTGCAGTCAATCACCACTTTGGCTATGATGGCTTGTCGTCCGCTCTTGCTCTCTATGAAGATGCCTTTCACCCGTTTGCCGTCCATCACGGCTCCGGTGGCCCAGGCATGATAGACCATCTTCACTCCGGCCTCCTCAATCATGCGCTCCAGCAGATATTTGGTGGCTTCAGGGTCCACAAGGGGGTTGCGCTCGTTGATGACCATCTTCATGTCGCGCAGCCGCTCCACGATCTCGGCACCAATACCCCAGATGACCTGCTTGGTTTCTCCCTTGGGGCTCAGCCCGTGGGTGGACAGCAGCGGAAGCACGAGGCCTCCCGTCCACAGACCACCCAGATGGTTATAGCGTTCTACTAAATAGGTCTCCGCTCCGCCACGGCTGGCTGCAATGGCTGCTGCCGTTCCGGCCGGTCCGCCGCCCACCACCAGTACGTCAGTATGGGCCAGGATGGGGATTTGCTTTTCGGGCTCGGTTACGTACTGCCCGTCGTCTTGGAAGGCTTTCTGCTTACGTGCATTTGCTTCAGCGGTGCCCAATGCGGCAGCACCGGTGCCTATGATGGCGGTTTTCAGAAAATCTCTGCGTTTCATTGTAAGGGGTGATACCTTATATAATATATATGGCTTAGAGCACGGGTAGGAGGTGCTCCCAGATGAGGTTAAGTTCGGCTTGCATGTTGCCCAGCTTGGCCGTTACGGCGATCACTGCCTGACGTTCGGGCAGCACGATGATGTATTGCCCATAGGCGCCATCGGCTCTGTAGGCGTTGTGTCTGCATTGCCACAGCTGAAAACCGTAGCCTTGCAGCCAGTCACTGTTTTCCTTCGTCATTCCCCATTCCTTGATCTGCTCGGGGCGCGAGCCTGCCGGACGGCTTTCGACCAAGGCCGAAGAAGCCATGCTCACCCACTTCTTTTTCAGCAGGGTTTTGCCGTTCCATTTGCCCTGCTGGAGCAGCAGTAGGCCTATCTTGGCCATGTCTTCTGTTTTTAGGAAGAGGCCCCAGCCGCCCGTATTGATGCCTTGCGGACTCTCCTGCCACTGAGGCAGGGCAATGCCTAAGGGTTGGAACAGGCGCGGATAGAGGTAGTCTACGATGCGCTGTCCCGTAAGCTGCTGCACTATGGCCGAGAGCATGTAGGTGCCTACGCTGTTGTAGCAGAAGTAGGTGCCCGGCCGATGACTCACGGGCTCTGCCAAAAACTGCTTTACCCAGTCGTCTTCCTTCTCGCGTATTCTCATTGAGGGGTCGGTGTCGTGGCCGCACGACATGGTGAGCAGGTCGCGAACGGTCATGTCGCTCAGGTTTTGACTGACGTTTTGCGGCAGCTTGTCGGGGAAGAAGCTGACCACACGGTCTGTGAGCTTCAGCCGCTTTTCCTTCACCGCAAATCCCACGGCCGCCATTGTTACCGTCTTACTCACCGACCAGAGTTCGTGTGCCACGTCGGGCCGTGCGCCGTTTCGCCACTCCTCGGCCACTACGCTGCCGCCCTTCACCACCATCATGCTGTGGACTTCAAGTTTTGCACTCTCCATGGCATCCATGCAGGCCGTAACGGCGCTGGTAACTGTCTTTGCATGGTTTCGGGGAAGAGCGTGGTTTGTTGCCTGCGGCTGGCCCACTGCGGCAATGACGAGTAGCAGGCCGATGGTTGTAAGAATTTGTTTTGCTTTCATCTTTGTGAATGATAATGTGAATGCTTGTCAGTAGGAAGACTGCTAACTTAGTTACAAAGTTCGCAAAAATTCTTCAGATAGATAAACATTCTGCTCTTTTTTGAAGCATTTTTCCGTACCATCTCCGCTGTGTATGTAGCGAAAATGATTAAATCTAAGTATTACAAAATGAATCGTAAAGCGGAATATTACGACAGAAATGGTTAACTTTGCGCTCAAAAGAAAGTGACGAATGAAAGATATCGTTTTCGAACTGTCGGCAAAGCCGGTGGGAACATTTACGGAACGTTTGGATGAACTCCATGGTCAGTTTACCAATAAATTGGCAGAGCTAAGGGTGGGGCAGGATGGCCTGATGTGGACGCGCCTTTTTCTCAGCGATGCGGCCAATCAGCTGCCCGAAGTTCTTCAGCATCCCTTCTATAAGGAAGTGCTGTCCCAAGCGGCTTTTTCCTATATAGAACAGTCTCCTCTTAGTGGGAGCAAGGTGGCATTGATGGCTGGGATTACTCCCGATGAGGTGCAGCGTGAGGGAACGCCCGACCGCTTCATCTTGAAGCACAATGGCAAGCGGTTCTTGTTCCATAGCGTGCGATTTACGGCTGAAGAAGCTGTCGCCATGGACGCCAAGCAGCAAACCAAGGAGGCTTTTGCGCGCCACATTGCCTGGCTGACGGCCGAGGGGCTGACGCTGAAGGACCACTGCGTTCGTACGTGGCTCTTTGTGCGCGACATCGACCGCAACTATCACGATGTGGTGGTAGGTCGCAATGAGGTTTTTGCCCTCTATGGGCTCACGCCGCAGACGCATTTCATTGCCTCAACAGGCATTGCAGGCAACGGGGCCAATGGCAACGAAGTGCTGTGTGCTGACTTCTGGTCGGTGGACGATCCTGACATGGAGGTGCACTATCTGCAGGCCTTGGATTATCTCAACCCCACGCATCAGTATGGCGTAGCCTTCGAGCGTGGTACGGCGTTCGTGTCTGCCGGCGTGAAGCGCCTGCTCATTTCCGGAACGGCCAGCATCGACAAGGAGGGGCGCTGCCTCTACGAAGGCGACGTGCTTCGGCAGGCCGAGAGGTTGTTTTGCAACATAGAGCATCTTCTGGCCGACGGAGGAGCAACGCTGGCCGATGTAGCATTCCTCTATGTTTATCTGAGGGATTTGTCCGATTATGCAGCAGTCAGCCGTTTCCTCGACGAGCGCTTCCCGGGTTTGCCCCGTCAGGTGGTGCTGGCTCCGGTGTGTCGGCCCCAATGGCTCATTGAGGCAGAGTGCATCGCTTACCAATCTGTATAAATCAAAATTACATATACGAAAATGAAAAGATTCAATTTACTGTTAGTTGCTGCTTTTGCATCAACGCTGTTGAGTTTTGCTGCAAAGCAAAAGGCAACCACTCCTTGTTGGCTTGATCCCAACGTGAATAGGATCAATGCCATGCCGTCGCGCTCTACGTTCTTTGCCTATGAGAACGGCGAACTGGCACAACAGATGAAGAAAGAGGCATCATCGCGTTTCATGACGCTTGAGGGAGCGTGGAAGTTCTTTTGGGTGAAAGACCACGACAAGGCACCTAAGGATTTCTTTGCTGTAGGCTACGACGATGCCAAGTGGGTAGAGTTTCCCGTTCCTGGATTGTTCGAAATCAATGGCTACGGCGATCCTATCTACAAGAATGTGGGTTATGCCTGGGCCACACAGTTTGCCAACAATCCTCCCTACGTGGAAGAAACCAACAACTATACGGGTTCCTATCGCAAGGAATTCGAAATTCCAGCCGACTGGAAGGGGCAGAACGTTTACATCCACGTAGGTTCGGCTACGTCCAACCTTACGCTTTGGGTAAACGGAAAATACGTGGGCTATAGTGAAGACAGCAAGGCCGAAGTGGAATTCGATATTACGAAATACCTCGTTCCCGGCAAGAAGAATCTCTTTGCCATGCAGGTGATGCGCTGGTGCGACGGTTCTTATTTGGAAGACCAGGACTTCTGGCGTTTCACCGGCATTGCGCGCGAGGTCTATGTTTATGCCACACCGAAGGCTCACATTCATGACATTTTCATCACTCCCGATCTGGTCAATGACTATCAGGATGGCGTGCTCAACGTAAATGTTTCTGCCGAGAATGCCAATGGCCAGACGGTGGCTCTGGAACTCAAGGACAAAGCCGGCAAAATCATCGCGCAGAGCAGTGGCAAGGTGGCTAAGGGCGAGCTGCGCCAGACGCTTGAAGTAAAGGCTCCTCAGAAGTGGAGTGCCGAAATACCTTATTTATATACACTCTACATTACGCTTTCCGATGGCAAAACCGTGAAAGAAGTGATTCCGCAGCGCGTAGGCTTCCGCAAGGTGGAGATCAAGAATTCTCAGCTTTTGGTAAACGGCCAGCCTATATATATTAAAGGAGTAGACCGTCACGAACTCGATCCGAAGGGCGGCTACATTATTTCTCTGGAACGCATGATTCAGGATATTCAGGTGATGAAGCGCATGAATGTGAATGCCGTGCGCACCTGCCATTATCAGGACGATCCGCGCTGGTACGACCTTTGCGACGAGTATGGCATCTATATGACGGCCGAAACCAACATCGAGAGCCACGGCATGGGCTATAGCGACAAGACGCTGGCTAAGAATCCTGCCTACGAAATGATGCACGTAGAGCGTCAGAAGCACAATGTTTTTGTTAACAAGAACCATCCGGCCGTCATCGTATGGAGCCTGGGTAACGAGGCTGGCATGGGTGTGAACTTCGAGAAGGCTTACGATTTCGTCAAGGCTTACGACCCCTCTCGTCCCGTTCACTACGAGCGTGCATGCTATCCCGACAATCGCTACAGTAACGACGGCACTTTCCAGATGAAGTATACCGACATCTATTGCCCCATGTACGAAAGTCCAGAAAACAACGTGAAGTATCTGGAGAAAAAACTTCCGCAGCCGCTCATTCAGTGTGAGTATGCTCATGCCATGGGCAACAGCGTGGGCAACTTCAAGGAGTATTGGGACCTCATTCGTAAATATCCCAATTATCAGGGTGGTTACATTTGGGATTTCATCGATCAGGGTCTGAGCGATGTCAACAAGGATGGTAAAAAGATCTATACCTATGGTGGCGATTATGGCCGCTATCCTGCTTCCGACAACAATTTCAACTGTAACGGCCTGATCAATCCCGATCGCGAAATGCATCCCCATGCCTACGAAGTGGCCTACTTCTACCAGAACATCTGGACCACTCCCGTTGACCTCAAGTCCGGCAAGGTGAAAGTATATAATGAGAACTTCTTCCGTCCGTTGAACTATGCTGACCTTTTCTGGCAGCTCGTGGCTAACGGCAAGGAAGTGGCCAAGGGTGTGCTGACGGGCATTGATGTTCCTGCGCACGAAACGAAGGAATATACGCTTACGGGATATCAGATTCCAGCCGGTGTAGGCGGAAAGGAACTGCTGCTCAACGTGGCCTATCAATTGAAGCAAGACGAACCTCTGATGAAGAAAGGACAGACCGTGGCCTACCAGCAGTTTGAGGTGCAGGGTTATGTCTTCCCCTCCGTTTCGCAGCCTGCCGATGCAGCACAGCTGGGAGAAACTTTTCAGGTGGAAGACAAACTGGCCTGGCTGACGGTGGCTGCCGGCGGAACCAGTGTAACGTTTAATAAACAAACCGGTTGGATTGACTATATTGACGTTGACGGTGTTCCCATGTTTGAGAAGGGCTTCTCCATGGTGCCTGAGTTCTGGCGCGCTCCCACTGACAACGATATGGGAGCTAAGATGCACGAAAAGCTTCGCGTATGGCTTCATCCTGAAACCAAGCTGAAATCTCTCTCCAAGGTTCAGCCCAAGAATGGTGCGGCCGTGGTAGTGGCTGAATACGATATGCCTTTTGTAGAAGCTACGTTGAAGCTGACCTACCAGCTTCAGGAGGATGGCCAGCTCGTGGTCAACGAAAAGCTTACGGTCAATCCCAATGCAAAGGAAAAACCGGCCCTCTTCCGCTATGGCATGCAGCTCGTTATGCCCGAGGCTTACAATCAGGTAAACTACTACGGCCGTGGCCCCATTGAAAACTATTGCGACCGCAACCATAACACTCTGATTGGAGAATACAAGGCTTCCGTCAAGTCGCAGTATTGGGGCTATGTGCGTCCGCAGGAAAGTGGTAACAAAACCGATATCCGTTGGTGGAAAGTGCTCAACGGTTCTGGCAAGGGTCTGACCTTCTATGGTACGAAGCCCATGGAATGTTCCACGTTGAATTTCCTCACCGAAGATCTGGATGACGGTCTGGTGAAGCATCAGCGTCATTCGGGCGACCTCGTTCCTCGTCCCTATTCCGTTGTGCATATTTCTGACAAGCAGATGGGGGTAGGTGGTATCAACAGTTGGGGCACTTGGCCTCTGCAGAAATACATCCTGCACTATGCCAATCAAGATTTTACCTTCGTAATTAGTCCTGCCAAATAATTGCAGCGTCATTTTTGCAAAAGCTCCTCATCTCTGATGCAGATGGGGAGCTTTTTTGTTCCTTTCGAAAAATGTCACGCTCTGCTGTCAGAAGGAAGTGAATGAGGTAATGGGAGAGAATGAGTGGTTTCTTGGATATCTTCTTCGGTGGATTTTTCATTATCCCAAACGGCTCAGCCCATTTTCCCAAGGCGATTTTTGCATTCCCAAACGGCCCAGTCCATTTTCCCAAGGCGATTTTTGCATTCCCAAACGGCTCAGCCCATTTTCCCAAGGCGATTTTTGCATTCCCGAACAGCTCAGCCCATTTTCCCAAGGCGATTTTTGCATTCCCA
>JAFUHF010000027.1 GCA_017468985.1 Bacteroidaceae bacterium
CATCTAAAGCTTTTCAGAACTTAAATTGCGCCATTGCCGATGAGGACGTTTAGCGACGATCTAAATCGGCAATGGTGTTTTGTAAGAATGCCCGTCCCATGGTTTGGCGGTGAGCAGAGGGCTCAGGGTCGTCGGCAAGGAGCCTCCGGCCGTCGAAGTCTTCCACGGTGATGCCGGTAGAGTCAATAAAGGCATAGCCATTTTCGAACGTATGGGTGGCGGAGGGATATTGGTAAGAAGCACTGAGTACGTCGCGGCTGAAAGGGAAATCTTGGTGAGAGATGCCCATCTGTCCCAACAGCGTAGCAGGCAGATCGCTTTGGTTCATAATGACGGGAATGAGGCGTGCCTGCTTCAGTGCACCGCCCATCCAGAGCAGAGTGATGTGGCTTCGCTGCGCACTTGCTTCAGTGAGCCCGGACGGCCAGTTGATGCCGTGATCGGCAATACATATAATGAGTAAGTTGTCCCAAAGGGGCAGTTTTTTTATTTTATCTACAAAGGAGCCCAGGCAGGAGTCAAGGTAAGCCATGCCGTTAGCTTTCTCATCGTTGGGTATGCGGTCATAAGGCACCTTCCATGGCTCATGGCTGGCCAGTGTGAGGAAAGTTTGAAACAGCGGGCGGACGCTTTCTGGGTGCTGTTCTTCCTGATGTGACAAGTGCGAAAGCTGCTGATAGAGCGTGTCGAACGTAATGGCGTCGGTTACGCCCCATGCGTGGGTATGACGTATGGAAGAAGGGAAGTAGGTGTCGCCTACGACCTCCTGATAGCCGGTTGACAGCAAGTAGCTGTTCATGTTGGTAAAGTTGATGTCGCCGCCGTAGAGGAAACGTGTGGCATACCCTTCGCGCAACAGGCTTCTGGCAATGGATGCCAGGGAGCGCGACTTGTCGGGGAGCTTCATTACGGAGATGTGGGGAAAAGCAGGGTAGCCGCTCAGGGCGCTTACCGTACCCCTGTCGGTGCGGAAGCTGTTGGCATAGCATTTTGAGAACAGCACTCCTTCCTGCGCCAGACGGTCGAATTGGGGCGTGATGCCAGGGGCACCTTGCAGCGACTCAATGAAAGAGGCTCCGAAGCCTTCCATCAGGATGAGCACCACGTGCGGACGCTGATGGCGAAGCAGGGAGTCGGTAGGCAGGCTTTGCGGATCGTATCCCAAGGATTGAAACAGGGCTTCTGCTTCTTCGTTCGGGAAGAACTGAGACATCTGATTGAAGCGTTGGCTTTTCAGGCTGGAGTAAATCAGACTGAATGCAGGATTTACGGCAGAGTGATTGAGGAATTGCCGTTCGCTGAAATAGGCACGGCCAATGTTCATGGTGGATTTTCCCACGCCGCCGCGGATGAACAGGAACAACACTCCGCCAAACATGATGAGCAAAAGGCTGTTCCATAGCTTCTTTCTCAGGTTTGCCGGTAGCACAGCCTGTTTCTTTCTGGGGAAAGCGCTGTTGAGCAACAGATAGATCAGGACCGAGAGCAG
Source organism: Bacteroidaceae bacterium (assembly GCA_017468985.1). Classification (GTDB taxonomy): domain Bacteria; phylum Bacteroidota; class Bacteroidia; order Bacteroidales; family Bacteroidaceae; genus UBA6382. Next base: position 1,490 of record JAFUHF010000027.1, read on the forward strand.
CAGGATAGCCATTACCCCCACAATGACGTAGGCCAGAGATACGCTGGAGAAAATTTCCTTGGGAGAATCAAGGTAGTGGAACACGGTGGCATCTAACTTGAACTGCCAAAAACTGTAAAGGGCGCAGTCCGTACACAAAATCACGGCCAACAGGAAGGCTGTAAGGGCGTAATATACTTTCAGCAATATGCGGAATGCACGGTGCAGGGTGAAGCACGAGGCGATGACTACGAGCAGCGGCAGTGCCGTGAGGTAACCAGCGGTGGAGCAGTCAAGGGGCAGCCCGTGAAGAACGGTCTGCACCATGTCGTGCAAGGAGGGGAGCCCTTCGCTGGAGTTGTAGAGCATGAATACCGGCTTCATGAAGACGAACACCAGTACGTATGTGAGGAAAATGCGAAGAAGATAGAGCAGGCGTTTCATGGGGTGGGGCTTAAAGCTGTTGCATGTCGTTGAGTCGTTTATAGTAACCACCGAGCGCAATGAGCTCTGCATGGGTGCCTCGCTCTACAATGCGCCCTTCATGGAGCACGCAAATTTCGTCAGCACTGCGAATGGTACTCAACCTGTGGGCTATGGCAATGGTGGTGCGGGTCTTCATGAGTCGGTCCAGAGCTTCCTGCACTAAGCGTTCGCTTTCCGTGTCGAGTGCTGAGGTGGCCTCGTCGAGAATGAGGATGTCCGGATTTTTCAATATGGCGCGCGCAATGCTGATGCGCTGACGTTGACCTCCCGATATTCTGCATCCACGGTCGCCTATGGGTGTGTCATACCCCAACTCGGTTTCCATAATGAAATCGTGGGCATTGGCTATTTTGGCTGCTTCTATCACCTGCTGGAGCGTGGCATTTTTCACTCCGAAGGCAATGTTGTTGAAGAACGTGTCGTTGAACAAAATGGCCTCCTGATTGACGTTTCCGATCAAGGAGCGCAGGTCGGCTATGCGGTATTGACGGATGTCGGTGCCGTCAAGCAGAATCTGTCCTTCCTGAATGTCGTGATAGCGCGGCAGCAGGTCAACTAGCGTGCTCTTTCCGGCTCCGCTCTGTCCCACTAAGGCCACTGTCTGTCCCTTGCGAACCGTGAGGTTGATGTGTTCTACGATGTTACGCCCATCATCTGTGTAGCGAAACGTTACGTCGCGGAACTCAATAGCGTCTTCAAGGGAGTGGATCTCAACGGGATGTTCTGGTTCCTTGATAGGATTTTCGGCATGCAGGATTTTGTTGACGCGTTCTACGGAGGCCATGCCCTTAGGAATGTTGTAAGCGGCCTTCGAGAAGTCCTTCAGGGGCTGAATCAGGCTGTAGAGAATCACCATGTAGAAGATAAACGTGGGAGCATCAATGCTCGACTGGTTGGCAAAGATGAGGGTTCCGCCATACCACAGCACCAGTACGATCAGCACGGTGCCCAGAAACTCGCTCACGGGGTGGGCCAGGCTCTGGCGCAGGTTGACCTTGATGAGCAGGCGGCGATTGCTGTCAGTGATACCCTCAAAGCGGTCCACCATCTTCTGCTCGGCCGTAAAAGCCTTGATAATGCGCATGCCTCCCAGGGTTTCTTCCAGTTGCGACATGATTTCGCTCCATTTCGACTGTGCCTCTAAGCTTTGGCGCTTGAGTTTTCTCACAATGGAACTTAGGGCCCATACCAATAGCGGCATCACCAGGAGGGTGAACAGCGTGAGTTGCCATGAGGTATAGAAGAGAACACCCAGATAGCACACTATCAGGATGGGATTCTTGACCAACATTTCCAGCGAACCGGTGATGGAGTTTTCTATCTCCTGCACGTCGCCGCTCATTCGGGCGATGATGTCGCCCTTGCGCTCTTCGGAAAAGAATGACAGAGGAAGCGTGGTGATCTTGCGGTAGATGGCATTCCTGATGTCTCTGATGATGCCGGTTCTCAGCGGCACCATGATGCCTGCTGAGGCAAAGTAGCTGCCGGTTTTCAGCAGGGTAGACACAATGAGGAACAATCCAATGTAGAGCAACGTGAGCGATGGGCCATAGGTGGCCACCATTTCCTGCGTATAGTAGTAGAGATTGTTGATGACGATGTCCTTCAGCGATTCCGGTCCGTCCCATGGCATGAAGGCATAGGTCTCCTTGTCAATGGAAAACAGCAGGTTGAGCATGGGCATGAGCGACATGAATGAAAACACATTCAGTATGGCCGAGAGCAGGTTGAAAAACAGGCTTCCGGCCAAGTATCCCTTGTAGGGCCAGGCGTAGGTGCGCAATATGCTGATGAATTCTTTCATTTCGAGGGTTTTATTTTCTTCCGAAGTCAGCAGGAATCTCTCCCCACTCTTCAGTTTTCCATTTTTTTACTTGAATGTGGTGCTCGTGGGTTTGCAGCCATTGTTCCGCCCTTGCCACGAGGTCGAGCGCCTCCTTGCTCTTGGACGTTTCTTTCAGCTTGGTACGGCATTTGCCGGCCTTAAACCAGAGCATAGCATTGCGACTGTCAGAATAAACGGTGAGCCGACGCTCCTGCTTGGTAAGCAGTGCTACTGCATGCACTATGGCCAGAAATTCGCCAATGTTGTTGGTGCCATACATGGGACCTACGTGGAAGATTTCGGTACCTGTTTGCAGGTCCACTCCGCGATACTCCATCTTTCCCGGATTGCCGCTGCATGCGGCATCTACGGCCCAGGCCTTTGCTTCTACGCTGAGGGGCAGGGGGAGCACGGTGTCGGTTCTGTAGTCGGGAGGATTGACAAGGCCGGAGGAGCTTGGGGCATG
>JAFUHF010000028.1 GCA_017468985.1 Bacteroidaceae bacterium
AGCGCAGGAGCCACCAGAACTTGACGAGAATTGTTTCATTCAGGAGAACACGCTCCATGCCACGCTGCATGTGCCGGTAGGGAGCAAGGAGCGCTATGAGGCGGCACCGGTTTGGCAATGGTTCAAGAAGATTGTGGAAGACGAGTCATTGGGCACCGTGGGCATGAAGGCCATCAGGCAGGATGCTGGTAAAGAAGGCTCCACCTACGACCTGCAGGGCCGACGGGCGGATGAGCACACCAAGGGCGTGGTGATCAAGAACGGAAAGAAGGTGATGAGGAGATAAAAAAGGAAGATAATTTTTCTTCTCTCGCTTAATCGTAACTTTGCCACTTCGTGGCTTAGTTCCTACGTCTCGGCATAAAAAAGAAATATAATTCTTTTGTTTTGCTCTCGACTATTCGTAACTTTGCGAGCATATAGGAATCATTATGGAGAACTTTATCGTATCTGCGCGGAAATATAGACCTACAACGTTTGACGACGTAGTGGGCCAGCAGGCTTTGGCTGGTACACTGAAACGAGCTATTATCAATCATAAGTTGGCAAGTGCTTACCTTTTTTGCGGCCCTCGCGGTGTAGGTAAAACTACATGTGCGCGCATTTTTGCAAAAGCGATCAATTGCCTGCATCCTCATCAGGACGGAGAAGCCTGCAACGAATGTGAAAGTTGCGTATCGTTTAATGAACAAAGAAGCCTTAATATTCAGGAGTTGAACGCCGCGGCCAACAATTCCGTGGATGACATCAGGCAGATCATTGACCAAGTGCGCATTCCGCCGCAGTTGGGAAAGTATAAGGTGATCATTTTGGATGAGGTTCACATGCTGTCGCCATCGGCATCGAATGCCTTGCTGAAAACACTGGAGGAACCACCATCGTATGTGATATTTATTCTTGCAACGACGGAGAAACAGAAGATTCTGCCTACCATACTGAGCCGCTGCCAGATATTCGACTTTAACCGCATGGAGGTGAACGACATTGTGGGACAGCTCAAGAAGGTTGCCGGCTTGGAGGGCATTACCTATGATGAGCGCGCGCTCAACATCATTGCACAAAAGGCAGACGGAGGCATGCGCGATTCGCTTTCCATCTTTGATCAGGTGACGAACTTTTCGGGTGGCAACATTACGTACGAAAGCGTTTTGAAATGCCTGAATGTGTTGGACTATGACTATTATTTCAGTATGACCGACGCATTGCTGGACCATCAGGTGAGCCGCGCCCTGTTGCTATATAATGAAATAGTCAACAAAGGCTTTAACGGTGGAGTGTTTATGGGAGGTCTGGCCAGCCACTTGCGCGACCTGTTAGTGAGTAAGGATGCAGAGACAACGGCCTTGCTTGACGTGGCTGAGGGCATCAGGCAGCAATACGTCAGTCAGGCGCAGAAGTGCAGTCGGAAGTTTCTGTATAGAGCTATCAGAATGTGTGACAAATGTTCGAACGAATATAAATTGTCGTACAACAAGCGACTTTCGGTGGAGATTACACTGATAGAAGTTTCGCAGCTGTCGGATGGCGATGACAGTTCGGGGCCTGGCCCTGATCAGAAACTGAAACCCCTATTTAAGGAAACGGCTCAGACTGTTTCCGCTACGCCGATACCTCCTGCTGCTACTCCGCTAAAGGGCGATGCTGCTGTCATGGCTCAAGCACTGAAGCCAGAGAAAGCAGTTTCCCCTACTGCGCCTCCGGAGCCTGCTGCCAAGCCTCGCCCAAAACTGATTAAAACGCCATCGATAATGGCGGCGCTGAATGAGAATGTTCCTGTAAAAAATGAGGAAAAGAAGCCGGAAGATTCGGCGAAGGCCGCAGCATCTATAGGCGAAGAGGATTATGACTTGACGAAAGTAAATTATTACTGGAAACAATATGCCAAGGAGTTGCCTCACGAGGAAGCGGCCGTGAGCGGAAGGATGGAGGAGATGGAACTCAGTGTTCAGCCCGGTAACGTGGTGGAGGTCCACGTGAACAACGACATGGTGAAACATTACATGGCTCCACATGTGCCGGCCATAGAGCAGTATCTGCGTTCCCATCTGAACAATAAGAATGTAAGCATCAGGGTGAAAGTATATGTGTCGGAAAAGCAGACTCTGCGGCTCAATCCGAAACAATACTTCCAGAAACTGGTGGCTGAAAACGAAGGCTTTGCTCTCTTGAAAGAGGGGATGGGGCTGGAACTGGACTAATGCGGCCTACAGGTCGTGGTGCATGAACCGGAATTTGGCTAATTCCTCGTAGGATGTTCCGGGGCGGCCATAGTTGGCGTAAGGATAGATACTGATGCCTCCACGTGGGGTAAAGATACCGGTAACTTCAATGTATTTGGGATCCATGAGGCGAATGAGGTCCTTCATGATTTTGTTCACGCAGTCCTCATGAAAGTCTCCGTGATTCCTGAAGCTGAACAAATAGAGCTTCAGGCTCTTGCTTTCCACCATTTTACGGTCGGGAAGGTAGCTGATTCTGATTTCTGCAAAGTCGGGTTGTCCCGTGATGGGGCAGAGCGAGGTAAACTCAGGACAATTGAATCGCACCCAATAGTCGTTTTCGGGATGTTTGTTTTCGAAGGTTTCCAAAACCTCGGGTGCGTAGTCGGTGCGGTAGGTGGTTTTCTGGCCTAACGCCTGCAGGCCTTCGTCTTTTCTTTCCATGAGGGGAGTTGTTGATATGGGGTGTGATGAAATGATTACTGTGATGCTCCTTTCTGGAGGAGATACTTTTCCAAACCTTCTCTCCTCAGCTTGCATGCAGGGCAATGTCCGCAGCCGTCGCCAGAAATGCCGTTGTAGCAAGTAAGGGTTTGGGTGCGGATATAGTCGATCACGCCCATTTCGTCGGCTAAGGCCCACGTTTCGCACTTGTCGATCCACATGAGCGGCGTATGGATGACGAACTGTTCGTCCATGGCCAGATTGAGCGTTACGTTGAGGCTCTTGATAAAGGCATCGCGACAATCGGGGTAGCCGCTGAAGTCGGTCTGGGATACGCCGGTGATGAGATGGTTTATGCCATGTTCACGGGCGTAGACGGCGGCAATGCTGATAAAAAAGAGATTACGCCCGGGCACAAACGTATTAGGGAGTGCATTGACGGGCTTCTCAGCGTCCATGAGGATTTCGGGATGGGTGAGCGAATTGGCTCCCAGCTTGCTGATGAAGGATACGTCCATCTGTTCCCATTTTACCCCGTTTTCGCGCGCGATGCGTTCGGCATATTCCACTTCTATCTGATGTTTCTGCCCATAAGTGAAGGTGAGGGCACTGACTTCCCGAAAGCGACGCAGTGCCCAAAACAGGCAGGTGGTGGAGTCTTGGCCGCCGCTGAATACTACCAAGGCCTTGTCTCTGTTAATTTCGTTCATTGTTCCTGATGTCTTCTGTCACCCACATTTCCTCCAATATCCGGAGGAGCGTGGTTGATGTTGCAAAAGTACGCAGAAATATAGTTATAGCCAATATTCCTCCCGACAAAACACGGAATTGGTGGTGCTTTTTCCTCCTTAGACGGATGGTGTTTCATTGTTTTTCCTTTTTCTTCGGTTCCTTGTTGAGTCGCCAGATGACGTGTGCCAGAAAGTAGCTGGGCAGGGCGTTGCGGTAGGTCTCGAAGCGGCCTTGGCTGTTCATGGTCTGCGTGAGGTTGGACAGCTGATGCAGGAGGTCGAAGCCGTCGATGAGGAACGTTACGTTCTGTTTGGGCAGGCGTTTCGATACGCGCGCATTCCAGCACAGGTCGTTGCGGTTGGAGGCCGGATTGTCGTAACCGCGTCGGCTGTACATCGTGATATCGGTGCTCACGCCGAAGTTGTGCGGCAGCGTGAGGCGTGCCGTCATTCCGTAATTGAAGTCCCATACGGTGACGTCCTGAAAGCCTTCGCGCCTTGACGTGGAGCGGTTCCACGACAGATTGCCCTTGCCTGCAAGGGTGAGTTTCTTCTTCGAATATTCCAGGTGCAGATTCTCCGTGGCCCACCACGTGTTCACACTGCTGCGCTGCATACCCAGCAGGTCCATGCCGTGCAGGAACTGGAGATACGAATTGGAGGAGGCGCGCAGGTGCTTGTTGTGGTCAAGATACTTCGAGAAGTTCAGACTGCCGTTCAGGTTGTAGTTGCCGTTTACGTTCGTCGGTTTGTAGTGGCGAATGCCTGTCTGCTGGTCGTAGGTGTACCCCATGGCGTGGGCATCTTTCGTAATGCTGTAGTTCAGCGTAGAGCTGACGTTGGTGCGCCGCTTCTCGCTGTCGCTGCGGAAGTAGAGCTGCAAGTGGTGGTGGTGAGCATTCTTCAGGTTGGGGTTGCCCAGATAGATGTTCAGCGGATCAGCGTTGCGCTCCATCTCTACGAGATTTGTCAGTTCCGGAATGTTGCTCGAAGGCCGATACTGGAACCTGATTTCGCGCGACCATGATTTCCATCTGTGGTGGAACATCACCATGGGATTGAAGAAGCAGGTGTTGCGGCGCACGGCTCCGTCGAAATAGGCTCGCGTATAGTCCAGCCGGTGGTGGACGAAGGGAATGGTGTAGTCGATGAGCAGCATGGTGTAGGTATTCTTCTTCGAAATCAACTGATACGACATTTGCGTATAAATGGCGTGTGAAGTCATTTGTTGATGGAGCAGGTAGCTGTTCTGCCAGTCGCGCGTGTAGGCTTCGGCCATGCTGGGCAGCAGGGCTGCGCCCGAGGCGTTGTCCTGAAGCAGCATGCGCTCGTAGTCGTGGTGAGTGTTGTTGTGAGCGAAGTTGTAGCCTGCGGTCAGGTTCCACTTGTCGAGATGGAGCGTATACCATCCGCCCAGGTCGTAGTTCAGGTTGTTGTTGGGACGATCCTGCGAGCGGATATGCTCGTCGCTTCCGGCTTTGGTGGAGGAGGGATAGTCCGTAAGCCTGTGGGTAGAGCTCTCGTCGCGCTGCGTGTTGTAACTGATGCCGCCATACCAATAGAAATGGTCTGCCCCTACCTTATGATACTGGTTGGCGTGGAGGGTGGTGCCGAGGCTGTGGCCACTGCTCTGCCGTTCGCTCAGCGTGCGGTTGGCGGCCAAACGGCGCAGCAGCTCTCCGGCCTGCGGCTGGCGTATGCTGTCCATCAGTCCGTCGCTTACCATGGCCGAAACGTCCTCGATGAATGTGGCCGAGGCCGACTCGTTCCAGCCCGAGCGCCGATTGTACGTCAGGTTGGTGCTGAAGTCATACATGTTGTTCATCTCGCCGCCGCCCAGTTTCAGTTTGTGATAGGAGCTGAAATTCGTGTTTCGCGACAGACCGCGGCTCTCGCTGCGGCCGAAGGTGTTGCCCGTGGGCATGAACCATTCCGACGTATTTTGCTGCCAGTTGTTGTAGTGCTCTCGCTTCATGGTGGTGTTTCCCTCTATGTTGTAGCGCCGCATGCGGTCCTTCACGCTGTAGTCCAGTCCTACGAGGCGCGTCAGCCTGCGGCCCGAGGGCATCTGTTCAGGCGTCCACTGCGTGTCCCTCCCGGGCCGGCGCGTGTCGTTCAGGTTGTTCAGGTTGCCCACGAGGGCCACGCGGCTATGGTCCGTGAAGCGCAGGGCGAAGAGCTGGCCCAGAAAGCGGTCCTTCGTGCCTCCGCCGGCTTCAGCATTGGCTACCCATCCCTGACTGTACTCCTTCTTCAGCTTTACGTCCATCACGTAGCTGCCTTCGTCCATTTTTCGTTTCAGAAATTCACTCAGGTCGCTTTGCTTGTGGTACACCTTGACTTGTTTCACCATGTAGGCCGGCAGGTTCTCCAGCATCACGGTGCGATCCTTGGCAAAGAAAGGGTCGCCGTTGAGCAGCAGTTCGTCCACGTGTTTCCCGTTGACGTATATCTGTCCGTCGTCCTTTAGCTCTACGTTGGGCAGCTGCTCTATCAGGGCGTCGAGCATGGAGCCTTCGGCAAGCTCGAAGGCGTCGGCGTTGTAGACGATGGTGTCGCCTCTGGAATAAAATTTAATCTTGGTGGCGCGCACCGTGGCCGCTCCCAGCTCGCGCACCCTGGCCTTCTTCTTCAGGGCGAGCTCTCCCCAATACTCGAACTGCAGGCGCTTCGACTTTTTCTTCGTTGAGAGGTTGACGTAGCGTTCCTCGTAGCCTTCGCACGTGGCGTGCAGAATGTAGTCCGCCCCGTCAAGGGGAACGTCAAGGAACCAGAGGTCCTCGCGTCCGTTGATGCTGCCTCCGCCGCCCACGCGGCTGCTGTCCACCACGGTGGAGTCCGCTCGGAGCAGCCTTACGCGAGCGTTCATCAGCGATTCGCGCGTCAGTTCGTTACATATACCGCCATAGAGGTAGTACTCTTTCTTCTTCTCGGCCCATACGGACATGGCCATAAGCAAGGCCAAAAGCATTACTTTAAGTCTGTTCATACATACATTCTTTAGAGTGGACTGTCACAGCCCAGCTATCTATATAACTCCGAAAAAGCCGAATCATAAAGAAGAAAACGCCACTTTTTTATTTTTCTTCCTCCGTTCAGGGATTAATGCTTACCTTTGCATGCGAAAACCAGCCCATGACAAAAGCAAAGAAAAAAGGTTCGGCCGTGGTGCGCATCATGATTACGGTGCGGCGATGGGAGCTCTGGCTCCTGACGTTACTCTTGGTGTTGGCTGCGGTGGGTTACGTGGTCTACCGCGGCCTCTATGGAAGGGGAGAGGTGAGCATCGTTGACAGCCTGGGCGGAAACATTTTTCCTTCGGCCATCATTTCTACGGCGGCCACCGATGGCGGCGAGGGTTTGCTGCTGCCGTGCGATACGCCCTACGTGGGCAATCCGTCGAGCATCGTTGGCGTGAGGGTGAGGAGCCGGCGCAGAAATACGCGCGTCAGGGTGGAACTGGCCGAAACGCCCTTCTTTCGTCGCACGGTTTCAGAATTTGTCTTGCCACGGGAATGGACGGACTATGTGGTCTACCCTGACATGGTGTGGAACTACGAGGCGTTGCGGCAGAATGTGCAGGCTACGCCCGTGAGCGTCATGGTTCAGGTCTCCGTCGACGGTCGCGCTGCTGAGGAGAGGGTGCGAACCTTCTCGGTGCGCAGCCTGAACGAATGCATGCTGGGTTACTACCTGCTCAATCGCGACGGTAAGCGCCAGCAGTTCGTCAACACGCGACAGCTCTTTGCCGCCTACGTCAACGAAGACAGCCCCCAGATAGACCGCTTGCTGCGCGAAGCACTCAATACGAGGATTGTGAATCGCTTCGTCGGCTACCAAAAGGATTCCGCAGCCGTGGTGATGCAGGTGTATGCCCTATGGAACGTGTTGCAGCGGCGCGGATTTAAGTACAGCTCCATCTCCAATTCCTCGCTCAGCAGCAACGTGGTGTTTGCACAAAGGGTCAGAACGCTCAGTGATGCCCTTGAGGCTTCGCAAATCAACTGCGTAGACGGCAGCGTGCTGTTCGCCTCACTGCTCAAGGCGGTCAACATCAATCCGCTCCTCGTACGTCTGCCGGGCCACATGTTTGTGGGTTTCTATACCGACCGTCAGGCGCAACATGCCAGTTTTCTTGAAACCACCATGATAGGCGACGTCAACCTGGATGACTTTTTCCCCGAGGAGAAACTCGACTCCACCGTGCAGCTTCTCACTAAGAACGAGGCCTCACGCATAACGTTTAATAAATCCATGGAATACGCGCGCCGCACGATGAACACCTATCAGGCGCAGCTCGACAGCCAGACGCTGGGCTACATGGTGCTTCCCATCACGAGGGACATCCGCCAGCACATACAACCTATTGGCAAGTAGCAATGCTTCGGGCCGCCGTGTGCGCCGTGGTCCACGCGGCCTGGAAGTTGTAGCCCCCTGTAATGCCATCAATGTCGAGCACTTCGCCGGCAAAGTAGAGGCGCGACACTGCTTTGCTGCAAAGCGTATTCTGATCGATGCTGCTGAGCGCAATTCCTCCACACGTTACGAATTCTTCCTTGAATGCCGATCGGCCCGTGACTTGCAGCACGTCGGCCGTCACAATATTGGTCAGGCGGTTCATGTCCTTACGGCCCAGGTCGCACCAGCGCAGTGCGGCGCGCTCGCCCAGGGCCTTTTGGGCCAAGTATTGCCAGAGACGCGAGGGTAGGGCGCAGGGCTGCACGTTGGTCACCTGCTTCTTGGCATGGCTGCCGGTCAGAAGGACGAGCTCTCGGTGGGCGTCGGCCTCTGTGGCATTGGCCCAGTTGATGCAGAGGTGCGACCGATAGTCCTGCTCGTTCAGATGGCGCGCGGCGTAGCTCGACAGGCGGAGAATGACCGGACCGCTGAGTCCCCAGTGCGTGATGAGCAGTGCGCCTTCGGCGTGAAACTTCGTGCCCGGAATCAGGACCGAGACCTGCTCCACGGCCGTGCCCGTCAGGGCGCAGAGGGCCTCATCGTCAATGCTGAGCGTAAAGAGCGAGGGCACGGGTGCCACCACTTCGTGGCCCACTTCTTGCAGCCACCGCAGCCCCTCTGCCCGAGGACTTCCGCCCGTGGTGACGGCCACGAAGTCGTAGCTGCTCAGCTGGCTGAGCGAGCTTACGGGGCTGCCGTTCACCACCTGGATGCCCAGCTCCCGGGCCAGTTTCAGAAAGCGACTGACGATGGTGGCCGCGTCGTTCGAGGCTGGAAACACGCGGCCGTCCTGCTGTAGCCGGAGGGGGATGCCGTGCAGTTCAAACCATTCGTAGGCCTCGCGCGGTCCGAACGTTCTCATTAAGCGCTTCATCAGCTGGTGGCCACGGGGGTAGACGTTTCGGAGGTCCTTGACGTCGCGAAACGTATTGGTGCAGTTACACCGCCCACCGCCCGATGCAAGCACCTTGCGGAGTACGCGGCTGCCGCTTTCCAAGATGCTCACCTCCATGTCGGGCCGCATTTCCTTTAGGTTGATGCCCAGAAAGAATCCTGCGGCTCCACCGCCCACTATTGCTGTCTTCATGTAGTCATGGCTTTTACCAACAGTGCAAAGATAGCGATTTATCGGCAGATGTAGGAATGTTTTCGTATATTTGCAGAATGATTGTCAGTAGTAAACCAATAGTCATCTGCTCATTGGTGCTAATTTTGTTTGCATGTTATGATCAGTAAATTTACGCTCACGATAAGAAAAGATCTTTAAATGGGTTTGATTTATTGTATGTGTGGACGAGATGGGATTAATAAGTATGTATAATGAACTGAATCTGCGCGACCTTGGCGGATTGCCCTTTGCCGACGGAACGGGGGCGGTGCCCAGGCAACTGTTTCTTCGCAGCGGCAAGCTGAGCCAGCTTTCGGCGGAGCAGTGCAGGAAACTGTGCGAAAGTCGCCACATTCGCTGCGTCATAGATTTGCGCACTCCCGTAGAGGCGGCCGAGTTTCCCGATCTGTTGCCCCCTGGGGTGGACTACCGCCAGATACCCCTGCTGAAGGATGCCACCGTGGGCATCACCCACGAAACGGGCTCCGATCCGATGGCCATTTTGCGCAACCTGCGCCGCCATCCTGAAAAACTAAAGGCTATGTTGCCCGACTTCAAGGCCCTCTATCTGCAGACCGTGACCGATCCCTGCAGCCGCGCCCAACTGCAACGCGTCGTAGATCTGCTGCGCGCCAATGCGCAGAGAGGCATCTGTACACTCTTCCACTGCACGGCTGGCAAAGACCGTACGGGCATAGTGAGCATGGCGCTGCTCAAGTCCTACGGCGTGAGCCATGCCGACATCGTGCGCGACTATCTGCGCACCAACCGCCACGCCCTCCTGCCCACGCTCCAAAAATGCATAGCCGTAGG
>JAFUHF010000029.1 GCA_017468985.1 Bacteroidaceae bacterium
AGATATTGTAAACAGAACGGTCCTAAAGACGCGGGTCACTTTGAGGAACGCGTCATGAAGGATATTCCCGACGACACCAGTTTCCTTGAGATGCTCGACATACTTAACGAGCAGCTCATCAACGACGGCAAAGAGCCCTTCGTGTTCGACCACGACTGTCGCGAAGGCATCTGCGGCATGTGCTCACTCTACATTAATGGTACCCCTCATGGTAAGACCGAACGTGGAGCCACCACCTGCCAGCTCTACATGCGTCGTTTCAAGGATGGTGACGTCATCACCGTAGAACCCTGGCGCTCCGCAGCATTCCCCGTAATCAAGGACTGCATGGTCAACCGCTCAGCGTTCGACCAGATACAGGCAGCCGGTGGATATACCACTATCCGCACTGGTCAGGCTCAGGATGCCAACGCCATCCTCATCCCCCAGCAAAATGCCGACGAAGCCATGGACTGCGCCACCTGCATTGGTTGTGGCGCATGCGTAGCAGCATGTAAGAACGGCTCTGCCATGCTCTTCGTAAGCTCCAAGGTAAGCCAGCTGGCACTCCTGCCACAGGGACGCCCCGAGGCAGCAAAGCGCGCCAAGGCCATGGTAGCCAAGATGGACGAGCTGGGCTTCGGCAACTGCACTAATACGCGTGCCTGCGAAGCTGTATGTCCCAAGAATGAGTCGATAGCCAACATTGCTCGTCTCAACCGCGAGTTCCTCAAGGCAAAATTGGCTGATTAACATCGTTTGATTATTCTTATTTAATGAAATGGCGCCACATCTCTGTGACGCCATTTTTATTGGTTCATGAGGCCTTTCTTAGGTCTTGCGCTCATCCGATAGTTTATTTCCATTATTAAAATAGATAGCATCAAAACCTCGAGATTTCAGTACACACATTCATCACCTGAAAACCTCTGCGGAAAATGCGACGCAATGCGTGCGGCAGGATTTCCAAGGCTTTTCTCACCCCCAAACGGATGAACGATGAAAAAATGTTTTTCTTTTCATTCCATAGGTTGAGAATACGGACGCGTCATGATTTCGCACAAGCGGTCTTGGAAGGCACGTGCCGTGGCATGAGTGCGGATGCCCTGATTGAGAATGCAGAAGCAAAGCTGATGGCCATTGGCTGCCGTAGCATAACCGGCCAGTGTGCTTACACTCCTGAGGGTACCCGTCTTGGCATGCACATTTCCTTCGGCTGAAGTTTGCCACATCCTGCGCTCCAATGTGCCATCCTCTCCGGCAATGGGGAGGGCCGGAAAAAGATGCTCGAAGATTTCTTCCTTGCTGTAGGCATAGCGCAGCAGTGTTACGATTTCCTCAGCCGTTACATAGTTGTAGAGCGAAAGTCCGGAACCGTCTGCCACATTATAATCATCGGGCTTCAGGCCGATGGAGCGCAACAGCTGTTCCACCTTTCCGGCCGAAACGCGTGCAGAAGGGTAGGGCGGACCGTCCTTGACGCCTAACTGGTAGAACAAAGCTTCGGCATAGAGGTTATTGCTGTTTTTGAGCAAGGGCATCAGGATTTGATCTACCGTGTGAACCCTCACGCTGAGTTGCCTCACGCTGTCCATGGGAACTATTTTCTCGGTGTAGGTCTGCGGATGGAGAATGCCGCTATCGTCAAGGCGCTCATAGAAACGCTTCATGAATATGTCCTTCCCGTTATAGAGCAAGGGACGGAGCAGACGCTCATCGTCGTCCCAGCACCAGCCTTCGCCCCACTTGAGCGTGTCTTTCAGCGACATGTCGGAGTAAACCTGCCCATCTATCTCTTTGATGCCCATCAATGCCAACGTATCGATAAATGCCTCCATGTCGTAGGCATCAAACGTGGGGTCGAAACCTCCCTTCATATACAGGTCGCCGTGCAAAACGCTATCGGAAACCTCACCCGATGCATACATCCGCGTTTGAAACTGAAACGAGCCTCCCAGTTCCGTGAGGGCCGTAACTGTTGTGAGCAGTTTCTGAACTGAGGCCGGACGCAGCAGCTGCAAACGCCCACGATCGTAAACGATGGAATCGGCCGTAATGTCATATACCAGAAATCCCAGTTGGCTATATGTAAGCATCTCATCAAAAGCGATGGCCTGATCCAGCGCGTGTTGCATGTTTTGTGGCCATGGCAGAACGACGCTCTCCTCAGGAGCAATTTCTAGTGAATATTCGTCTGGCTCCTGGGCGCTCAGCCCTGACTGACAAAACAGCAACATGATAATAAAAAGCCCTCGCAGGCTCCTATGCTTGGAAATCGTTCGTAGAGTTTTCATCGATAATAGTTAATGACTTCTCTGCAAAATTATAAAAAAGCACTTTCGTCAAACGCATTTGCGCCTGACTTTTTGTATTTTTGCCACAAAATTACTGAAAACATGATCAGAAAATTTGATTTCCTCGTAATCGGTTCCGGAGTGGCTGGTATGTCGTATGCACTCCAAGTGGCCCGAGCCGGTAAGGGCAAGGTGGCCCTCGTTTGCAAAACAACTATTGACGAAGCCAACACGGCCAAGGCCCAGGGTGGCGTTGCCGCCGTGACAAATCTTGAAGTAGACAACTTTGAAAAGCATATTCAGGACACGATGGTGGCCGGCGATTACATCAGCGACCCTGCCGCCGTGCGTCAGGTGGTGGAACAGGCCCCTGCCGGCATCAGGCGACTGGTGGAATGGGGCGTGAACTTCGACAAAAAAGAAGACGGTACGTTCGATCTGCACCGTGAGGGCGGCCATTCGGAGTTCCGCATTCTGCACCATGCCGACGATTCCGGTTTCGAGATTCAGCGCGGACTGATTGAAGCCGTGAGGCGCGAGCCTAACATTACCATTCTGGAACATCACTTCGCGGTAGAAATCATCACGCAGCACCATCTGGGCGTGGAAGTGACGCGACGCACGCCCGACATAGAATGCTACGGAGCCTACATCTTGGATCCTGATACGGGCAAGGTGGACACCTTCCTCTCCAAGGTCACCCTTCTGGCCACGGGAGGCATCGGGGCTATCTACAGCAGTACCACGAATCCCAACATTGCCACGGGCGACGGCATAGCCATGGCCTATCGTGCCAAGGCCACGGTGAAGGACATGGAATTCGTGCAATTCCATCCCACCGCCCTCTACTGTCCGGGCGAAACCCATCCTGCTTACCTCATCACGGAAGCCATGCGTGGCTACGGCGGCATCTTGCGCCTGCCCAGCGGTGCGGAGTTCATGCAGAAGTACGACAAGCGTCTTTCACTGGCTCCGCGCGACATCGTGGCGCATGCCATCGACAAGGAAATGAAGATTCACGGCCTGGACCACGTATGTTTGGACGTTACCCACAAGGATCCGGAAGAAACGAAGCATCACTTCCCCAATATCTATCAGAAGTGCCTCTCCATCGGCATTGACATCACGAAGGAATATATTCCCGTTTGCCCCTGCGCCCACTATTTGTGCGGCGGCATTCTGGTAGATCTCAATGCCCAGAGCTCCATTCACCGTCTCTACGCCGTGGGCGAATGCTCATGCACCGGCCTTCATGGCGGCAACCGTCTGGCTTCCAACTCGCTGATTGAAGCTGTTGTTTATGCCGACGCAGCCGCGAAGCACAGTCTGAGCGTTGTTGAAAACTATTCCTTCAACGACGCCATTCCGGAATGGACCGACGAAGGCACCATGACAAACGAGGAGAAGGTGCTTATCAAGCAAGACATGCGCGAAGTGGGACAAACCATGTCTAACTACGTGGGCATCGTTCGCAGCGACTTGCGCCTGCACCGTGCATGGACGCGCCTTGACCTGCTTTACGAGGAGACCGAGGAGCTCTTTAAGCGCGTAAAAGCCACGCCCGACATTTGCGAACTGCGCAATGCCATCAACGTTGGCTATCTCGTAACGCGCCAGGCCATAGAGCGCAAGGAAAGCCGCGGCTTGCACTACACCATTGACTATCCGAAGCACGCTTACGACTACAAATAACCGTTCTTTGAGCATCAGAAAAGGAGAATTGGCCGCTCCAAATGGCCAATTCTCCTTTTGTTTTACAGCTCTATCGGCACTACGAGCTTGAGGGTAAAGTTGCGCCCCATGTCCGAAATGCCTTGGCGGCCGGCCACGGGATTGTAGCCGGCATATTTCAGGCGGCTCAGGTGGTTCTGGTAGGCTTTATTGGTAATATTCGAGCCCATCAGGAAGAGGGAGCATACGCGACGGTGGCGATGCATGAAGTCAGTGCCGATGCTCAGGCCAAGGAGGCCGTAATCCGACGTAGCCGTTTCGGTGCCGCCCTTGGCGTAGAAATGATCCTGCCGGAAGTTATACTCCAGGTTGAGCGACACGTAGCTGTTGTTGAGCACGCGGCCGTCGCGCACGAGGTCGTAGCGCACTTCCGTCATGATTCGCGGTGCCGGCGTGAAGGGCAGATAGCGCGAATCGCGATTTTGGTGAAGCTGCAAGGCGTTTACGTAACTGAAACTGCCGCCCATGTGTAACCCCTCTACGGGATGCACGTCGAGACTCACTTCACCGCCATAAAGCCGCGCATTGCCGGAAGTGTAGGCGTAGGTAGGCTGACCATCGTTCATGACGGGAAGCCCTGCAGCGTCGGTCAGGCGATGGGCGTAGATGAAGTGGTCCACCTGATTGTGAAACAGCGACACTTGCGCCGATACAGTGGCCGTGGAGTAATCCATTCCGAGGTCGGCCTGCCAGTTGCTTTCTGCGCTAAGCTGCGGATTTCCCTGTTCGTACCTGAAGGTACCCTCATGAATGCCGTTCGACGACAACTCGATCACGTTGGGCGCCCTGAAGCCTCTGGAAAGGTTGACGCGCAGATTGCTTTGGGGCGAAAGGTGGTAAATGCCGCCCACGCTTCCCGTGAAGGAAGTGAAATTGCGGTGGAAGCGACTGAAGCGCAAGTGGCCTTCATCCCACAGCTCGTTGCTCTTGAAATGGCGATGGTCGGCTCGCACTCCTCCGCTCCAATCCCAACGGCCGAGGCTCTTGCCCAGCGTGGCAAAGAGACCCACGTCGGTCAGGCGATAATCGGGTATCAGAAATTCGTCACCGCGATTTCCCGAGTGCTGCAGCATACCGTTGGTTCCGGCGGCCAGGGTCCAGCCGTCATGCTCAGCCATCTGATAGCTCAGGTTGTAGCCCACCGTTCGCAGCATGAGTTGCAAGCCGGCTTCCTCCTCGGCTTCCTCGTACTCCTTGCGGTTGTTCTGCTGATAGGAAAGGAGGGCTTTCACGCTGCCACGGCGCAGGTACAGTGCATTGTCGAGCACGACCTTGGCATGGCGTATAGTCTGATAGGGCATCAGGTGGCCGTAGTGCTTGGAGCCCGGAGGCGTATTGTCGTCCAGTTCCACAATGCCTGGCTGTTGCTCGACAAGGCTCATGTTCAGATGCGAGAATCCCCACTTGCGGTTCGTCCCCATCATGCCTGAGAGCGCTTTTTCTCCCAAGCCGGAATTATATACGTATCCGTCGCGGCTGTTTTTATAGACGTGGGCATCCTTTGCGCTTCCCCTGAGCCTCCAGAGCCATCCGCTATGGTTGCCGGCGGCGTGGGCCGCCAGACTGCGCAGGCCGTTGTTGGTCTGATACTCTGACGCCACGCCTGCGTTCACATGGCCTTCTGCCGCGGCAGGCTCATCTTCGAATATCACCACTCCAGCAATGGCGTCAGAGCCGTACATCAGGCTGGCCGGCCCCTTAAGAATGCGCGCGGCATGTACTGAGGAGGCATCGATCTCTACGCCATGCTCGTCGCCCCACTGCTGACCCTCTTGGCGCACGCCGTTGTGGACCACCACCACGCGGTTGTAGCCCAAACCGCGTATGACGGGCTTGGAGATGCTGCTGCCCGTGGTGATCTGCGCCATGCCCGGCTCGCGCGCCAGGGCGTCAATCACGTTGCTCGACGCTCGCATTTCCATGTCGCGATGCGAAACAAACGAAATGGGCGATGCCAGGTTCTTCAGCATTCCGTTGCCGGAATAGCCCTTTACGACCACCTCACCCAGCCGGGCGCTGTTTTCCTGCATCAGGAAGTCCTGCCTGTCCGTGGTGCGCAAATCGAGGTCGCGCACAATGGTCTGGTGGCCTACGAGGCTCACCTGCACCATGCTCTTCAGGCCGGGCAGTTCTTTAATGACGTAATGCCCGTCGGCATCGGTGATACCTCCTTTTTTGAGTTCCGGAAAGTAGACCACCACGCCCTGCAGGGGCAAACCGCTGATGGAATCCTTCACCACTCCCTCTAATGCCGTATGCCGTACGGCTGCGAATGTTGCTTGCGAGAGGTATAGGCACAGCAACATCGTTATGAAACGAACGTTTTTCATTCTGCTTTGAATTAAGAATAAGGTGAAACTTGTTTACCTGATAACTCACAAAACAGCATGAAAGGGTGGGGCTCTGGGTGACCGAAGATTTAGGGATTGAACAATGATGTGGGCGCCCCGATGGCCATTCTTCCGGCATGCCGCCCTCTGCATGGGACTCAGCATGCCTGCCACGGGCACGATGAATACGAGGCTCAGAAACTGACAGACCAGACACTCCGACCATCCGCCTGCGTCGGTGCTGAGGTGGCCGCTGTGGGGCACTCCCGTGGAGCAGTCAACGCAAATCGCGGCCGGTCCGGGCAGCTGCGGCTCGTGCAGATGGAAAGTGCGTGCCGCCAGTATTGAAATGAAGATCAATAACAGCAGCCGCGCATAGGCCTGATGTCTGCTTTTCAACGTCATGCGTCTTTCCTCTGGTCTGCGGTGGGTGTTTCGGGTTTTACGGAGTCAGAGTTTATAGCGGTCCAGGTCGCCTTCGTAGCGCAAATAGCGGCGGCGCTCGGAGCCCGACATGTCATAGTCGCGTCGCAGGGCGAGGTACATGTTGTTGGGCGAACCGAGACCTGAGCGCCGGGCCACCTGGTCATAGCCCAGGTCGGTGAAGCGCAGCAAATCGTCCACGAGCCTCATCTGATAGAGCTGGCGAAAGCGCATGCACTTCATGCCGGTCAGGATGAACACCAGCACCGACACCTCTTCCGTGGTCAGTCCATGGCCTTCGGCAAAGGTCTGCATGTTGGAGCCGCCGCCGGCCAGGAAGCGCAACAGGTCGTCCATCACATGGATGCCGGTAGGCTCCATGTTGCGCTCTACGGGCACGTACTTCCAGTGGCCGTCCTTGTCATACTCCTTCTTCTGAGTGAAGGGCGTGATGTAAAGGTCGTCAATGGTGAACTGAGGCTTGGATTTCAGTTTGTGCTTCTTGACGATGCGCGGTTCGTCACTCAGGGAACGGGAGTGCTCGTTGCGCGTTTTCCAAGAATTGCCTGTAGCCATGATGTTACTCTTGTAATGAGTTGCGAAGTTAGTCATTTTTTCAGAAACGAGAAAAACGGAGTATGAAAAACGCTGTAGAAACATTCTCGCATGGCATGAAAGAATGATTCGTCAACGGAAAATCATTCTTTCATGGAACGTAACAATAATTATACTAAAGCATAAACACAATTACATAGCATGAGAGAATAATTCTTCTATGAAAAATCATTCTTGCGTGCTACGCAAGAATATTTCTGCAATGGATTTTCGCCCGTACCACTGTTGCATTTCCGAAAAACAAGACCACCAGGCACAAACAAGATGTGGAAAGCCAAAGTTTTAACTATTTTATAAAGTTTCTTTTCATTATTTATGAAACAGAACCGTAACTTGTTCCCAATATTCCTATTAACTTTGCGAAAAGTAAATCCAAAATCAGTAACAACATGATCGTTTCACTCAGAGAACTCCTCACCGACGCCGACCGCAGAGGCTATGCCATTGGCGCCTTCAACTGTTTGAGTCAGGAAAACGTGATGGGGGCCATTCGCGCTGCCGAAGACCTCCGTTCACCCCTCATATTGCAATTGGCCGAAGTGCAGTTTCCCGAAGCCCCCCTGGCCATGATGGCTCCCCTCTTTCTGGGAGCCGCAGAGCGTGCCAAGGTGCCCGTATGCGTCCATCTGGACCACGGCCTCAGCCTCGAGACGTGCATCAAGGCCATCCGCCTGGGCTTCACCTCCGTAATGCTCGACGCCTCGGCCCTGCCCTACGAAGAAAACCTGAAGGCCACCATGGAAATCAGCCGCATAGCCAAAGCCGCAGGCGTTGACGTGGAAGCCGAGCTGGGCCACGTAGGCGACTGCGGAGTAGACACCGCCGACGTGTTTACGGAAGTGGAGCAGGCCGTAGACTTCGTGAGCCAAACAGGCATTGACGCCCTGGCCGTGGCCATAGGCAACCTGCACGGCCACTACATCGCCACCCCTCAGCTCAACATCAAGCGGCTCAACGAAATCCACGAAGCCGTAAGCCTGCCCTTGGTGCTCCACGGCGGCAGCGGAACAAGCGTGGAAGACTTCAAGGCCTGCCTCAAGGGCGGCATCTGCAAGATCAACGTAGCCACGGCCATTCAGCTGGAAGCCACCAAACAGATTCAGCACTACCTGGCCACGGCCGAAAAGCCGGCATACATCCCCATGAAGCGCGTCATAGAGAAAGCCTCCTATGAGGTGATCTGTCAGCACATGGAGCTCTTTGAAAGCAACAACAAAGCATAACCCCATCACCCCCTCCTCCAGCATGAAACGCAAGAAAGACGACCTGCTCAAGCAGCCAAGGCGCGGCATAGTGTGCGCCGGCAACTGGCTTCTGGACTACGTGAACTTCATCCCCACCTATCCCGAAGCCGGCAATCTCGTGACCATCGAAAAGCTGAGCACGGGCTTCGGCGGCTGTGCACACAACGTGGTGGCCGATCTGGCCGGACTGAAAACCGACCTGCCCCTCTACGCCTGCGGCTGCATAGGAAGCGACAGCCCGGGCAACGACATCATGAAACTCCTGCTGAAACTCAACATCGATGCTACTGGCATGGAGCGCACCAATCAGCCCACGTCGTATACGCAAGTGATGTCGGACTCCTCACACGCCACGCGCACCTTCTTCCACAACCGAGGGGCAAACGCCCTGCTGAATGTGGACCATCTGATGAAGGTCAACGCTCCAGCCAAGATTTTCCACCTGGGCTACCTGCTGCTGCTTGACGCCCTCGATGCCGACGACGGGCAGTATGGCACGCGGGCCGCACGCGCGCTCCACGACTTGCAGCAGAAGGGCTACCTCACGTCGGTCGACGTAGTGTCGGAAGAAAGCGACCGCTTCCGCAAAATCGTGCTCCCGTCGCTGCGCTACATTGACTACTTCATCATTAACGAAGTGGAGGCCGGCAAATGCTTCGGCTACTCGCTGCGCTCCGCCGACGGAAAAATCCTGCTGCCCAAGGTTGCCGAAGCCGCAGAATTCCTGATCTCCCACGGCGTGAGGCGCGTGTGCGCCATTCATTTTCCCGAAGGAGGCTACGCCCTGACCAAAGAAGGCGAAACGCGCTTTGTTCCTTCCATACGCATACCGGCATCAGGCATCGTTTCGAGCGTAGGAGCCGGCGACGCCTTCACGGCAGGAATGCTCTATGCCCTCCACGAAAACTACTCCCTGACGCAGGCCCTGCGCATCGGCGCCGCATCGGCGTACTACAACCTGAAGTCGCCCACCTCCACCGGCGGAGCACCGCGACTCACCCAGATAGAAGAATTCATCAAGACTCACTACGAATAACCATCTTATCTTAAAACATACCATCATGAAAAGAAGTGAAATCAATCACTACATCAAGGAAGCTGCAGCATTTTTTGACGCCAATCATTTCTATCTTCCCCCATGGGCCAAGTGGACACCGGCCGAATGGCAAACGAAAGGAACGGAGTGCAGCGAAATACGCAACAATGCCCTGGGCTGGGACATCACCGACTTCGGAAAGGGAGACTTCCTAAAGGAAGGACTCACGCTCGTCACCATGCGCAACGGCAACCTGAAACTCGACAAGAAACCCTACTGCGAAAAGATCATGCTCGTACGCGACGGCCAGATCACGCCCACGCACTTCCACTGGACCAAGATGGAAGACATCATCAACCGCGGCGGCGGAACCCTCTGCATCAAGCTCTGGAAAGCCAATGCCGAGGAACAGCCCACCAATGATGACGTCAGCATTCAGGTAGACGGCGTGACGCGCAAGTTCAAAGCCGGCGAAACGCTGCGCCTCCAGCCCGGCGAAAGCATAAGCTTCACGCCCTACATTTATCACACCTTCTGGTCGGAAAACGGATGGAGCCTCATCGGCGAAGTGTCCACCGTCAACGACGATGCCAACGACAACCGCTTCCTGGAAGAGCTGCCGCGCTATCCGGCCATCATGGAAGACGAAGCTCCGGCCTTCCTGCTCTGCAATGAATACAACAAGCTCTTCTGACCGAATGAAAAAGACCCTAAGCCTGCTCTGCCTGAGCGTAGGACTGCTCCTCATCTCGGCATGCTCCACAAGCCACGAGAAGGAACCCATCGACTACGTGAATCCCTACATTGGAAACATCAGCCACATGCTGGTGCCCACCACACCGATGCAACACCTTCCGGCCAGCATGATGCGCGTAAACCCCATGCGCGAAGGCTACAACGACGAACGACTGGCCGGCCTGCCCGTGCTGCTCACCAACGACCGCGGCAGCTTTGCCTTCAGCTTCAATCCCTATCAGGGAGAGGCCCAAGGCTTGCGCCCCATACTCAGTTACTCCTACGACAACGAGAAAGCCACGCCCTATCGCTACAGCGTACTCCTGGACTGGCCCGGAATACAAGTGGACTTCGCCCCCTCCCATCAAAGCGCACTCTATCGTTTCAGCTACGAAGGCAAGGGCAAGCCTTACTTCATCGTGTCAACCCAGAACGGCCACATTGAAGCCCAAGGCGACGCCTTCTGGGGAGAAGAATTGATCGATGCTGCGTCAGGAACGAAAGTATATCTGTATGGACAATTACAGCAGCAGGCCGAGGACATCATTCCCGTACAGCATACGGAAAAGGGACAGGCCTTAGCCCTGGCCTTTGCCGACGGACAGAAGCAGCAGCAAGTGCGCTACGGTGTTTCGTTCATCAGCGTGGAACAGGCCCAGAAGAACCTTCAGCGTGAAATCACGGACTGGAATCTGGACCGACTGGCCCTGGCAGGACGCGAAACGTGGAACAAGGCACTGAGCAGCATCAGCGTGGAAGGCGGTACGGACGACGACAAAGCCGTGTTCTACACCGCACTCTACCGCTGCCTCACCCGACCCGTATGCATGAGCGAAGACGATCACTACTACAGCGGATTCGACGGGAAGGTTCATGACAACGATGGCCGCAACTTCTACACCGACGACTGGATTTGGGACACCTATCGCACGGCCCACCCCCTGCGCGCCCTCATCGATGCACAGATGGAAAGCGACATCCTTCATTCCTGCATCCTCATGGCCGAGCAAATGGACAATCACTGGCTGCCCACGTTCACCGCTTCCACCGGTCCTCGCTGGTGGATGAACAGCAACCACGCCGTAGCCTCCATGATTGACGGCTATCGTAAAGGCATTCGCGGATTCAGCCTGGAAAAAGCCTTTGAGTATGGCAAGAAAGGCATTGAGGAGAAATCGCTCATCCCCTGGTATGGCGGACCGGCCGGCGAGCTTGAGGCATTCTACCAAGAGCATGGCTACATTCCTGCCCTACGCCCGGGCGAACCCGAAACGGTAAAGGGAGTGAACACCAGCTGGGAGAAACGGCAGCCTGTAGCCGTAACGCTCGGCACCGTATATGACGAATGGTGCTTGGCACAATTGGCTCAGGAACTGGGCGACACGGCACAGGCCAACCACTATCTGAAACGGTCGTACAACTACCGGACGCTCTTCCATCCAGAAACGCATTTCTTCCATCCAAAAGACAAGGACGGACAGTTCATTCCCGACGTAAACTACAAAACCATCGGCCGTGAATACTACTGCGAGAACAACGGCTACATTCACCGCTGGGACGTACAGCACAACTTCGCCGACCTTGTCAGCCTTCTTGGAGGCAACGAAGCCACCGACCGAGAGTTGGACCTGCTCTTCACGACTCCCATCGGCATGCCGCGATACAACTTCTATCACCTCATGCCCGACCATGGGGCTAACGTGGGCATGTTCTCCATGGCCAACGAGCCCTGCTGCCACATTCCTTACCTCTATAACTACATTCTCCGCCCCTGGAAAACACAGAAGCTCGTACGCAAACTGCTTCACGAATGGTTCCGCAACGACTTGATGGGAATGCCGGGCGACGAAGACGGCGGCGGAATGTCGGGATTCGTTGTGTTCAGCATGATTGGCTTCTATCCCACCACACCGGGACTCCCCATGTACACCATCGGCAGTCCCGTATTCTCCGACATCAAGATTCAGCTTTCTGACGGCCACACCCTACAGATAAAAGCCCACAACGCAAGCGAGGAAAACAAATACATCCAGTCGGCTCGTCTGAACGGCAAGCCTCTGACGAACGCATGGTTTATGCACGCCGACATTGCGCAAGGCGGCCTCCTCGAACTGGAAATGGGCCACCGGCCCAACAAGCAATGGGGCACCAGTGAGGCTCCGCCCTCTCTCGGAATGTAAAAAAACTTCTTCGCCTATTCCTATATTATAAATTATTCTGCTTACCTTTGCAAACATAAAGAAATTCATTATTCATTCATAATACACAATGAAAAGAACCAAATACCTGATGCTTTCGGCCGCGTGCGCCGTGGCACTTACGGTTGAAGCTTTCGATCCACCTACGATGGGTTGGAGTTCTTGGAACACGTTTGCGCTCAACATCAATGAGCAGGTCATTAAGAGCCAGGCCGACGCAATGGTTGCCACCGGATTGGATAAAGCCGGCTACAAATTCATCAACATTGACGACGGATATTGGGATGGCCGTGGCGAGGACGGACATCTGCGTCTGAACACAAAGCTCTTTCCAAGCGGAATGCGCTCTCTCGTAGACTATATTCACAAGAAGGGCCTGAAAGCAGGCATTTACAGCGACGCCGGCGACAATACGTGCGGATCGGGCAACCGTGCAGCATGGGGACTGGGCGTAGGCTTTGCCGGACATGAAGATGAAGACTGCCATCTCTACTTCATTGACTGGGATTTTGACTTCATTAAGGTGGACTATTGCGGCGGTGCTCACATGGGTCTTGACGAACGCCAGCAATACACAAAGATCAGCAATGCCATCAAGAACTGTGGCAAGCCCGGCATCATCTTCAATGTTTGCCGCTGGGCCTATCCCGGCACATGGATTTCTGACGTAGCCGATTCGTGGCGCACCACGGGCGACATCAACTGCTCATGGGGCTCTTTGCGCAGCATCGTGAAAGAAAACCTCTATCTGCAGGCCTTTACGGGCGGTGGCCATTACAACGACCCCGACATGCTGGAAATTGGCCGTACGCTCACTCACGACGAGGAAAATACCCACATGGGTTATTGGTGCATCACGAGTGCTCCCATGCTCATCGGGTGCGACATGACCACCATTCCCGAGTATTCGCTCAACCTACTCAAGAACGCTGACCTCGTAGCCATGAATCAGGACAAACTGGGCATCGGTGCCCCTGTGGTGCAGCGCGAAGGCGAGGTTTACGTATTCGCCAAGGACATGAATAAGTTCCACGGCCCAAAGCGTGCCGTTGTGGTGACTAACCTGACGGATGAAACCCAAACCATCAATGTGGACATCCAAGCACTGGGATTCACTGGAAAGGTAAAAGTATACGACTGCTTCACCCATCAGGTGGCCAATGCCGCCGCTCAGGGAAAATACAGCGTAACCGTTCCTGCCCATGGCTCTGCCGCTTACTTTGTGACAGGCAAACGCATTGAGCAGATCATTTATCAGGCCGAAGAAGCTTATCTCAACGCTTATCAGGAAATCAAGAATTGGCAAACAGCCAAGCACGAGCAGAACACTCAGGCCGATCAGGGCGTTTTCGTTGGTTCGTTAGGCAACAGCGCAGACAACTATCTGGAATGGCGCAATGTCTATAGCGAAAAGGGCGGACAATACACGTTATCCATTCGTTACGCCAGCGGCGATCCACGTACCATTCGACTTGACGTGAATGGCGGCCAGACACGCGAGCTCAACAACCTGAACAGTGGTGATTTCTACAAGAAATGGACCACCGTCAATGTACAGGTAACACTCAAGAAGGGATATAACACCATTCGCCTTTCCAATCCGTCATCTTGGATGCCGAACGTAGACTGCATGTCTGTTCGCAAGGCTTAATACCGTTTTCTCATCCCATATGCTGGCAAAGGAAACAATATCCTTTGCCAGCATATTTTATTTTCCGGCTTCACTATCGTCCAAGCGGAACACGATACGCTGAACGCCTTCCTGCCAACGGTAGCTGGAAATACGAAAAATCCCTATTTGCGACGTATGTTCCACATGCTGCCCTATGCACAGGCATTCATCATAATCGCCTACGTGAACTATGCGCACCGTTTCTGCAACATCGTCGGGTAAACGATCTAGATCAAATCGTTCCGCCACTTCTTCCTTCTTGGCATATTCCATCCAGATGGGCAGATCGTCTTTTATTACCTGATTTACGCGCTCTTCCAATTCGCGAATCTGAGCCTCTGTCAGCGGAACATCCATGCGATAGTCAAGCTTCGACTTTTTCCGCTCCACATGACCCTGAAACGCACGACCACAACCGTACAATCGCGCCACAGTTCCGTTAAGAATATGTTCCGCCGTATGAGATGGACGGTGTTCTTCCTTATTATGCTCGTTGAGCATTGGCAATTCTTCTGGTTTCATAAATGAACGTGATAGGATTGCAAAGTTAATGCTTTCGTGTTACACTTTTCCCTCTTTTCTTCCATATCTTCTTCACAACAAAATGACAATAAAACGAAAGGAACTTGCTAATAAAACCGAAAAAGGGTAACTTTGCCTATCCAAAAACAATATTAACGGACTACAAACCATGAATCATCTTCTGCAACGCATTGCAGCAGGCATGATATGCTGCTGCGCACTGCTCCCCTCAATGGGACAAGACCTGATGTCCGACACTTGGGTGGGAACGGATGCCTTAGGACGCACGATGCCCACCAGCGAAGAGGTGGGACTGCCTAAAACGGACAAGCAAAGAGTAGTAGGCATGTTCTACATCACTTGGCATGATGAAGGAAAATACAATGTACCTAAGAATTATAAGGATGTTTCTCAGGTATTAGACCAAGACCCAGGGGCGCGAATCAACGGTGATTCGGAAGCATGGCCTCGCAATGTGGGGGCTTGGCATTGGGGAGAGCCCGAAAACGGCTATTTCCTCAGTCGCGACAGGTATGTCATCCGTCACGACATCTCAATGCTCACCGACGCCGGTGTGGATGTACTGATTTTCGACGTAACCAATGCCGTATGCTACTGGGAGGAATGGGAAACGGTGTGTTCCGTGATTGAAGAAATGAAACTTGAAGGTAATCCTACCCCAAAGATATGTTTCTGGACGTTTAATGGCCCTTCGATCGTGGTAAGTCTCAATCTGTATGAGCGCATTTACTTGCAGAATAAATATAAGGATCTGTGGTTCTATTGGGAAGGCAAACCGCTTTTGCTCTGTAACAGCCGCCCCGAAGTGGATTCCACCCCCAATCGTCCCGTTAACCGTAATCCCCACTACGAAGCCGAGGCCGTAACCGATCCCAACCATCCGCATTACAACAATGAACGTTATACCACGGAAATCTTTACTGACTATCCACAGGAAATGAAGGATTTCTTCACCATGCGCGGCATGTGGTGGGGCTATTATGAATGGTTTGGAAAGCGTTACGTCGGTACCGAAGACTCTTGGAGCTTTGGATATCAAATGGACGACCCTAACGTAGCCCGTCTCACTCCTGAAGAGCGCGCTTCCAAGCATCAGGGCAAGCTGGAAGAAATGGCCGTAACACCTGCACAGCACCCTATTTCCATTACAGGAAAGAGCTGGCGCACCGATACCAAGGAACCTTCTTTAGATGAGCATGACTCACCGGCCGAGGCCTACGTTCCCTGGTTGGGAAAGACGGTGAAGAATCCAGAAGGCTACGGCATTTATTTTCAAGACCGCTGGGATGAAGCCCTGAAAGCTGATCCGCCTTTCATTTATCTCAACGACTGGAATGAATGGACGGCTGGTAAATATGTCACCGGTCATGCACCAGGCGATCCAGCCCCTGGACCAACGGAGTTTTTGGGACGAAAGGAAAACACGTTCTACTTCGTTGACCAGTACAATGCTGAGTTCAATCGCACCATCGCTCCCGTCAAAGGACGCTATACCGACAATTACTACATGCAGATGGCACAGAACATCCGTCGCTACAAGGGTGCTCGCCCCATTCCCCAGAACAAGGGCCTGCGTTCCATCAGCATTGACGGACGCTTTGACGACTGGGCCGCTTCTGCCGCCTTCTTCGACACCCGTGGCGACATTACCCATCGCGATCACAATGGTTATGCCGGACGACATTACGTGAACACTTCAGGTCGCAACGACATTGTGGAGAGTCGCGTGGCTGTTGATCGAAAAAACGTCTACTTCTACGTAAAGGCAGCCTCCGATCTTACGTCCTTCCACGATCCTAACTGGATGCTCCTTCTCATCGATGCCGACAACGATAGTCAAACGGGATGGTATGGCTACGACTTCATCATCAACAAGGAAGTGAGCGATGACCACCATACGGTCCTCATGCAGTTTGATGCTTCTTCTGCATCCTGGAAGCCGGTTACTCAAATTTCTTATGCACAGCAGGGAAACCGTATGGAGCTTGCCGTTCCTCGCAAGCTGTTACGCCTCACACAGAAGCAGTTCACGTTCGACTTCAAGTGGGCCGACAATCCCCAAACCCTGACTGACCCCATTTCTCTCTGTACCGACGGCGACACTGCCCCCAACCGACGATTCAACTATCGGTTTATCTGGAACCAACAGTAGCAGCCGATGTCTGTCGACACCCAGCAACAGAAGTTTCAGCACATGACCACGATGCCCGTTGACAGACTGGTCAGACAACTTGCGCTCCCTACGGTAATCTCCATGCTCATCACGGCCATATATAACATGGCCGATACTTTCTTTGTGGGTCAGTTGGGGGCCAGTGCACAGGGAGCCATTGGCGTGGTCTATTCCCTCATGATGATTATTCAGGCCATTGGTTTTGGCTTTGGCCATGGCTCGGGCAACTACATTTCGCGCAAACTGGGTGAGCAAAATGTCCTTGAAGCTGCCCAAATGGCTGTAGTGGGCTTTGTTTCTTCTTTTTTTACGGGACTGCTCGTACTGTTAGCCGGTTTGCTCTTCATGCCTCAGATAGCTCTGATCTTAGGCTCCACGCTCACCATCCTGCCTTACGCTGAAGAATACATGTTCTTCATACTCCTTGCCGCTCCTTTCTACGCATCATCGCTTACGCTCAACAACCAACTGCGCCTGCAAGGCTGTGCCCAGCGCGCTCTTTTGGGTATTGGCACCGGTGCTCTGCTGAATTGCGCTCTTGATCCGCTCTTGATCTTTGGTTTCCACATGGGAGTAACGGGTGCCGGCCTCTCTACGCTCATCAGCCAGATATTCAGTTTCCTTATCCTGCTCTATCAAACTCAGCATAGCGACGCAGTAAGTCTCAGTCTGCGCCTTTATCGCCCTTACAAGGGTCTCTTAATGGCCATCATGCAAGGTGGCTTGCCATCCGTAAGCCGACAGGGCATTCATTCCTTGGCTAACATCCTGCTCAGCCATGCCATGAAGTTCTATGGTGATCAGTTCTTTGCAGCCATGACCATCGTTGTGCGGCTTTCCAACCTTCTTTTCGCCAGTGTGGCTGGCATCGGTCAGGGATTCCAACCCGTTTGCGGTTTCAACTATGGCGCTCGTCTCTACTCTCGTGTGCACAGTGCCTATATCTACACGCAGCGGTTAGCCCTCACCACCTTGAGCATTGCCACACTGGTACTGCTCATCTTCACGCCTCAGATCATAGCCTTCTTTTCCCAATCACCTCAAGTTATCGCTCTCAGTGTGCAAGCTCAACGCTGGCAGTGCATTTCCATCCCCTTCATGGGCTTCTGCATCATTGTGAGTATGCTGCTTCAAAACATTAATCACTATAAGCAAGCCACCGTCATGGCCCTGAGCCGCAGCGGCATCTTTTTCATTCCTGCCATTCTGCTTATGCCTTCTTGCTTAGGTATGCTGGGCGTCATGCTGGCGCAACCTGTGGCCGACTTCTGCTCCTTTGCCTTAGCCCTTCCCATGCAGCGCAGGGTAATGCGCCAACTAAAGCAGCCTGACGCCATTTCATGAAGAAAGCCTGCTCAGAATCTTCTCCTGAACAGGCCCTCTTGATTTATGAATTTGAAATTTGCTTACTTCTTATAAGCCTTTTTACCGTTCTGAATATAAATGCCCTTTTCCGGACGATTCGTTTTACGGCCCTGCAAGTCGTAGGTGGCTTTTGTATCAGCCTGATTCTTTACGGCTTTGATACCTGTTGTTTCGCCACTCAGAATGGCCTTGGCCTGAGCACTCAGTGCAATGGTCTTAGGCAAGAAAGCCTCATGGCCTGCAAGCATTTCGCCGCTCTGCACCGGACGGAAAGCAGCCCATTCCGTACCACCTTCTGTCTGAGTTTCACTCAATACGTAGAATTCGCCGTTTGTCTTTGCTGTCACGTCTTCTAATGTGCCTTGCAGCAGATTGCCCGTCACGTCATCGGTTTTTTCACCATTGGCAATCTCTGTGGTGCGAAGTACTACGTTAGCTCCGGGCTGTGCCTTAATCAACACGGCTGTTCCTGCTGGAATGTAAACTCCTTGCAGGGGTTCAAAGTTTACCTGACCACCCTGTTCTTTCAATATATAAACAGTAGCTTCCTGCTTTTCTTCTATCTTTACAGTCTTGTTCAGGAAATAAGTAGCCCATCCTTTGGCGTTCATCGTTATGTTCAGTGCCAGTCCATTCACGTAGGGTGCCCACAGCGTGTAGTCACTACCTTCAGGAGTATTGATTTGACGTCCTTGAGCGATGTCCTTCAGCAGGTTGCGTTTTTGTGCATCCTTATTCCAGAAAGCAGGCGACTGTGCGGCCTCTGCATTGATTACTTTCAGATTACGACAAGCAAAGAACGGCCCTGACTGATACACGGTTTTCTCCTCAAGTGTGGAGGTATACATGTAGTTCAGGTTAGCCGGAATGGTGAGTTCTTCCAAATTATAGCAACGCTGAAAGGCATATCCATGAATAGAAGTGACTTTATAACTGCGTCCTTCGTGTTTCACCACATTTGGGATACTGATATTCTTCAACTTCATATCTGCACCCGAAACAGCCACTTCACCTTTATCCGTAATGGTATAAACCAGTGGAGCTTCATAGAATGTGTTCTCGGCATTGTAGTAGCGCGGATGGTAAATGGCATACTTGAACTTACTGAAGTTCGTATCTTCATAAGCCGCACGGCTTACTGCCACGCTGCACATTAGTGTAATGAAGAGTAATGCTTTTTTCATTGTGCTTATTGTTTAATAGTTTCTGATATTCAAGGCAAAGTTAAGAAGAATATCTTAATCCGTATTACTCAACGCTTAAAAAATCCATCATTAGGATTTCGTGATTCGCCTTTTGCTTATTCAGACATAACACTTTTCATAAAATATTACACATAATTACCTTGATACGCAAAAAGGATATCTGTTGGGAAATGATCAGAAAAAACGCCCTTTATTTCAAAAGTTCCCCAATGGGGAAAACGTGATGCAAGGGTCGTAACATCGATTCCCAAATGAAAATAACATATTACTATCATCGGTTCATGCTCTTTACTGACAGAAACTCAATCTTACAATTATTGCTAAAAGTACTTGCACTCACAAGTAGTTTTATTACCTTTGCGACATCATAGAAACAACATTCATTTTAAATGAATACACATCATGAGAAAACTAAAGGTAACGGAACTTGGCCGATTAAACATAGACGAATATAAGCAAACAGAGAAAGTTCCACTGATCATCGTACTGGATAACATCAGGAGTGTTTACAACGTAGGATCCGTATTTCGCACTGCCGATGCGTTTAAAATTGAAAAAATTATGCTTTGCGGTATTACGGCGGTACCCCCCATGCTGGAAATTCACAAGACTGCGCTTGGCGCAGAAGATTCCGTAGAATGGACTTACTATGAAGATACACTCAAAGCCATACAGGAACTAAAAGAACTGAGCTATCAACTCATGGCCATTGAACAGGTTGAAAACAGTCTGCCGCTTCATCAATGGACATTAGAAAATGAGAAAAAATATGCCTTCATCTTGGGTAATGAAGTGAAAGGGGTGAGACAGGACGTTGTCGATGCCTGCCATCATAGTATTGAAATTCCGCAATTCGGTACGAAGCACTCCCTTAACATTGCCAATGCAGCAGCCATAGTGATGTGGGAATTCATGAAACAACATCTGTCGATAAGCTGTCCATAAACATTGCGAAATTCGTTGATAACTGACCGAAAAAGCTGTGGATAATTACCTCCAAAAAATTCAATTTATGAATACACAGAAAGACGCAGTTTATCATTACATTCACCTTAGCATTTCTACAGATACAGTCACTTTATCCACAATTTGTCACAAATAAATTCTTCCACCGACCACTTATTCACAACATGTCAATAACTTTTGATGAACTGCCTACATTCTTCAAATCTTCAAACCGTTACTTTTTCCTGTTTATTGTTCACTACATGTGGATAGCAGAACACCTCATGTTGATAAATTCATAGCAAAATAAATCAACCACAAAGTTTTCATCGTTTCCACAGTATATCATTATCAGTATTTACATCATACACCAATATTACCCTATTAATATAATCTTAAAACAGTATAGATTATAATGTGATTGTGGACAACCTTACGATTTGCTGTTTTTCAACCACTCTTTTCTTTCTTCTTCAGGGTAATGCTCTATGGCATAGCGAAGGGCTGTACGGGGAAGTTCTCGTGCATAGGATTCGAGAAAAGCGGTAAGCACAGGTTCATCACGTTTTCCTACTTCGCGAAGCATCCATCCCGTAGCTTTGTGCATCAGGCTTTCTTTGTCGTTCAGCAGCATTTTGGAAAGTGCTAAGGTATCCTGAAACTGATCATGACGAATGAAGGTCAAGGTAGAAACCATAGCGATGCGGCGCTTCCAGAGCATATCGCTTTCTGCTAATTCGTACAACAGGCTTCTGTCATTAGACGTAAGAAGGTAGGCTCCCACAATGTGCGGCGCCGAAAGATCTACGAGATCCCAATTATTGATGTACCTGGCATGGTCAACGTAAAACTTAACGATCAGCTCCTGCTCATTCTTGAGTTTCTTGAATCGAGTAATGAGCATCAAGAGTGCACACAGCCTTACCTCATGCCACTCGTTGAGCAGCAATTGGTGAATGGTGTTCAAATCTACCAATACAAACGTTTTTGCTATGGCTCTGGTAGTGGGAACGGGAATACCAAGGAATTGGTCACCTTCTCCATATTCTCCAGGCCCCGTTTTGAAAAATCCCATCAGGATTTTTTGCTTTTCGGGCGTACCTTGATGGGATTTTAGGGTGTTAATGATTTGTTGGGTCAGTGTCATTACTTTCCGTCTCTTTTAAGCCAGCGCATGAGCTCTGGAAGCCAAATATCGGCATCCTTGAATCCCATGTTCGAACCGAAACCATGGAAACCGTAGGGATAAATATGGAAGGAAACGGGCACCTTGTGGTCAATGAGTGCCTGAACGTAGGTCATGCTATTCTTTACCGGCACCAAATTGTCAGCAGCAGAGGTAACGATGAAGGCGCGAGGCGTTTGATCGGTCACTTGCTTTTCGTTGCTGTACTTATTGACCAATTCATCGGAGGGGTTTTGGCCAATTAGGTTGTCGTGTGTACCTTTATGAGTAAAGGAAGGGTCCATCGTAATCACCGGATATAGCAATACCTGAAAGTCAGGCCGGGTTTCTTCACTGCTGTAATGGGTAGCCAGCGTGGAAGCTAAGTGTCCACCGGCTGAACTGCCCATAATACCAATATTGTGGGCGTCAATATTCCACTGTTTGGCGTGCTGACGAACGATGCGCATGGCTTGTTCAGTATCAGACAGAGGAACGGTGTTGCGCTGTTTTGGCATGCGATACTTTAAGATGATAACGCTGATGCCATTGTCGTTGAACCATGGTGCGAAGTTGAAACCTTCGTTGTCAATTGCCAAACCGTGATAACCGCCACCCGGACAAATCACGATGGCCTGTCCAGTGGGTTGCTTTGACAGTCTGACATACAGGCGTGCATCAGCAGCGTCGTCCTTCACGTCACTGCCTTCCCAAACGGACAATTCAAAACTGGTCTGAGCCATGGCAAACAGACCAGTGATACATAAAAGAAAAAAGAATGAAAGTCGTTTCATATTAATATAAGAAGATTAAGTGATACATCATTTATAATTGCGTTTGAGCCAACGCATTAGTTCCGGATGCCAAATATCGGCATCCTTAAATTTCGTGCTATAGCCAAAGCCATGTGTTCCGTATGGATATACATGCAGGGAAACGGGGACCTGATGATCTATCAAGGCCTGTGTATAAGCTAAGGAATTCTGAGCAGGTACCACCTTGTCGCCAGCCGAAACTACGATAAAGGCTGGTGGCGTTTGAGCATTGACATTGAGTTCGGCACTAAACCGTGTTTCAAGCTCCTTCGAAGGATTCTTTCCAATGAGTTGTTGCCGTGATCCCATGTGTGTAAAGGAAGGATTCATCGTAATCACTGGGTAAAGCAGAATCTGGAAGTCGGGCCGGGTTTCTTTCGAATGATACAACGTAGAAAGCGTAGCGGCCAGATGTCCACCGGCAGAGTTACCCATCACTCCTACCTGATGACGGTCAATGTTCCACTCCTCAGCATGCTTTCGGATAATGCGCATGGCCTGCTCCGCATCTTCAAGAGGCACCTCATGTCGCTCCGAAGGCAGTCGGTATTTCAGAATAATCACACTGATGCCGTTCAGGTTCATTTGTCCGGCCAGATCGTGGCCCGCATTGGTAACATTGGAGTAGCCACCTCCGGGAAGTACCAAAAGGGCCTTACCGTTAGGCTGGTCGGACAAATAAACGTCCAGTCGGCTGATGGCTTTGTCGTCTACCAGTTCTTCACCGGTCCAAACGGGAAGTAAAAAATGTTTCTGACCCTTTGCTGCTTGAAAAGCAAGTAGCAGGGTACATATTAAAACAACGAACTTTCTCATGAGAAAACGATTTTTAGACTACAAAGGTACGGAAAAGCCATGAAAAAGCGGTAACTTCGCGTTTCAATAATAAGATTATCTCAAGTTAACAGCATATATCATGAGTTTACAATGCGGCATCGTAGGTTTGCCCAATGTGGGTAAGTCAACGTTATTTAATTGCCTGAGCAATGCCAAGGCGCAGGCGGCAAATTTTCCCTTTTGCACCATAGAACCCAATGTGGGAGTCATTACCGTTCCTGATGAACGGCTGGCAAAGCTGGCAGAATTAGTTCATCCTGGGAGAATTGTTCCAACGACAGTAGAGATCGTAGACATTGCAGGACTGGTGAAAGGAGCGAGTAAGGGTGAAGGATTAGGCAATCAGTTTTTGGCCAATATTCGTGAGACAGATGCCATTATTCATGTATTGCGCTGTTTTGATGATGACAATGTTACTCATGTGGATGGGAGTGTAGATCCAGTACGCGATAAGGAAATCATCGATGCAGAATTGCAGATCAAGGATCTAGAAACGGTGGAAAACCGAATCCGACGCGTGGAGAAAACGGCCCAAATGGGTGGAGACCAAAACGCCAAAACCGAATATAATGTTCTCTTAGCTTATAAGGAAGCATTGGAAAAAGGTCTGTCAGCTCGTACTGTTACTTTTGAGAAAAAAGAAGAGCAGTTGGCAGCTCATCATCTTTTTTTGCTTACTGCAAAGCCTGTGCTTTATGTTTGCAATGTAGATGAAGGGAGTGCCGTTAGTGAAAATAATTATGTGGAAAAGGTGCGAGAAGCCATAAAGGACGAAAATGCCGATTTGTTGGTAGTCGCAGCACGAACAGAGGCCGATATTGCTGAACTCGAAACCTACGAAGAGCGACAAGAATTTCTACAAGATATCGGGCTCAATGAATCAGGATGTAATCGACTCATCAAGTCGGCTTATGCCTTACTTAATCTGCAAACGTTCATCACGGCTGGTCCAATGGAGGTGAAGGCTTGGACGTATCGTAAGGGTTGGAAGGCTCCACAATGTGCAGGAGTGATTCATACAGATTTCGAAAAAGGCTTCATTCGTGCCGAAGTTATCAAGTACGATGATTATATTCAGTATGGTAGCGAAGCAGCAGTGAGAGATGCAGGTAAGCTCTACATAGAAGGTAAGGATTACGAAGTACAGGATGGTGACATTATGCACTTCCGATTCAACGTTTAACCTTTAAGGCATTTCTATGGCTATATCGGAATTATTCATTTCTTGGAATCCTGATCCCATTGCTTTCCACATTTTTGGCCGAGCCATCAGGTGGTACTCCCTGTGCTGGTGCATGGCCTTGGGTGCCGGATACTTCAACATGCGCCGGCTCTATCTCAGTCAGGGCTTGAGCGAACCCTTGTTCGAAAAGCTCTTTCTCTACTGTTTCGCCAGCGTGCTCATCGGAGCGCGCCTGGGTCACTGTTTGTTTTACGAGCCTGGCTACTTCCTGTCTCATCCTATCGAGATGTTCTTCCCCATACGCCATTTTGATACTGGATGGAAACTGGTAGGTTACGAAGGCCTCTCCAGCCATGGCGGCGTGATCGGTATGCTGATGGCCATTTGGATCTATTGTAAAAAGACCCATTTGTCCTACATCCACATTTTAGACAACATGGGTATCATCACTCCACTCTCCGCTGCCTTCATTCGTTTGGGCAACGTGTTCAATTCCGAAATCGTAGGCATCCCCACCGAGAAGCCGTGGGGTTTCATCTTTAAAGCTAATGGCGAAGATTTTGCCCGTCATCCGGCGCAGCTGTATGAATGCTTGGCTTACATAGCCATTTATATCATCATCAAGATGATTCATCGCCGCTATCCAGAGAGAGTGTCCACTGGATTTTATTTCGGTCTGTGTGTAACGCTGATCTTCACCTTCCGCTTCTTCATCGAGTTTCTCAAGGCTGACCAGGAAGCCTTTGAGGCCGATCAACTGCTCAACATGGGCCAGCTCCTTAGCCTCCCTCTTATTGCGGCCGGACTATATGCTATTTTCAGAAAGAAAAAACGATAATAAGAATAATGAGGGTTAAAGTAAAAAATAGTTTGCTTTAACCCTCATTACTTCATTTCCTCTTATTTTATTCTATGATAGCGGCATAGCCTCCGTTGCGAGCCATGCTAATCTTGATACGGTCGTTCTTGTGGACTTTACGTTGTTTCTTTACATAGTTTACGGCTACACGGCTTGCAAGCGGCCCGTCTTCAAATGAAGTGAGGGTATAGGTTTTGCCGTCTTTGAGGAAGTCGAGCGTAACTTCGGTTACGTAAGCCTCTGATGCTGTCAGGCCGCCTAAATACCACTTCTCTCCTTTCCGCTTGGCCACAATGGCATGTCGACCTATCTGAGCGTTGAGACCACGGGTTTCGTCCCAAGTGAGCGGAACACCGGCAATGAAGCGCGCACAATCTTCGTTGCGGTAATAATTGGATGGTGTGTCGCTCAACATCTGTATGCCCGACTCAAAGATGACAAACATAGCTAACTGCGAAGCGCGTGTGCCGATGGCGGCAAATTCTGGTGACCGCTTGTAATCTTCTGGTTGCCAGCTTACCATTAGGCCGGGAGTGAAGTCAAGAGGTCCGCTCACTCCGCGTACAAAGGGTACGTAAAGCGTATTGTCAGGATGGCATCCTGCAGCTTGTTCCAAACCGCGTACGCCTTCGTAAGACAGAAGGTTTGGATACATGAATTCCAAACCGGCAGGTTTGTAGGCTCCGTGGAAGTCTACCATGAGATGGTGCCTTGCTGCTTGCTGCACGGTGTTTTCGTAAAAGTTTACCATTTCTTGGTCGGAACGGTCCATGAAGTCTATCTTCATACCCTTTACTCCCCATTTCTCATATAGTTCGAAAACTTCCGGATGAGCCTTGACGGCGTGCCATGGAACCCACAGCATAATGTTTACACCACGCTGGTTAGCATACTTTATGAGTTCCGGTATGTCCAGTCCATCACGGGCTATGGTGGGATTTCCATGCCGTTCTTTAGCCCAACCATCATCGATGAGCAGTGACTTAATACCAAACTTCTGTGCAAAGTCAATAAAGTATTTATACGTAGGCATATTTACTCCTGAAGTGAAGGTTATGTCAGGTCCATATACCGTGTTACGGCTAAACCAGTCCCAGGTTACTACTTGTGGCTCAATCCATGAAATGTCGTCCAAGCGACAGGGTTCACTCAGTCGTACGTTCATAGTGGTTTCCAGCAGCTGGCGTGCGTCGAAGGTAGTGACAAAATAGCGCCAGGGGTAGCTTCGTGTGCCGCTGGTGTGGGCAATAAAGGCAGATCCGTCGTCGGCTTTCTCCGGATGGGGCGGCATGGCGGCTGAAAGCACAGAACTGCCACCAGATTTCAGAAACATTCCCGGATAGTCCCATTGGGCAGCTTCACTCATAAGCACCTTCATGCCCCTTTCTGTTTCAACGAGTATGGGAAGATTGGCCACACCATCCTGATTGTTGAGCTCTGAGAGCTTGAGGTGCTGGTAGGCATTTTCACTTGCGGTATGGAATCCTTTGTTCATCTGTGCATGGGCCAAGGTGCCCTCCGTCATTACCCAGTTCATCGTTTCATCTTCGATAAGAATTTCTCCGCCCAATTCGGTGAAGAACCTGTAGGCCACTCCGTCATCAAAGGCTCTCAACTCTATTCCGTAGCCTCCTTGTAGCCAAAGCTTCAGTTCATTGTAACGGCTGTCTACTTCAGCCTTTCGGTAAGGAAATGTAGGGCGGATGGTTTCATCGCCTTTTCGGATTTGTTGCTTCTTGATGCGTGGGTGCTCTCCCAGTGTGGTGCCATTCTTTAGTTTCAACGTCAAGTGGTCCAACTTCATCAGAGGTTCTCCATCATAGTTGATGTCGACGGTCAGTTGACTTCCAGTTTGGAGGTTAACGCTTAGGCGTCCGTCGGGCGAAGTGACAATATGGTTTGCTGCCGCGGCGCTGAAGCTGATGATAGCCAGAACAGATAATGATAAGAGTTTTTTCATTGTGTTGTTATTGGAATAGGATTATTATCACCCTGCAAAGTTAATCATAATAGATAAAACAATGGGGTGCATCGTTTTAGTTTGATGTACCCCATTATGTTTACGTCCTAAGGTTCACTCTTTGATGGTGAAGGCGTCGTAGTCTCCTGTGTTGAAACGGCCGACGTCTATGCGCCATT
Organism: Bacteroidaceae bacterium; assembly: GCA_017468985.1. Lineage (GTDB taxonomy): Bacteria > Bacteroidota > Bacteroidia > Bacteroidales > Bacteroidaceae > UBA6382. The sequence continues at coordinate 27,487 of JAFUHF010000029.1, forward strand.
GAAATGGAATCATGAACTGGCCCGACTCTTCGTCATAACCCGTGAACATCTCGGTATTCCAAACTACAAAGATGGTGTATTCTGTACCTTGATAGTTGTAAGTATAGGTGGTGTTGATTCGGCCATTGTTGTAGGTTCCGGACTTGTTGGTAATGTAGAATTCCGACTCGTCGTTCTTCTTTCCGTTCCAGTGGAAGTAGAGCTCTGTGCCTTCTCCGGAAAAGTTCTTGATGCAATAGTTGTCAAGTGCTTCGCAGTAGAGCAGTTCCTTTTCAGTGGTTTTTTCTTCCCACCAGGAGGTGTAGTTCACCGTTCCTTTCGGTTCATAGGTGACGTTATAGATGTTGATGGGGAACTGGTCCTGGCCTTCCGTTTGATATTCTTCGGGCAGACGGATGGAGGTCTTCAGATTTTCACCTTCTTCAATGGGATCGATGGTGATGTCTATCCAGGCCTGATTGCTTCCCTTGTAGAAGGTAACCGTTTCGGGGATGTGTACCTTGCTGCTCTCAGTGGTGAGCATCAGAGGCAAGGTCTTCTCCGTTTCCTGTCCCTTGCGCTGAAGGAGGATGGAGAAGGTGCCACCTTTATAGGGAGCTACTTGGTTCAGTTCTGCATCAAACGTATAGAGATCCTTTTCGTAATAAGTAAACGTGGCCTCTTCTTTGGGGTTGGTATACTTTTCGGGCACGGCAGGATTGTCGCTGTAGTCTACGTCGAGCGCGATGCTGTAGTTGTAGGTCTTGCCGCTCTCGGGCTTGTTGATGCTGATTTCTACGTAGGCTGAGTTGCTGTTTTCCGGAATGGTGACGGTCTTCGGTGCTGAAAGCACATTAGGATCGTCGGTCCAGAACTGGATGGGAATGTTTTCTTCCACTCCGCTGTAATTGCGCGTAATGGTAAACTTCTGGATGGTACGGCCTTCATAGAGTTCGTCTTCCACCAATACTTCTCCGCTGCTGAATTTGTTAATCATGTAGATTTTGGCGATGGCCGGATTGCGCATGAGTTCGTATTCTCCGCAGTCGTAGATCAGGCGGTCGTCGTCGTGGTTTACGTCGAACTTCCATTGTTCAGGATAGTTGCCTATGTCAGTACGGACGATGTCCTTCTGAAGGCGAAGAATGTCGAAGTAGGAAAGTCCTTCGCCGAAGAATTCTATGCGTCGCTGCTTCCAGACTTCGCTGATGAAGTCACCCTCCGGCGTGGGGTATTGCGGATCGCGATACGTCTTGATGAAACTGGCAAGCTCTTCCCTTGCGGCGGCTTCACGTCCTGTGCGATAGAGGGCTTCGGCCTTGATGAGATACATTTCTTCTATACGCATCAGTGGAATGTCGTTGGCCATGATGTTATCGCCCACAATGTTATTGTAGGGAGCAAACTTCACTTCGGTATATGCCGAAAGGTTGTTGCTTTCTTGCATAAACTGACGGGCACCTGGATAGAGCTCTTCCAGAGTGGGATGATTGCCGTCTTCGTCAAGGAACCACTTTTTACGTTCGTCCGTGCTGGAGATTTGGTTGTAAAGGTTTTCGTTTACGGTGCATGCTACTACGGTGCAATATCCATTGCTTAAGGTTGAGGTATGGCTGGCGAAGGTGTTGATGTAGCCTTGCTTTTGGGCATCCTCTTCAGTGATGTCAATGCCCCAGAGCCAGTTCTCTGCGTTGATGTCATTGAAGCCGGGCTTGCCCACCTCTGCGAGCGACAGTGGTGTGGCGTCACCTGTGCCGATGGCCTTTTCTGCCGCTGCCAAGGCATCGCCATAGTCGCCTTTGGTGAGGTAGACGCGGGCCTTCAGACCTTCTATGGCTCCAATGCTGAGGTCAGATTTGGTTTGAGGACTCATGTTTTCCGTTTCGAGAACCTGCTCGGCGGCATTCAGCTCATTAATGATAAACTCATATACTTTGTCTACGGTGGAGAGGGGGATGCCCGTCGTTCCCAGCAGATGGCTGTTTTCTTCGGTAATGATGGGGGCTAATGGTTCGTTCTTGGCTATGGCGTAGGGCCATTGGTAGAGTTGAGCCAGAATGAAGTAGTAGTAGGCACGGCGTGCACGGGCCTGTGCGCGGTTATACTTCCACTGTAGCTGTGTAACGGTGGCTGGTATGGAGATAAGCACGTTGTTAGTGGCCGTGATGCCGGAGAAGATCAGTGCATAATGGTTTTCCCCCATGTTCCGGCTTTTATCGGTCAGGGCGTGATAGTTGGAATACCAATTATAGCCGGTATTTTCAGAAATGAAGTCCATGCCCTTACGGTCAAGTCCGACGAAAATGCTGGGCAATCCGAAGCCGTCGGCACGTCCGCTGTTCCAGCTGGTGGCGGTATTGTGTTGTTCGTCAATGATCTGCTGAATGGGGTCTTCATCGGGGTATGCAGAAATCTCCAGCACCATGGTGTCGGCCTGGTTAGGAAACACATAGCCTTTGTCCGTGCGCAGGAATGCCAATCCAAACTGTTCTTCCATGTTGAAATCGGCTACGTTCAGTCGCACAAAGGCTACGGAGTCGCCGGCAGCAAATGTGGCATTGTCCTGAACGCTGATGGGGTTGACTGTGTTTCCTAAAATCACCATATGCGTCTCGTCAGAGACGGTCACCGTGGCCGTGGCAGCCTTGGTGAGGTCGCCCGTGCGTTTGAGCTGCATGTCAATGGTCTTCAGGTTACGCGTAGCATCGTCAATGTTAATGAAGCCAATGGTAGAAAGTCCGAGACCTGCGAAGTTGGCCGTAAACTTACTACAATAGGCATGCAGGGCAATGTCTCCTTCGGTAATGAAGCCATTTTGCAGGAAGGTAAAGTGGCTGGGCTTCACTTCCTTTCGGTCCACGAAGATCTCCTCTATGTCGGAGGTCAGGAGTGTCTTGCCGTTGAGGGTCAGTTTTACTTCTTCCGTCTTGATGACGTCGGCCGGTGCCTTGAACGAATGAACCTGTCCTTTGGTTCTTACGTTGACGGTCTGACTGCTTGCTGCCACGCCAAGGAGCAGCAACAGGGCGAGAGAAAGGAGCGCACGTTTCATTGTATTCTGATTTTATGAGCCTTACCGCCGGCCTTCACAATGTAGATGCCTGCAGGAAGCTGGTTGTTCAGTCTGTTTTCATCGAATTGTCCCTTTTGGTAGGTCTTCAGCAGCACTCCCTCAAGGTTGTAGATGCGCACTACGGTACCTTCCTCCACCTTCTTGAGCTCTTGGAGCCCAGTGGGAGAGTCGGAGAAAGAAATGTGTTTCAGTTCGCCAAAATTCAAGGTCAGCTTTTGGCTGCCATTGAGTGCTGTCATCATGCCGTCGGTAATGGTGATGGAGGTACCCACCGGCGTAAAGGCATGCGTTTGGCCATCCAGCTGCTTGAACACCATATATTGGTATTCACCGTCGGCCATGGCCGTCAGGCTTGCAGCTGCCAACAATAAAAATAAAAGTTTTCTCATTGCGAAAAAGTTTAAACTTGAAAGTGAATATCTTACAAATGAGTGCAAATATAAGCAGATATTTCCATATCGCTTCCTACCCCCCGTTAAAAAATATTAACAAAATAGGTTTGGCAGAAAAACCATGTGTGGTGGCTTTGGAGAATAAACAAGGAGCAAAAGGAAAGCGTGCTGTCAGAAGCGTAGCAGTGACCTTTTCTGAATGACTGAGCATGTTGTGTACTCAGATTTGCCACGAATGACGGAAACGCTCACATCTTTCTGCGTGTTTAATTATTTTGCCGTCTTCGGCATCATTGCAGAAAAAATCTGCTAAATTTGCATTCCTCATGGGGAGCACATCAGTTTTAGTTCATCGTGCCCAAAGCATTGTTACTGCGTTACTCTGGTGTTCGTGATCCTTGGTTCTCCCTTCGGAATGTTCAAATTTAGTTTATTGATTGAGGTATGGACAGAAGAGACTTTTTGAAAACTTCGGGAGCTGCTGTAGCAGGATGGGCTCTCACGGGCTGTGCTGCCAAGAAAGTGGAAAAGACATCAGGCCATGAGGCCTTGGCTTCCGTTCCTTTTATTCCGGAAGTAGTGCGCAGTGCCATTACGCGCGATATTAAGCCCTTGCTGCCACTCAATGTCAAGAACATTCACCTGAAAGTGGGTGCCCGGCGGCCGTTCGCCGTAATGCACGTTTCCGACACTCATATCGTTCGTGTTGACAACCGTGATGACGAGGCGAAAACGAAGCTGGCCTCTCGTCGTGCCAGAAGCATGGCCTGGGGTGAGCACTATTTGGATGAAGCCATCGCTTATGCTTGCAATCACGGAATGCACATGATGCACACCGGTGATCTATATGACTTCGTTTCGGAGGCCAACCTCGACACTTGTGCACAACACATGCTTATGGCCGACTGGTTTGTATGTGCCGGCAATCATGAGTATTCCAAATATGTGGGCGAAGCCAAGGAAGACGAAGCCTATAAGGCTGACAGCCGAGAAGCCGTCAGTAGTGCCTATCCCAACGATCTGACCTTTGCCAGCCGCGTAATTGAGGGTGTAAATTTTGTGGCTGTAGACGATGTGTACTATTATTTCACGGAACATCAGCATGCCCTCATGGAAGCGGAGATGAAGAAGGGGCTACCCGTGGTGATGCTCTGTCACGTGCCTCTTTACACTCCTGAGGCACTGGCTTACGAACTGAAGGCCACGAAGGGCAGTTGTGGCTATCTGACGGGTGTGCCTGAGGAAATCACGTCTAAGTATGATCCTGGCGTTACCTATCCCGAAGGACAGGAATGGCGCTACCGAAAGGTGCAGCAGCATGCCGACAAGCCCACGCTCGACTTCATTGCCTGGCTGAAAGAGCAGCAACTCCTGAAAGCCATTCTCTGTGGCCATTGCCACCGCTTCTTCGAGGAGCGCTTCTCTCCAACGGCCATGCAGTATGCCGTTGATGCCACTTATCATGGTGGTGCACAGGCAGTGTTCTTTGAGTAGTGATGCACTTTTGCATGTTCATAAGGAGTGAAAGGAATTCAGCGAGTCAAAGGAGTTAAAACCCAGACTACATAAATGATGTAGGCGCAGACTTCAATCCGAAGAAACCGAGTATAAAAAGCTCCTCTCGTATAAAACACGAGAGGAGCTCATAGGTTCTCCATTTTCCATTCTTATCTTTCCATTTCTGAGCTCTTTCGGTGCTTATGACCGTCGGTTCTCACTTCTCTATTTTTAATAATCTGATCCTTCTCAGTCCCTCACGGCTCAGGGACGGGTTCAACTATTCATTAACAGCCATCTCGGTTTGATGGTTCACATTGTCCTCAGAAGCCTCCGTTTGCCCGTCGGTGGCAGCAGCGTCCTGCTCCCCGGGAGTCGGAAGGTCTTCCTTCTGCTTCCTGGCAATGGTCCTTGCCCTCTTGTTGGAGGCAATGACCGTCTGCCTGTAGTACTGGATGTCCTTGTTCATGCTCTCAATGAAAGCATTGAAGTCGGCAGTCTGATCCAGTTCTGCAACAACGTTCACCTGATTGATGAACGTGCGATAGGCCTTCTCGGCCCGTTCTCTGGATTCATCCAGATGGTACGACCCCTTGCCCGGTCTTCCCTGCGTTCTTTTCTGAATCAGGGCCTTGAAAACTTCATGCTCGTGGAGCAATGCCTTGACGGCCATCTCGGCATTGACGGCCTTCACGTCGGCAGCATACTGATCCGACGAAAGGTCATTGAGCAGGTTGTACACCTGGTTGGTCAACTCGGTCTGATTCATGCGAGGATTGATGCTGTAGGTCTCCATCAGCAGATGGATCTTGTGGGCACTCTTCCCAGCGGCATCAGTGGCCGAATAGGTTACAGCGGCATTGAAGATGTCCCTCATGGCCCTGTAGCAGTTCCTGAAGCGAATCCTCGCTTCTTCCACCTCTTTGGTGAGGTGGCTGGCAATAAGCTGCCTGTACTGAACGTCGAATTCGTCCGTAGCAGCCTGCATGATGGAGAGTCCGGAAGTGAGCTTGGCAGATACCTTTTCATCGTTCAGTGCCTTGCTTACGGTGTCCATCAGATGCTCCAAACTCTGGCTTGAGTTGAGCTTGCTCAAGTTAAGAGTAGCAATTTTACTATTCATCATTATAAAATATTTATGTCCCATTGCCGGAGAAACTCCGAAGGGATCAGATTATCTTATAGGTGAATGACAGATTTGCTTATTGGAATTGCATTTTACCGAGCGGCACGGAGTTTTTCCTTCGACGGTTTTGCCCATTCCGAACGGCGCGGAGCTTTTCCTTCGACGGTTTTGCACCATTCCGAACGGCACGGAGCTTTTCCTTCGACGGTTTTGCACCATTCCGAGCGGCGCGGAGCTTTTCCTTCGACGGTTTTGCACCATTCCGAACGGCACGGAACTTTTCCTTCGACGGTTTTGCACCATTCCGAACGGCATCGGATGGTTCCCTCAGAGGAGAAGGAAGAATGCTGTCCTTCTCGTCATTTTGGTCTTGTCCATTGCCTCGTGGAGCATCCGCAGGAGGCTTTTCCTCCGGTCCTTTTCTCCAAACCCACGCCTTCGTGGGCCCGACGCTCAAGCATTTCTGTCTGGAGCTTGTGGCTCCTCCTTAAAACAACAATTGATTTGTAGGTAACTGCTGTCTCAGTTTCATATGGTATAACCGAATGGCGCTCTTTTCCTGCTGTTCCCTTGGCTCTCGCGGCTCATCCGGCAGCTTCGGCTTTAGACTTGTGGTCCGCCGCCTGACTCTTTGGTAGGGCTGAAGGACTCTTCCCATCAGCTTTGCGCTGCAAAGTTACGATTTAGTGAGTGACGTGCAAAGAAAAACTTGTTTTATTTGTACGGCCGAGCGAGAGGAACTAAGCCACGAAGTGGCAGAGTTACGATTTAGTGAGTGATGAGCAAAACAAAAAGACAAGATATTAGTTGGGCACACATCTACTCAGCGCTCATGTTCACTATGCCTTACCGAGCATCCATCTTGAAAAGCATTCTATCCGTAAGAGTAAAACATTATGTTATCGTAACCCATAATTAAAGGAGGATGATCGCTGCTTCATAAAACCGGTGCTCTGCGCCATCAGGGACTTAAAAACCCTGCCTTTCCTCACAAAATACATTCATCTGCCACCGCTTACCCTGAATTATTTGTAACTTCGCGGTGCGAAAGGCGAAAGGCCTGAAAAGTTTGCATACAGATGCCACTAATAAAGAAAATAGACCTTTACGTACTCAAAAAGTTTCTGATGCTTTTTGTAGGTTCGTTTTTTGTGGTATTGTTCGTACTGATGATGCAGTTTCTGTGGCGTTACCTGGACGAACTGATAGGCAAAGGACTTTCGTTCAAGATTCTCGGACAATTCTTCTGGCACGCCAGCATCACGCTGGTTCCCATGGGCCTGCCGCTTTCCATTCTGCTCGCCTCGCTCATCTCCTTCGGCAACATGGGCGAGCAGCTGGAGCTCACGGCACTCAAATCGGCCGGCATTCCACTACGCAGGATCATGGCACCGGTGGGCATCTTCTGTGCAGCACTGGGTATCTATTCCCTCTATTTTCAGAACAGCATCATGCCCAATGCACAAAAGGAGCTCACCCGACTGGTGGTGACGATGAAAGAAACGAGCCCAGCCATTGAGATTCCCGAAGGCATGTTCTACAGCGGCATACCCGACGTAAACATCTACGTAGACCATAAGAATGCCAAGACGGGCATGCTCTACAAGGTGATCATCTACAAGGTAGACCAAGGCATACAGAATGCCCAGATTGTAGTGGCCGACTCTGCGCAACTGGAGACTACGGCCGACAAGCATTTTCTGCGGCTGGCCATCTTCAGCGGAGAGCAGTTTGAGAACTTGCAACAGGGAGGAGGCAATAAACTGATGAAGGGCGCACAAGTGCCCTACGACCGCGAAACCTTCAAGGAAAAGGTGATCCTGATTCCCTTTGATTCTGATTTCAACCTGATGGATGCTGAACTGTTCAGTGGTGTGGCAAAAGTGAAGAATCTGCGTGAGCTGCGTAAGGGGGCCGACTCCATCAAGCGCACCTGCGACAGCATTGGCCGCAACTTCTACCTCAGTCTGGAAGCTCGCTACCTGCAAGCCGGATACCTTCAGAGCAAGGACTCGGCCATGGCCCTGAAGCGTGCGGAGCAGGCCAGTTCGAACATTGACACGCTATGGAACAATCTGAAGGCAGAGAAAAAGGTGAGCATACTGGAAAGCTCCGGACAGACGGTTCACAGCGCACTGACTGACTTGGAATTTGAGAAACCCGTCACCCAGGATGGCTACAAGAACATGCGCCGCCACCTCATTGAATGGCACAAGAAATTTGCCGTAGCCCTTTCGTGCATCATCTTCTTTTTTATTGGTGCCCCATTGGGGGCCATCATCCGCAAGGGAGGATTGGGCCTGCCTACGGTGGTGTCGGTGTTGATCTTCATTATATATTATATCATTGACACTTCAGGCATGAAGCTGGCACGCGACGGCAACGTAACGGTGACCTACGGCATGTGGATCAGCACCATGGTGCTGGTACCGCTCGGAACCTTCATTACCATTAAAGCCAACAGTGACTCGTCCGTGTTCAACATGGATGCCATCAAGATAAAGCTCAGCCGCTTCTTCGGCATCAGGCAGAAGAGAAACCTGATGAAGAAAGAAGTCATCATTGAGTCGCCCCACTATGAAGAGGAACTCCTCCATGTGAAGGAACTTACAAAGGCCTGCCAGGCGTGCATTGACGCAGAAAGGCTGCCCCATGCCCCGAACTATTTCAGGCTGTTCTTCCGCAACGACCAAGCTGACGGCATTTCCCATCTCAAGGAATCACTGGAAGCCATGATTGAACGCTTGTGGAACACCGACGACCTGTATCTGCTCGACGCCATGAACAAATATCCGGAAATCTACACCCTATCCCACAAAATCATGGGGCCACACTGGGCCAAAGTCGCTCAAGGCGCCATACTGCCCATAGGTCTGCTGATGTGGATCAGGGCGTGGAGATTCCGCATCAGGCTCTACAACGACCTGAGGCAGGTAATGAAAACCAATGCCAAGGTGGCCGAGCAGCTTCAAAAACTGATTTCAAAGACATAGACCAATATCCATCATGGAACAATTCAAACTTAGCAAGATCGAAGAGGCCGTAGCGGACTTCAAGGAAGGAAAGTTCGTCATCGTTGTGGATGACGAAGACCGCGAAAATGAGGGTGACCTCATCATTGCTGCCGAGAAGATTACGCCCGAAAAGGTAAACTTCATGCTCCTTCATGCACGTGGCGTACTGTGCGCCCCCATCACCATAAGCCGCTGCAAAGAACTGGACTTGCCGCGACAAGTGAAAGACAATACTTCCGTACTGGGTACGCCCTTTACCGTTACCATTGACAAACTGGAGGGTTGTACCACGGGAGTTTCGGCCCACGACCGCGCCGCTACCATCAAGGCCCTGGCCGATCCGGAGGCCAGACCGGAAACCTTCGGACGCCCCGGCCACATCAATCCGCTCTACGCACAGGACAATGGCGTATTGCGCCGCAGCGGCCATACCGAAGCAAGTATAGACCTGTGCCGCCTGTCGGGACTCTATCCGGCAGCCGCACTGATGGAAATCATGAACGAAGACGGCACCATGGCACGCATGCCGGAATTGCAGAAGATGGCTAACGAATATGGTCTGAAGATCATCACCATCAAGGACCTCATTGCTTACCGGCTGGAACATGAGTCGCTGATAGAAGTGGGCGACAAAGTAGACCTGCCCACCGACTACGGGCACTTCAAGCTCATTCCCTTCCGCCAGAAAAGCAACGGGCTGGAACACATTGCCTTGATCAAAGGAGAATGGAAGGAAGATGAGGCCGTACTGGTAAGAGTGCATTCCTCATGCATGACTGGCGACATCTTTGGCAGCATGCGCTGTGACTGCGGCGAACAACTCCACAAAGCTATGCAGATGATAGAAAAGGAAGGCAAAGGAGCCATCGTATATTTGAATCAGGAAGGGCGAGGAATAGGACTCATGGCCAAGATTGCGGCCTACAAGCTGCAAGAGGAAGGCTACGACACCGTGGACGCCAACATTCACTTAGGCTACGATGCCGACCAGCGCGACTACGGCGTGGGAGCACAAATTCTGCGTCAGATTGGCATCAGAAAGATGAGGCTGCTCACGAACAACCCCGTAAAGCGCGCCGGTCTGGAGGGATTCGGGCTTCAGGTGATAGAAAACGTACCCATCGAAATCACTCCCAACCCCTACAACGAACGCTACCTGCACACCAAACAGGAGCGCATGGGGCACACGCTGCATTTCAACAAATAGCTCCTGACCCATTTGGCCCGATATTTGTATCTCCACCATTACCATTCACATTTAATTCTTAAGTTATGTTCGACAGAAATAACAACTACTTCACCGATTATGAAGAAGTAAGTGCTTCTTCCTACAATCCCACAAAAGTTCAGAGTGCTTTTTCCGCGCTGATGCGCAAGGTCTACACATGGATGGCCCTGGCACTGACCGTTACAGGCCTTACCGCACTCTACGTAGCCGGCAACGAGCAACTCGCCGTTTCAGTGACCACGGGCGGAACGCTTTGGGTGCTGCTCATTGCAGAGCTGGCCTTAGTATTTATCCTTTCCGGCGCCATTAACAAACTGTCATTCATGACCGCCGGCCTGATGTTCATCGCCTACTCTGTGCTTAACGGTATTACCATGTCGTTCATCTTCCTGATTTACACCAAGGCCTCCATCGCTTCCACATTCTTTATCACAGCCGGAACATTTGCTGCCATGAGCGTGGTGGGCTACGTGACGAAGCGCGACCTTTCGGGCATGGGCAAAATTCTGTTTATGGCACTCATCGGCCTCATCATCGCCAGCATCGTAAACATCTTCCTGAAAAGCACGCCCATCTACTGGCTGTTGAGCATCGTGGGCGTACTCATATTCGTAGGCCTTACGGCATGGGACACGCAGAAGATTAAGCAAATGTTTCTGGCCTACGGCAACGACGTAAATCCAGAAACACAGAAACTGGCCCTGTTGGGCAGCCTGACGCTCTACCTTGACTTCATCAACCTCTTCCTCTACCTGCTCCGCCTCCTGGGCGACAGGAAATAAAACTCATCATCAAACATTATTCCATTAACATCATGAATGCGCTATCCAACCGCATAAACCGCCTTCAACCCTCGGCCACACTGGCCATGTCGCAAAAGAGCAGCGAACTAAAGGCCCAGGGCATTGACGTCATTAACCTCAGCGTAGGCGAGCCCGACTTCAACACGCCCGAGAGCATCAAGCAAGCAGCACACAAAGCCATAGACGACAACTATTCACACTACTCGCCCGTGCCCGGCTATCCGCAACTGACGGAAGCCATTGTTCAGAAACTGAAAACGGAAAACAAACTGATCTATGCACCATCACAGATTCTTTGCTCGAATGGCGCCAAGCAAAGCGTATGCAACGTCATTCTGGCACTGGTCAATGCAGGAGACGAGGTAATCATACCGGCCCCATACTGGGTGAGCTATCCGCAGATGGTAATCCTTGCAGGCGGCACGCCCGTATACGTGGAAGCCACCATTGAGCAAAACTTCAAGATCACTCCCGAGCAACTCGAAGCCGCCATTACACCGCAGACGAAAGCACTGATTCTTTGCTCTCCGAGTAACCCAACAGGATCCGTTTATTCGGCCGAGGAACTGAGTGGCTTGGCTGCCGTGCTCCGCAGGCACGAAGACGTTATCGTCCTTTCCGATGAAATCTATGAGCACATCAACTACGTGGGCCACCATGCCAGCATAGCACAGATGGAAGGTATGAAAGACCGCACCGTAATCATCAACGGCGTGTCGAAAGCTTATGCCATGACCGGATGGCGCATCGGCTTCATTGCCGGACCGGAATGGATCGTAAAGGGTTGCAACAAACTGCAAGGGCAATACACCAGTGGACCATGCAGCGTGAGCCAGATTGCAGCAACAGAAGCATTTGCCGGAGACCAGCAATGCGTGGAAGACATGCGTCAGGCGTTCTTGCACCGAAAGAGACTCATCGTGGAACTGGCCAAGGAGATTCCCGGATTTGAAGTTCGCGAACCCGAAGGCGCTTTCTATCTGTTCCCCAAGATCAGCAGCTTCTTTGGCAAGAAATATGAAGACCACGTGATTCGCACCAGCACGGACTTTGCCATGTTCCTGCTTGAGGTGGGCCACGTGGCCGCCGTAGGAGGTGATGCCTTTGGCAGTCCTGAGTGCATTCGCTTCAGCTATGCTACCAGCGAAGACAACATTCGCAAGGCTATGGAACGCATCAAAGAGGCCACAGCCTTGCTGAAAGCATAACGTCCCTACAACCAATCATCGAAACATCACCCCCGAAGTTCACCAAGAACCTCGGGGGTGATGTTGTTTAGAAGAAAGGAAACGTTATCTTTTCTACACCTTCTTCGGACTGTAGGTGAAGCATGTATCTTCCACCTATAACAAAGGCACTGACCTAAGTCAGTGCCTCAACAGAGTCTTTTCTTTGTTACGGTTGTGATTATTCGCCCGGAGCAATAGCACCTGAAGGACATACATCGGCACATGTGCCACAGTCCATGCATGCACTCGGATCAATCACATACTTGTCACCTTCGGAAATTGCGCCAGCTGGGCACTCACCAATGCAAGAACCACAAGCAACACAATCATCTCCAATTACGTAAGCCATACTTATTTTATCTTTTTAAGTTAAACCGGTGCAAAGTTAGTGGAAGTTGAGATAAAGACAAAGCATTCGAGCAACTTTTTATGACTTTTATTTCGAAGATGAGCATACTTTGATTGAAGTAGACTTTTTATTCCTTGATACTGCATTTGCAGTAAGTCAAATCACGACGTTACTCCTTATATAATAAATAGGGGCGCCGTTGCTGCTTAAAAAGCTCGACATCCTGCTGCCACGTAGCCTTGATTTCTTCCGCTGAATGGCCGTCGACGATCATCTGACGCACGTAACCTTGCCCTATCAGCTTTTCGAAAAAGGAAGTAAAGAACTTGTTCCCCATTCCTAAAGCTCGGTATGCCTCAATCAGATAAGTCAGATCTAATCCCATCTGCCTGATAGTTTGCTCGGGAAGGTAACTTAAGTCGCGACCATAACAAAGCTCTCCCATCAACACCGGTTTCTTGGCACCTGGACGACTCTCGGGCGTGAACGTATAAGGAAAGCCTTTCATCTGGGGATGACCGAATATCTGGAAGGGAAGGTCGGTGCCGCGCCCCATGCTTACAGGAGTGGCTTCGAAATAGCAGAGACTGGGATAGAGCAGGATGGACTGCAAGTTGGGAAGATTGGGCGAAGGGGCCACACTGATGAGCACACGCGACTGATGCGTATAGTGTTTGCAAGGAATAATGGTGAGCTCACACTTATGGCCGTTTTCCAACCATCCTTCACCATTGACCATCAGCGCCAGTTCGCCCAATGTCATGCCGTGTACTACGGGAATGGGCAACCACCCTACCCCTGACCTGTACTTCATGTCGAGCACGGGACCATCTACGTAATGCCCATTAGGATTAGGACGATCCAGAATGATCACAGGCTTGCCTGCATCGGTACAAGCATCCATCAGGTGGCACATCGTGACGTAATAGGTATAGAAACGAAGCCCCACGTCCTGAATATCCACCACAAGCACATCAATCTGTTGCATCGTTTCAGGGTTCTTGAGCGGCGACTTTCCGCCATAGAGGGAAACGATAGGAACACCCGTCTTATCGTCCACTCCGCTGTTAACAAGTTCACCAGCATCT
>JAFUHF010000030.1 GCA_017468985.1 Bacteroidaceae bacterium
CCCAATTAGCACGTGCAAATCTGCCTCCACCATACCTGTGGTGCCCAATTAGCACGTGCAAATCTGCCTCCACTATACTCGTGGTGCCCAATTAGCACGTGCAAATCTGCCTCCACTATACTCGTGGTGCCCAATTAGCACGTGTAAATCTGACTTCACCATACCCGTGGTGTCCAATTAGCACGTGTAAATCTGCCTCCACCATACTTGTGGTGCCCAATTAGTACGTGTAAATCTGCCTATGCGATACTTGTGGAGACGATTGGAATGTGGATAAACATGTGAACGATGCAGAATACATGCATTTATGATGATCCTAAATGGGTTAATGCAGTAAATGAAATCCTCCGGACTTTGTTCTGGAAAGCGAAAAAAGTCGGAGGATACCCTTTGTACTAATGAGAGTCTTACTTCTTAAGGTTCTGGAGTGTTTCTTTGAGCGTGGCTATTTTTTGCTCGGCGTCACTTTGCTTTTTTCGTTCAAGAGCCACTACGGCTTCGGGAGCATGGGATACAAACTTTTCGTTGCTCAACTTTGCCAGCACGCCTTTGAGGAAACCTTCAAGGTGGGCAAGTTCGGCTTCGGCTTTCTGAATTTCTGCCTCAACATTGATGAGACTGCCCAAGGGAACGGAAAACTCCGTGGTGCCTACCAGGAAGGTGCTGGAACCGTCGCTCTTCTTGTCTACGGTCTGAATGACATCAATGTTGGCCATTTTCTGGATAATGGTGTTGTAGGCCGATACGGGATGGGTGCCCGTTACGTCGAGTTGTAGCACTTGCTTTTGTGCAATGTTTTTCTCAGCGCGAATAGCTCTTACGCCTGTGATGATGGCTTTGGCCGTTTCCATCTCGCTGATGATGGCTGCGGCTTCGGGCTGTGAATGCTCTTGAGGAAGCAGGCTGACCATGATGCTTTCTCCATCCTTGCGGTCGGAGAGGTGCTGCCATAATTCCTCAGTGATGAAGGGCATGAAGGGATGGAGCTCTTGCAGCAAACGTTCAAAGAAGGTGAGTGTGGCATGGTAAGTGGCGGCATCGATGGGAGAGCCATAGGAGGGTTTCACCATTTCAAGATACCATCCGGAGAATTCGTCACGCAACAGGCGGAAGATGAGCATCAGGGTTTCGTTCAGGCGATACTTGGAGAATAAATCCTTGATTTCTACCGAAGCATCGCTGAGCATGGACTGGAACCAGCGGATTGCTACCTGTGCCGATTCGGGTTGAGGCTGGTCGCTCACCTGCCATCCTTTTACCAGACGGAAGGCATTCCATATCTTGTTGCAGAAGTTTCGTCCTTGTTCGCACAGGGCTTCGTCGAAGAGGATGTCGTTGCCAGCAGGGGCAGAAAGCAACATGCCCATTCTGACTCCGTCGGCTCCGAACTTGTCGATGAGGGCCAGAGGATCGGGAGAGTTTCCTAAGGATTTGGACATCTTGCGGCCAATCTTGTCGCGCACGATGCCTGTGAAGTATACGTTGCGGAATGGGGGACGGGAGGTGTATTCGTAGCCGGCCATGATCATGCGAGCCACCCAGAAGAAGATGATGTCAGGGCCGGTGACGAGATCGGACGTGGGGTAGTAGTAACGGAATTCTTCGTTGTTGGGTTCGTTGATGCCCTTGAACAGCGAGATGGGCCATAGCCATGACGAGAACCAGGTGTCGAGAGCATCTTCGTCCTGTCTGAGGTCGGAGAGCTGGTAAGACTTGCCGCTGTTATTGGCGTTGGCTTGCTGCAAGGCCAGTTCTGGCGTTTCGGCCACTACGTAGCCCCCATCAGGCAGATAGTAGGCCGGAATGCGATGGCCCCACCACAATTGGCGCGAGATGCACCAATCCTTGATGTTTTCCAACCAGTAGCGATAGGTGTTTACATACTTTTGTGGGTGGAACTTGATATCTCCACTAAGTACGGGTGGCAATGCCAGGTCGGCAAAGTGTTTCATCTTGAGGAACCACTGCATGGACAGTTTGGGCTCGATGGCTACGCCGGTGCGCTCTGAGCAGCCCACCTTGTTGGTGTAGTCTTCCACCTTTTCCAGCAGTTGGGCTTCAGCCAGGTCTTTTTCGATTTGCTCACGTACGGCGAAGCGGTCCATGCCCACATAGAGTCCTGCTGCCGGTGAAAGCGTACCGTCATCGTTGAAGATGTCGATGCTGGGAAGGTGGTGCTTCTCGCCTAGCATGTAGTCGTTGACATCATGGGCAGGAGTGACCTTCAGGCAACCGGTGCCAAACTCAATGTCTACGTATTCGTCTTCAATGACTGGAATCACCCTGCCTACCAAGGGCACGATGACGCGCTTGCCGCGCAACCATTGGTTCTTGGGGTCGTTGGGATTGATGCACATGGCCGTATCGCCCATGATGGTTTCTGGACGCGTGGTGGCCACGATGGCATATTTCTCGGGTTCGCTCTCAATGTAGTAACGGAGATAATAGAGCTTGGAATGTTCTTCCTTATAGATGACTTCTTCGTCGGAGAGGGCCGTTTGGGCCTTGGGATCCCAGTTGACCATGCGCACACCGCGATAAATGAGTCCCTTGCGATAAAGGTCGCAAAACACCTTGATAACGCTTTCGGAACGTTCCTCATCCATGGTGAAGGCTGTGCGATCCCAATCGCACGATGCTCCTAAGCGGCGTAGCTGCTTGAGAATGATGCCTCCGTGCTCCTCGGTCCAGGCCCATGCGTGCTTCAAGAATTCTTCGCGCGTAAGGTCGGCCTTCTTGATGTCCTGCTCAGCTAAGCGGTTTACCACTTTGGCTTCCGTGGCAATGGAGGCATGGTCGGTGCCGGGCACCCAGCAGGCGTTTTTACCTTCCATTCGGGCTCTGCGTACGAGGATGTCCTGAATGGTTTCGTTGAGCATGTGGCCCATGTGGAGCACCCCCGTAACGTTGGGTGGGGGAATTACGATGGTGTAAGGTTCACGCTGATCGGGTTTAGAACGAAACAGCTGGTGGTCTGTCCAGTACTGATACCATTTGCTCTCTACTTCCTGAGGGCTATATTTGCTTGCTAATTCCATTGGATAGATATTGATGTATTTATTGTCAGAATGAAATGGGAACAGGGCTTACTTTACCATGCGGAAGGGAGTAGGGGTGAAACCCGTCCATTGAATTGATACAGGTGGACTTCGGCATATTCCTTGCCTTCCCATACGCGATTGTGGGTGAGGTAGAAGTAACCGTTGCCTAAGGAGGCTGCGCCGGTGGCACCATAGCGGCTCTCCCATCCGTAGATGCCGGAGTACTTGTCGTAAAGCCCGTCTTGAACCAAACTGAGCACAAGGCCCTGTTCGTTCTCGGGAGAGTTCTTCAGTGCGCTCATGACGGGGGCTTTATGGCCGTCTACGATGTAGAGGTTATGGTTGAGAAAGGTGGGTTTGTTGCCCGGATATACGAACATGAGCCAGTTGCCGGTGAATGAGTCGTAGCACAGGTTTTGTACGCCCCAACTGGTGGTGCCTGTGTAGACAAAGTTCTTGCTCACGGGGCTGGCCGGTCCGGAGGTATGGAGATGATCCTGCGTGAGGGGCGATTCGTAGGTCTTCCAGTTGTCGGTGTCGTATTGCAGGAGAACCATGTAGTTGTTGTCGTTGCGGTTGCGGTCCATGAATACGCCGTAGGCACAGGTGAGATACTTCTTGCCACCTTTCTGGCCGAAGGCTGGACCAAAGGTCACTCCGTCGATGCCTCGGCAGCCGTAGCGGTTCTTGTTACCGTTGACAACGGCTTCATAGTCGGCTACCACGGTGGGCAGATATATGGTGGTCATTACGCCACTTTGCGAGTAATCCATGTTTTCGCGAGTAATCTTGCTCCCATCGAAAATGGCAATATACCATGCGTTGGGAAACTTCTTGTTGGTGCCCTGCATGCGCTGCACGCCTTGGCCTATTTCGTCGTCTTTATATTCCAATGAGCCATATACGCGACCATCTTCTTCGTTGAAGGTGAGGCACCCCAGATGGCCGATAAATCCGGTAACAGAGCCCAGAATGTGGCCCTGCATGTCGCTCTTGACGAGCATGGTGGTGAAGGAATAGTAGATATAGCCATTCTTCTTGTCTACTGCAATGCCCTGAACGTGACCGGCCTGGAATGGGCCTATGGATACTTCTTTGGTGTAGTTGACTTTCTTGGCCGATGCAGAAGCGGTGATGCCTGTCAAGGCTGCAATGACAATCAGAATGCGAAAAAGATAGTTGCTCATGGTGATGGAATGCTTAATTGATGTGCAAATTTAGCCATAATTTAAGGTTTTTCGTAACTTTGCACGGATAAAAAATAAACAGACAGCATAATGAATCAGACAGAACTTATTCATCAGGGACTGAAAGTGGCAACACAAACCAAAGCATTTGTGTTGGGCAAGGGGGTGCATCAGCAAGTACCCGGATTGTTTCGCGAGTTTTTCCCGGGCCGCAGGCCCATCATCATAGCCGACGAAAACACGTGGCGTGTGGCTGGTGAGGAGGTATATCAATACATGCTGGCCGATGGTCAGGACTGCGAAAAGTTTTTGATACCGGATAAGGAATTTCATGCCGAGTGGAAATACATAGAAATGATCGATGCCCTGCTGAAGGAAACGGGTCGTGTGGCCATATCGGTAGGCTCGGGCGTGATCAACGATTTATGTAAGTTGACGGCGTTCCATCAGAACAACCAGCGTTATCTGAGCGTGGCTACGGCGGCTTCGGTGGATGGTTATTCTTCGTTTGGTGCATCCATCACTTATGAGAATGCCAAGCAAACCTTCGATTGCCCGGCTCCCATTGCCCTTGTGGCCGATGTGGACGTGCTGGCTCAGGCTCCGAAGGAAATGACGGCCGCAGGATATGCTGATCTGGCAGCAAAGGTACCGGCAGGAGGAGAATGGATGATTGCAGACCTGATGGGTACGGAACCCATCATACCCGAAGCCTGGCATGTGTTGCAAGATGTGCTTGACGAGCTGCTGGCTCATCCAGAATCTGTGGCCAAGGGCGATCCTGATGCCATTGCTGACCTGTTTATCGGCCTTACGTTGAGCGGATTTGCCATGCAGGCCGCTCGAAGCAGTCGTCCGGCCTCATGTTGCGACCATCTGTTCAGCCACATACTTGACATGACGCACCATCGCTATCGGGGCAAGCTGCAAAGCCATGGATTTCAGGTGGCCATCGGAACGCTCACCATGTGTGCCGTGTTTGACGAGTTCTTGAAGATGGATCTTACGAAACTGGATGTAGACGCTTGCGTGAAGGCATGGCCTACGCTTGAGGAAGAGCAGCAAAGGGCAATAGACCTGTTTGAGAACTTCCCTGCGCCACGATTGGGCTACACTGAGATTACCAAGAAATACAACGATGCCGAAACGGTAAGAAAGCAGTTGGAGACCGTGAAGGCCTGTTGGCCGGAGTTTCGCGAGAAGCTGAAAGGGCAGGTTTATTCGTTTGAGAAGATGAAGCAGCTCTTTGCCACCGTTGGTGCACCCTATGATCCTTCCCAGATAGGCGTGGCACGCAAGTATCTGTGCTATCGTTGCGACTTTGCCCAGCTGATGCGCTGGCGCTTCAATCTCTTGGATTTGGCCAAGCGTGGTTGCTTCTACGACGACCTGCTGATTGCCGTATTTGGTAAAGGCGGAGCTTGGGAGATTTAGCAGCGGAGTTTTAAATAGAATCAATTCAGTCGTTTTCTCGTCAGGGCAATAGTAGAAACATGTTTCATATCGCTCTTCTGGCTTAACGAAAACGTTTAATGAAGAAACGCAGAGTAAAGAATGATTGCCCTGCGTTTTATTTTATGTTACATTCGGAGATGATAGAGCATTTTGAAAGACGCATTGTAAATGTTGGAATAATTCAATGTTATTTCTTGGGTCTTGTTTTTGCATACTATAGAGGATAAACCATAAAGAATAGCAGGTTTTCATCTTCTATAAAAGATAAAACTTCTGTCTTTGCAACAAATTTCAGCCATAAAAGAAATGAGAACAATAGTTAAGGAAGATTCTATCTTGAAGACAACAGCATAAAGCATCTTCGTCTCAGGAAGTTCTTAACGGAGGGCTTGGTGAGATAATGTTCAGCATGATAGAAGTCCGCCAAAAATAGAAAACTCCATACTATAGGGCTGGATTTGTTGTGTGGTTAATTGGCGTCCAGTAAAAGTTCCGCAGGCATGGGATAGGGTAGACAGCTGTGCGGTCTTGTCGTCAGTTACGACAAACCAAGTTTGCATCCCTTAGTTTCCCTCTTCGTCAAAGAGGTCATCATCAATAAAGAAAGGTGTGGTAAAGTCGTCGAGCTCGCGGCGTTCCTTCTTGGTGGGGCGGCCGGTGCCTTTGGCCCTATTGACAAAACCGGAGATGCGGCTCAGTTCAAGCAGTTCCATCTGGGCCGGAGGAGTGATGTTTTCCAGAACGTCGGGCACAAGTTTTGCGCTAATTCTGTTCTGAATGGCTTGCTTCACGCGGAAGGAGTAAGTAATGGGGGGCTTGCGGATCTCAATCACGTCACCAATGCGGATGACGTGCGCCGGCTTCATGCGTTGGCCGTTCATGGTAACCCTGCCGTTCTTGCAGGCATCAATGGCTATGCTGCGTGTCTTGAATATCCGGGCTGCCCATAGCCATTTGTCCAGTCGCGCTTCCGTGTTCATTTCCCGTTGAATTGATTCATGGCGGCCTGTACGCCTGCAAGGCAGAAGGTGATGATCATCTTCTGGGCCGTTTCTACGCGTTCGTCCATCTTCTGTAACTCGTCGTCAAAGAATTTGCCCAGCACCCAGTCTATCTGTGAGCCATAGGGAAAGTCGCTGCCCACGCCAAAGCGCAGTCGGGCATACTGATTGGTGCCGATGCAGCTGGTGATGCTTCGCAGGCCGTTGTGTCCGCCTTCACTGCCGCCTGGCTTCATGCGCAGGGTGCCGAAGGGTAGGGCAATGTCATCGCTCACCACGAGCAGACGGTCCAGCTCGATGTTCTTCTTGTTCATCCAGTAGCGAACGGCATTTCCGCTGTTGTTCATGTACGTAGATGGCTTTAGCAGAATGAGGTTTTGGTTCTTTACTTTCGTTTCTGCTATGAAACCGTAGCGTTTGTCGTCAAAGACAATATTGGACGCCTGTGCTAAGGCGTCCAATATTCTGAATCCCATGTTATGTCGGGTGCCATCGTATTCATCGCCGATGTTGCCCAGACCAACAATCAGGTTGTTCATGTGCAGGATGGCTGAGGATTATTCAGCAGCAGCGGCAGCGGCGGCAGCAGCAGAAGCGGCAGCACGTGTAGAACGTACGGTGCATACCAAAGCCTGCTTGGGAGTAACGAGCTCCAACTTGTCAAAGTTGAGGTCGCCTACCTTGATGCTCTTTCCGATGGTCAGTTCGGTAACGTCGATGAAAAGCTTTTCGGGAATGTCCTGATATTGTCCCTTAACCTTCAGTCTGCGCAAGTGGCCAAACAAGGCACCACCTTCGCGCACACCCTTGGCGTGACCTTCAAACACTACGGGAACATCCATCGTGATGGGCAGGCCTTCCGTGATCTGATAGAAATCAACGTGCAACACATTGTCCTTTACGGGGTGGAACTGAATCTCGCGCATCACGGCCTTGCACTCTGCACCATCAATGTTGATGTTTACGAGGAAGATGTCGGGCGTGTAGATCAGTTTACGTAAACCTTCAAAGGGAACTACGAAATGTGTGGCAATGGGCTTGCCGTTTTCGTCCTTCTGTGTGCCGTAGATTACGCAGGGCACATTTCCTTCTTTACGCAATTCGCGAGTGGCCTTTTTGCCAACCTCATTTCTCTTGGTTCCTGTTAAATTGAACTCTTTCATTTTGTACTTAACTTTTTTGTGTTACTCTAAATTAGTGTTTGCTAATTCGCCATCACACTGAAATGTCTCATTCGCATTCCTCAATCGAAGGCAAAAGCGGCGCAAATTTACGCAATCCTTTTGGACTGAGCAAGGAATGTAGGCGAAAATCAGCCTGTGTCGCACCTAATACGGCAGGTGCAATAGCTTGAGGATTTATTTACTGGTTATTCTATCGGGAATATTCTGTCTTCATAACTACTCTACTCTGTCTTATATCTGTCAACACTTTCTGCCGGAACATATATCGGACAATTGTTAGTGTCAAAAAAGGGCTTACTTCCCATGTTAGGGTTATATACAAGGTCTGGCGGCACTGTCGAAAGACATGTTATACTGGTTAAACCTGTGCAGCCTTTGAAAGCCCAAGTTTCTATTTTCATGACGGATTTCGAAATCACAACGCTGGTTAATCCTATGCAACCAGCGAAACGGAATTCTTTAATGGATGTAACCGATTCAGCGTTCCTTACACTCGGGGACGCTCGGGATTTCGAATGACTCAGTATTTCATAGTCTCGTAAGTGTCGGAGAGCTCGAATGTTTCAACGTAGCCGGTTGTTCTTAATGCCCTAAAAAAGACATTCCCACTAATGGCGAATCGAATTAAATGCTTATCTTTGCACCGTATTCAGAATCATCATTCGGTTGCGAAATGATTAACAGAGAGTTAATAAGATTGAAGATAGTTCAGCTGGCGTATGCTGACTATAAAAACAGTGGTAAGTCATTCGACTCGGCAATGAAAGAGCTTACCTTTAGTCTTTCTAAGGCCTATGATTTATACCATTATTTATTATTGCTGATCACGAACATTACGGATTATGCCGAAAAACGCTATGAGTCGCTCAGCAACCGTTTGGTCAAGATAGGGAACGATCTGCTGCCCAATCCGCGTTTGGTGAACAACCGCTTTGCCATGCAGCTTGCGAGCAACAAGCAGTTGACGAAGTTTGAGGAGAGCCGGCAGACTTTTCGCTGGACCGATGCCGAAGACGTGATACGCAGCCTTTACAAAGACATAACGGAGAGCCCCCTCTATGAGCAGTACTTGGCCAATGAGGAGGACAGCTACAATGTGGACCGCGAGTTTTGGCGCAAGGCTTACAAGACGTTTATCTTTGCTAATGAAAGGATTGACACCGTGCTAGAGGAGTGGTGCCTCTATTGGAACGATGACAAGGAACTCATTGATACCTTTGTGCTGAAAACCATTAAGCGGTTTGAAGAAAGCAATGGGGCCGACCAGCCGCTGTTGCCGGCTTACAGCGAAGACGAGGATCAGGAGTTTGCCGGTCGACTGTTTCAGACCATCCTGTCGCATCGTTCGGAATATGAGGAGATCATCCGCGAGAACACGCAGAATTGGGACTTCAGTCGCATTGCCGTGATGGACGTGGTGATCATGATGTGTGCATTGGCCGAAATCATCAGCTTTCCCTCGATTGACATCCGAGTAACGATGAATGAATATCTCAATCTGGCCAAGCTCTACAGCTCTCCCAAAAGTGCTCCCTTTATCAACGGTGTGCTGGATCACGCTGTGCATTCCCTGAAAGAAGAACAAAAGTTATTTAAATAAGAATCAAGTATGACAACTCAGTTAATCGTTTGGTTACAGGCTGCCGGTGGTGCACCGGCAGGTTCGGGTTTTGGTTTTTGGATCATGATCATTGCGCTGTTTGCCATCATGTATTTCTTCATGATCAGACCACAGCAGAAGAAGCAGAAGGAAATAGAGAAGTTCCGCAAGGCACTCCATGTGGGACAGGAAGTGATTTCTGCCGGTGGGCTGCATGGCACTATCCGTCAGATCGACGAGGCGGAAAACATCATCGTCTTGGAAATTGCAAAGGATGTGAAGGTGCGCATTGACCGCAACTGCATCTATGCCGATGCTGCAAGTGCACAGCAGCAACAAGCAGAAAAGAAATAATCCCCTATCTCTTAGGCATTCCGCATGGGCGGTTTTGCAAGAAAATGGATTAGAATAAGGAAGCTTCTTTCCCAAATGAGGGACAGAAACTCCCTTGTGTTCTTATTCTTTTTGGCACTGTCGGCCGCATTCTGGTTTTTCCTGGCACTTAGCGACGAATATGAAAGGGAATTTTCCGTGGCATTGAAGCTGCGCGGAGTGCCCAACAATGTGGTGATCACTACTGACTTGCCATCATCCTTCCGCGTGGTGCTCAAGGACCGCGGTAGCCAACTGCTCAACTACGAATATGCCGGACTGCCCACCGTGAATCTGGACTTCAAGAATTACGACCAGCAATCGGGCCATGTGGTGGTACCAACGGCCGACCTTACCAAACGCCTTACGCAGAAGTTGGCACCCACAACGAAACTGGTGTCGTTTCGCCGCACGGCGTTGGAGTATTATTACAATTATGGGCTGAATGTGAAGATGCCTGTTGCACTGAAGTCTACGCTGAAGCCGGAGCGCTTCTATGGCATATCGTCGGTGAGCGTAGCGCCCGATTCCGTCACGGTGTATGCGGCAAAGAGTATTTTAGACACCATGCGTTTGGCGAAGACCGTACCGCTTTATCTGACCAATATTTCGGAGAGCACCACAGAGGAGGTGGCTCTCCAGACGGTGCCCGGTGTGAAGTTTGTGCCGGCTTCGGTGGATGTCAACATTAACGTAGACCAAATGACGGAAAAAACGGTAAGCGTGCCCGTGAGGTGGGTCAACTTTCCTGCTTCCAAGATGCTGCGCACTTTTCCTACCAATGTGAAAATCATTTTTCAGGTGGGAATGAGCAATTACCGCAAAATCACTGCAGACGACTTTACCCTGGTGGTCAGGTATGAAGACCTGCTCAAGGTGACCGACGGGAAGGTGCATCTTTCGTTGCGCTCGCTGCCTGCCGGCGTTTCGCATGTGCGCATTGTGCCCGATGTCGTAGACTTTCTCATTGAAGATGTTACAGAAGAAGAGACTTAGCCTTGGCATCACGGGGGGCATTGGCAGCGGAAAGAGCTATGTATGTCGCATTTTGGAGCGTTTGCAAATCCCCGTATTCTATACTGACGAGGAGGCGCGCTGCGAGATGCTCTCCAATCCTCAGATTCATTCCCAGCTTTTCCATTTGCTTCAGGCCGACGTGCTGCTACCCACAGGGGAGCTCAATAAGCCTTTGATTTCGACCTTTATCCGCAGTGGTGAGGATGCCGCAACGGCGGTCAATGCCATTGTTCATCCGCAGGTGAGGATCCGCTTTCGTCGGTGGATGGCGCAGCAGGAGGCTCCGCTCGTGGCCATGGAGAGTGCCCTGCTGTTTGAATCCGGCTTCCAGAGCGAGGTGGACTGGTCCGTGCTTGTTACGGCTCCGGAAGAAGTGCGCATTGCCAGGGTGATGGCGCGCGACGGCAAGAGCCGTGAGGAAGTGCTTCGCTGGATGGCATTACAGATGAGCGAGGAACGTAAGGCGGAGCTTTCCAGCTTTGTGGTGCTCAACAATGGCAAGCATGACGTGGAGGTCCAGATTCGTAAGCTCACATCACGTCTCATGGCCCAAATCGCAGCTGAGGAATGAGTTTTTCAGGGTTGCCTCCTTGCTATTTCGGCCATAAGGCTTAACTTTGTGCCTCGAAAGTCAAAAAACAAATCAAGCTTATCAATCATGGAGAAAACCATATTATCAATCTCAGGAAAACCTGGCCTCTATGTGCTCTTGTCGCGTGGCAGGTCAACACTCATTGTGGAATCGCTCGATGAGCAAAAGAAGCGTATGTCCGTAGGACTGCGCGATAAGGTGACGTCGCTCAACGACATTTCGATGTATACCGATGACGATGACGTGCTGCTCAGCAGCGTGTTCGACAATGTATTCAAGTTCAACGAAGGAAAGAAGGTGGACATTGACCCCAAGAAGGCTTCTAAGGAGGATTTGGCTAAGTTCATGGCCAAGGTCTTGCCACAGTATGACCGCGACCGCGTTTATCCCAACGACATTCGTAAGGTCATCAGTTGGTACAACATTCTTGTAGAGAATGGCATTACCGACTTTTCCACTCCCGATGAGGGTGCTGAGGAAGCTGCTGCAGAACCGCAGACCGAGGCTTGACCTGCTTATAATGAAGATTAGCATAAGGGGACATTCGCTAAAGGTGAATGTCCCCTTATGTTCAACCCAGATAGGTCATTAAACCAGAAAAGCAAGAACATGGTAGCTGCGAAGTCTCTCTTTATGCCATAGCAATCTTTCTTTTGGCATTTTGCAAAGCCAGTTATCTCGACGTAGCCCACTACGCTTTCTATGTATGACCTTACAAACTGCTCAAAATAAAAATCACTCTGATATAAAGTCTAATAACTGATACGGGTTCAAATGGAGGGAATCCATGTGGTGTACGAAGTTCCCGTCTGGCGGCACTGGCGAAGTCGCAAAGCCGAAAAACGTTGCCCTTGCTGTCTGAAGCTTTTACTAACAAGTAGGGCTGCGGAAAAATATCGTCGGTAGACGAAGCCCTCTCTACCTTCAGCGAACTGATTTCCAATGCGCTCGACTCGGTTTTATGGCGAAGCGTTGGTTACGGGCAAGCAATATCGGCCCCATGTATATCGACGCCTTACCCTCCAGATGTGTTGTGTCGGTCGTTGTCGCGGATGCCATGCCATATATTGGTGAAAGCCGTGCGATAGGTTGCCAGTAAATTCGCCGTATCAGGGTACAATGTTTTGGTGCGGCTCGTTTCTGCGGAAGTACATCTGAATCATGCCCGGGTTGGCATACGGAGCTGAGAGCACCAATGCTCCATGTTATTCTCGAAGCGTTCGCCCATAGGGCCGCCCAAATCCATACTCACGAGTGTTGCCTCCGTTCGAGATGATTGCATCAGCAACATGCCGCATATCATAAGCAGTAACATGCGCCACAAGTTCCTCGTTTCTTTCATATATCTGTTATAATCGTTATCAGATGCCTTTCGTTAATTGTTGGTCGTATTTGTTATTGTTGGTGATATATTCGCATTTCGTGCAAACTCGAATAGAGCAGTTGGTAAATGGCAGTAACCGTCTGGATTTTTTTCGAGATAGTCTTGATGATATTTTTCGGCTTTGTAGAAATTTACCAATGGTTGCTTTTCTACGGCAAGTGGCTCCTTGTATTTCAGCTGTTCTTCCTGCCAGACTGCTTCAATAACGGAAAGGTCGGCATCGTCAGTATAATAGATGCCTGTGCGATACTGTGTTCCGACATCGTGTGCTTGCTTGTTTACGCTGATGGGGTCGATGGCTTTGAAATACATCTTCAATAGAAAGCGTAAGTCAATCATTGTTGGGTCATAAACAATGCGGACAGTCTCAACGAAGCGAGTAGTGTCAGTACATACCTGTTCGTAAGTAGGATGCTCAGTGATTCCATTGGCATAGCCTACTTCTGTGAATACGACACCTTTGATTTGCTTAAAGTAGTGCTCTGTTCCCCAAAAGCATCCACCTGCCAGATAGATTTCCTTTGTATTTCCTTTCATTTTATGGCAATAGTCTTCTGATTTGATAATAAGTATAATTCAATAACAACCTTGTCCCGTTAGTTTAATGAACATTATTTGATGAATTTCACCTTGCTCTCGTCGCGTGGCTTTGCTTCTGGTTGCTCGTCTGGATAGCCCACGGCTATGATGTAGCATAGTTGGTAGTCGGTGGGGATGTCAAGACGGTCGAGGAAGAACTTCGCATTTGGATTAGTTTTCAGAAAACGTACGGGACCACCGAGACAGCATGTGCCGAGGCCCATTGACTGTGCAGCGAGAATAATGTTCTCACCCATCAGGCCTGCCTCAAGTTCTCCACCACCCTTGGTGGGCGTGCAGATGCAGATGAGATTAGGTGCATTGCGGAACATGTTCTTGAAGTTAGGATCGCGCTTCACCATGTCTGGATTGGCTTTTACGAAGACCTCGTTCACTTGTGCAATGAGCTTCGGTTCTTCTACTACTCGCACTTGCCACGACTGGGCGTTCATCCCATTCGGAGCATTGATGCCGCAGCGAATGAGCATTTCTAACTTCTCATGTTCCACTGGACGGTCAAGATACTTACGTACGCTCCGTCTCGACATGATGGTACTGAGTACGGTATTAAGTTCCACCTGTACGTCGGTCTCGATTGTGGCGATTCTTTCCGTCGGCTCGTAGCGTTTCACTACGCGTCCGTCGCGACTGACGAGAAATTTGGAAAAATTCCATTTGATACTGGGCATCTTGTCATAGTTGGCATCCTGCTTCCGCAACATCTCGTCCATGAGTTTCCCCGTCTTGTCAGTGAGGTCGAAACCACCGAAACCTTTTTGTGCTTTCAAGTAGGCATAGAGCGGTGACTCGTTGGGACCATTCACATCAATCTTGTCAAACTGAGGGAATTGAATATCGAAGTTTGCCGTGCAAAATTGGTGGATTTCCTGTATGGTCCCTGGGGCTTGTTCACCGAATTGGTTGCAAGGAAAGTCCAGAATCTCAAGCCCATCGTCGTGATACTTCTCGTAGAGTGCTTCAAGTTCTTTGTACTGTGGCGTGAATCCGCAACGTGTGGCAGTATTTACGATCAGCAATACCTTGCCCTTATATTCCGTTAGTAAAACGTCTTTTCCACTCTCGTTCTTCACTGTAAAGTCATACACACTTTCTTGTGCCGATGCCGTAAGAAGCGCCATAGCTACTATCAGGCAGATGCTCATTACTCTTTTCATATAGATGTGTTATCGTATTCAATATTCGCTTGCAAAGTTAATGAAAAGCCGTGAAACTCATGATAGTTTGTACAATGTTATTTATCAATAAGACCTAATTGATGAAATGAAGTACTGAGAAAAGAATAACGGGGCATCGGCCTATGATAGGCAGATGTCCCGTTTCGTTATGATGAAATAGAAATGTTTTTCGTTGGATTTCATCCTTCGCCTTCTTTGCTCATGGCTTAACGAAAGCGTTTGTGAACATGATGGTGTCGTTCTTCGCTTCGGCAACTATCGGCTTTGTGCGGTCGAGATGGCCGGAGAGAATGGTCTTGCTCAGGTCGTTGAGCAGGTCGCGCTGTATGGCTCGCTTCACGGGGCGTGCTCCAAATTCAGGATCGTAGCCGGCCTTGCCAAGCAGACGGACAGCGTCGTCGGTCACTTGCAGCGTGATGCCGTTCTCTTGTAGGTGGCGGCTCACGATGCCGATCTGAATGCGTACAATGTCTTCTATCTGGCTCTGGTTGAGTGGCTCGAACATGATGATCTCGTCTATACGGTTCAGAAACTCTGGGCGGATGGTCTTCTTGAGCATGCTCATCACTTCGCGCTTGGTGTCCTCAAGTATCACCACTTTTTCGGCATCGTTCTTGCGACTCATTTCGTCGAAGCGGCTTTGGATGTACTGGCTGCCCATGTTGCTGGTCATGATGATGATGGTGTTCTTGAAGTTCACCACGCGCCCCTTGTTGTCGGTGAGACGGCCGTCGTCGAGCACTTGCAGCAGTATGTTGAATACGTCGGGGTGGGCTTTCTCAATCTCGTCGAATAGTACTACGGAGTAGGGCTTGCGCCGTACGGCCTCGGTGAGCTGTCCGCCTTCGTCGTAACCCACGTAGCCTGGAGGTGCTCCGATGAGCCGCGACACGCTGAACTTCTCCTGATATTCGCTCATGTCGATGCGCGTCATCATACTCTCGTCGTTGAAGAGGTATTCGGCCAAAGCCTTGGCCAGCTCCGTCTTACCCACACCGGTGGTGCCGAGGAAGATGAAAGAACCGATAGGCCTTTTGGGGTCCTGCACACCGGCGCGGCTGCGGCGAACGGCATCGCTCACGGCCTGAATGGCTTCGTCCTGACCGATAACGCGCTTGTGGAGCTCAGCTTCCATGTTGAGCAGCTTCTCGCGTTCGCTCTGCAACATGCGGCTTACGGGAATGCCCGTCCATCGGCTCACCACTTCGGCAATATCGTCGGCCGTGACCTCTTCCTTGATCATGGCACTGCCGCCCTGAGCTTCTGCCAATTGCTGCTGAATGTGGTCGATGTCCTGTTCAAGCTGGCGCAGTTTACCGTAGCGGATTTCGGCTACGTGCTCGTAGTTGCCTTCGCGCTCGGCGCGGTCGGCTTCGAACTTCAGGTTCTCGATCTCTTGCTTGTGCTGCTGAATCTTGTCTACCATGGCCTTTTCGCTCTGCCACTTTGCGCGCTGGCTCTGCTCCTGTTCGCGCAGGTCGCTGATTTCCTTGCCCAGCTGCTCCAGTTTACCGTCGTCGCCTTCGCGCTTAATGGCTTCGCGTTCTATCTCCAACTGCCTGAGGCGGCGCACTGTTTCGTCGAGCTCTTCGGGCAGGGAGTCGCGCTCCATACGCAGCTTGGCCGCGGCTTCATCCATGAGGTCAATGGCCTTGTCGGGCAGGAAACGGTCGCTGATATATCGTTGGGACAGCTGCACGGTGGCTATCACGGCATCGTCCTGAATCCTCACCTTGTGGTGATTCTCGTAGCGCTCCTTCAGTCCGCGCAGTATGCTGATGCTGTCCTCCGTGCTCGGTTCGTCCACCATCACGATTTGGAACCTCCGCTCCAAAGCCTTGTCCTTTTCGAAGTATTTCTGATACTCGTCGAGCGTGGTGGCTCCGATGGTGCGTATCTCGCCGCGGCTCAGGGCTGGTTTCAGTATGTTGGCAGCGTCCATGGCTCCCTCGCTCTTTCCGGCACCCACTAAGGTGTGGATTTCGTCAATGAAGAGGATGATGTTGCCATCGCTTTTCTTTACTTCGCTCACCACGCTTTTCAGCCTTTCTTCAAACTCTCCCTTATACTTCGCTCCGGCGATGAGGGCACCCATGTCGAGTGAGAAGAGGCGTTTGTTGCGCAGATTTTCAGGCACGTCGCCCTTCATGATGCGCTCGGCCAGACCCTCCACGATGGCGGTCTTACCCGTTCCCGGTTCACCGATCAGGATAGGGTTGTTCTTGGTGCGTCGGCTCAGTATCTGGAGCACGCGTCGTATCTCGTCGTCGCGACCGATGACGGGGTCCAGCTTGCCTTCGCGAGCATCTTTTACGAGGTCGTGGGCATACTTCTGCAGTGACTGATAGGTGTCTTCGGCCGTCTGGCTGCTGACCTTGCTGCCGCCGCGCAGTTCCTGAATGGCTTTGCGCAGTCCTTCGGCCGTCATTGCGCTGTCCTTCAGTATGCCGCTCACGGTGCTTTTTACCTCAAGCAATGCCTGTATCAAGGCCTCAATGCCTGTAAAGTCGTCACCCTGCTTTTGGGCCACATCTTCGGCTTTCGAAAGTACCTGCTGCATGGTGGTGGAAAGGTAAGGCTGTCCGCCTTCCACCTTGGGCAGCGACCGGAGCTGACTCTCCAAGATAGATTGCAGCTGTTGGCGGTTGATGCTCAGTTTGCTAAATAGGAACTGGGTAACGTTCTCGCCCACTTCCATGATACCATAGAGCAGGTGTTCGGGCTCAATGGCCTGCTGGCCTCTCTGCGAAGCGCATCTCAGTGCGGTCTGTATGGCTTCTTGTGCTTTGATGGTATATTTGTCGATGTTCATAATGCTATTGTTATTTTTCGTTTGCCCATATTCTTCCAAATAACCTGCCATTGCTTTCTCTGCTGACATTTTGGCACAAATAGTACTGATTGCCTGACAAATTGACAGTCGCGCTTTTGAGTAATAAGCGGCCTGGTGATATATACTTTTTGAAGTTGCGCCGTAGGAGCTGAGAAATTCTACATAGTCCCCGTTGAATAGTTCAGTATTTTAAAAATATCTGCATTTTCTTCTAGTAGAATAGATGTGGTATTGCGCGGATTTCATACATTTGCATGCAGAAACACGTGGTGAACGCTGTCAGTCATACGCCGCCCTGAGAGTTGCTGCCCGTAATAGATGGAATATGCTCCGCATGCAATTCCTTGAAAGGATAAATAGTAACATTGGCGGCAAGAAACGAGACAATGATAAAAAGTAAATTGGTTTCTTTGTTCAGCGGCCTTCTATTGGTGGCTGCGTGTACAAACGATGAGGTTCTGGATGGTGTTAATATTGAAACACCAGATGAAAGTACGGTTTCTTCAAAAATCAGAACCTATGATGAGGCATTACAAATTGCGAAAGACGCTTCAGCCATGCTTGAGGATGATGGCGTTAAGACCAAATCGGCAAATGTAAAACGGATGTTGGACATGAGCGAGGGAGTGAAAGCTGTGGTTTTTCCGCGAACGAAAGGTGCTACAGGAGCGTATGATTCTGATACACTGATGTATGTCTTTAATTACGAAGACAATCAGGGCTACGTCATAGTGTCGGCCAATCCTGCTACCGAAGGACTCATTGCCGTGACGGAGTCGGGCCATTATGATCCGGCGGAGGACATTGAAAATCTTGGATTCAAATTGTATATGGAGTTAGCCAAACAGCGTATTATGCTCATAAAGCATCCACCTCTTGATTCAACGAAGTTAAATGATAGTCTTCTTATTGATGAAACGGATACAACCAGTGGCGGTGGATATACTCCTAATCCCCAATTTGACCAGACGAAGCGTGTTAGCGAGAAAGTCGTTACGAGTAGGGTTTATCCCGTTATAACAAAAAGATGGGGACAACGTAATCCTGAAGGTTGGTCTTGCCCAAATAAGATTTCTGGCTGTATGAATACTACTGCATTCATTATCATGTCCTATTTCAGCTATCCTTCTACGTTGCATCTAACATATTTAGAAGATGCTCCAACAATAACGATAGATTGGGGTCGCATTAATGATCATGTAAAATCGGGGGATACTTGCAATATTCAAACCCATAACCAGATAAGTTATATATGTCGTGAAATAGGATATAGGTCAAATAGTAATTATTATAATACTGATCCAAAGTCTACAGGAACAACTTCAGTGAATATTAAAAATGCCCTGACGGGCTTAGGCTATAATGTAAGTTCATCGAAGACATATTCTGCTGGATGTTTGGCAAATCCATTAGAGGAGGGGTGGAAAGCATTGATGTTTGTTAAAATTAAAGATAAAGCTTCCAGTAGTGATGATGAGGGTGATGGGCATGGATGGGTTGTAGATGGGGTATACAACTATTATATTTACACCCGTGAATACCTTATGGCTGGAGGTACATCTACTTGGGTTCTTCAAAGTGAAAGTACAACTTACTACAAGTACAACCATGTTAATTGGGGTTGGAATGGTTTAGATAACGGTTATTATTCTGCTAATACATTTGATACATATTATATTTCAATAAGAGATTACGACAATGATTATATAATTGATTATTGTCCAATTGAAGATGTACAATATTTCTTGGTAAAGAGAATTAACTGGCATGAATAAACTCATAATATTTGTATTCCTTGCAATAGGGGGAATTTTTGTTTCGTGCTCTCATGATGAGGAGGTCTGGATTTGTGATCCATCATATCCCCTATTTGGCACAGGGTCGGTAAAAGTTCATCGCGGAGACAGCATAGCACTCAAGAGCATTGAGCCATTCATGGTGCAACAGGTGTTCGTTCCTGCTGACATGTCCTATTGGGTGCCTCGTTTAGAGGAGGATACGCTTATTTTGACGCTCTTAGATGTTACGCCTGACATGACGGAATTGAACTTCCAGCCTCAACATGGAAAGTTGCAATGGCTGAGCGTGGATGTACCCAACGACAGTACATTATCTTAAGAGTTGATAAAACTATTCAGGTGAATATCAAACGATTAGTTTAGATTGCTTCTGTCCTGCTGGGGAAAATACCGCTTGTTTCTTAATTCGCTATCCTTACATTTGAAGGATTAGTGCCTTTAGGCTGACACGGTGAGCCGTGATACTCTGTTTGCTCGCTGACAGGGCAGCTGGGTATCGCGGCTTATAGGAGTGAATGTGACGAATAATCCATGGGAAATGTACTAAATGTCGGTAATTGGCGTTATATACGTAAATGAAGGGCACTCCGCCTTGGCAAATCGGGGCTGCAAGGGGGTGAACTTCAGGCAAAACTGAGAAAAACTGGAGGTGGAACTTGTTGGAATGGCGGCTTATTGCTAATTTCGCGGCTTAGGAAACTCCTGTTATTTGAAAAATGAATTATTAAAGTGAGGTCAATATGGAAAATCAGCAGCAAAATCCTGAACGTCTGCATGCCAAGCTTGTGGAGGTTACCGAATTTTCGGAGAGTGTGTTGAACGATGTGCAGCGCTTATTGGCACAATATACGGAAAACCGCAGTGCTTTCCTGAAGTATACGTTGATTACCATTCTTAATTCCACCTCGTCGCATCTGTTCTTCCTTCGCCCCGAGCATACGGAGCCCGGCGAGGATCCCAATCAGGTGTGGGGAATGGTGACGGTGAACGTGTGTCAGACCTGTTCTGCACCCAGAGCCTGGATTGACGACTTTGTGGTGGACGAGAAATACCGCCTGCGCGGCCTTGCCCACACCATGATGGACCAGGTGCTGAAGTTTGCCCACTACATTGGGGCTCCCAGCGTGATGCTCACGGCCAGCGACAGGCGCGTGGCTGGCAATCAGTTTGTGAAAACCTTTGGTTTTGAGCGCTACGACACTAATGTTTACATCTACCGTATGCCGATAGGCAACAAGGGGATCTAAACCTTAGATGGTCAGGACCTGCACTCCGCCAAAATCAGTTACATCATTGAAGCCTGCCGTTTCGGGCAGGTCGCCAAAGAGGATGCGCGTACAGAGTATGGCGCATCCGTGGTAGAATATGGCCACGCGGCTGTAGGGCTGCGTGCGTAGCTCGAAGAAGAAGCTCTGCATGCGCCTGATGACGTCGCGTGTTGACTCTCCGCCGGGCATCTTGATGTCGATGAAGTGGGAATACCACTCGTCGATGTGCGCTTCGGGTATGAGGCTGAAGGGGCGCATCTCCCATTCTCCCATTGACATTTCCTTCAGGCGGTTGTCCGTCTGTGCGTCGGGGTAGCCGCAATAGGCTGCGAGCTTCAGTGCGCGGCGATAGGGGCTGCTGTATACCTTGTCGAACGTTACTCCCGAGAGGCGCTTCTTGGTGAGGGCTGCTTCCTCTAAGAACGTGGAGCATACGTCCACGTCGGTCTGGCCGTAGCAGGTGGGCTCGCTGAGGGCTACCTTGGTGTGGCGAATGAGGTAGAGTTCCATTACTTTTGCTTGTCGTGAGAAAGTTGCGTCTGTTCCATGAGCAGCAGGATTTCGGCGGTGTTGTAGGTGCAGTTTACCCAGTGGTAGCCATAGTTCTTGAGTCCGCGCAGCGAGGTGGGCAGGTAGCCGGTGGCTTCGTCCTGCGTTCTTACGATGCAGTCCATCAGTGCCTTGGCTTTCTGGTAGGCCAGTTCGTCGCCGGTGTGGCTCCAGTAGCCTATGAGGGCTTCGGCCACGTTGGCCGTGCTGCTGTTGATGGGTTGCTGGAATTTATGCTGCTCGAACACGCTCGGTGTGGGGTAGTCCTTGCCCACGGGGCGCCAGTGTACGAACTGATCCTCGCTCATGCTGATGAGGTCATAGGCATCGCGGAGTTCCCGACGCGTGGGCCGCGGCTTGTAGGTCAGGTAGGTGGCGTAGATGCATGCCGTTACATTGGTCAGGTTCTCATAGGGTTTCAGGCCTTGCACGCTCACGTCTTCAAACTGCCCCGTGAGGTCGAAGGTTTTCATGGGTCCTTGCTTCATCCATCGGTCGCCCAGGGCTTCGGCCTTGAGGTATTCGGTGTGGCCAAAGTCGCGATGGAGCCGCTGCACGAAGCGCAGATAGTGGCCCAGCATGGCGCTCACCTGGTTCACCGGTTCGCCCGTGAGGTAGTCTACCTTGATGGGCAGCGACCCGTCGGCCTTCTGCATGCGCTGGTAGGTGGCGGCTATGCCCAGGGCGTGGTCCAAGTATTGCTGCTCGTGGGTGGCCTCGTAGAGGTCGAGCATGGCGTCGCCTACGATAATGGCTTCGAGCATCATGGTCTTGTTTTGGTTCTCCTTGAAGTTGGTGGCGTGCTTCCCACCCCCCTTGTTGTAATAGGTGGGAGGAAAATAGGCCAACGGGCTGCCCTCGGGCCGGCTCTCCTTCATCAGGAAGGCCGCCGCTCCCCGAGCTGTTTCAAGGGCCTCTTGGCGGTATTCGGGCCTGAGGCGTGCCAGCATGCATTCGCAGCGTATGGTAGCTCCTATGATTTTGCAGGGATAGGTATGGTATGAGTAGCTCATGTCGGGTTCCGTGGAGGTGCGCCAGTGCTGTATCTGGGGCATGCGGTGAACGTAGAGCAATCCCCTCTCGGCCGCTTCGCGGTAGCTGTAGGGCGCTTCGGGGTAGGGGCTGTGGAAGGGGTAGTCGCGCGTAAAGCTGCGTGTCTGGCTCTCGCCTATGGGCTGTCCCTTGGCGTTGAGCGCGCTGAGGGTGAGTGTCACCTTGCCTTCAGGCAGTTTCTGCCACACCTCGGGGGCTATGCAGGCCTGCGGATTCTTGTGGGTGAAGGAAAATTGCGCTCCGCTCTCGGTCGTAAGCTCAAAGCGATACTTCCGTGCTCCAGCCACTTTCTGGAAGGGGAAGGCTGGCGCATAGATGAAACGATGGGCAAAGGCGTTCCAGAATGGTGCCTTGCCCTCCTGGCCCGGGCGGATGGGGTGCAGGTATTGCTGTTCGGCCTTGGCGTTGAGCTGGGCAAAGCCGGCTGCGGTTTGTGCCAGGGTGCCGATGGGAAGCAGACAGATGGATGCAATGAGGAGCTGTTTTAGGCTATGCATGTTGCTTACGGATGAATGTTAATGGTGCAAAGATAGGCAAAAAATGCCGTTTCGTCTTATTTAATTCATGATAATGCGAGGGTGGCCTATGGTGCGGCTCCATTCCCAAGGGGCGAAACGCTGGTTTGCCATCGCTCATGGTCTGTTTCTGAGGGTTTCTTTCCCTGCAGCAGGTGCCAGCCGTGGCTCCCCTGAGGGTTGGGGCCATACGATAGGCCTGTGCCTTGACTCCCACGGGGAAGCGGCCCGTACCACACTTGAATGTTAAGACTTCCCCGGGTGATTTTAACCATGCCACAGGTGAATGTTAAGACCTCCCCGGGTGATTTTAACTAAACCACACTTAAATGTTAAAACTCCCCAGGGGATTTTAACAAATCCATACTTGCACAGCGTTTCTCCCCTGATGGAGTGCAGGCATGCGCTACATCGGGAGGCAGGCCTTCAGGGGAAGTGCCCCTTATGCAATGGCGCTCAGAGTGTCTGCCCCAAGGACGTTGCGTTGCGACGCATGGGGGCCGTCCGGCTCAGAGCAGGGAGAGCAACTGGTCTACTTCCTGCTCCGTGGTGTGCCACGAGGTGCAGAGCCTTACGGCTTTCTGCCCGTTGGGCAGATGGGCCCATACCTCGCAGGCTACGTGCTCCATGAGCCTCTCTGCCTGGGCATCTTGCAGTACCACAAACTGCTGGTTTGTGGGAGAGTCGGCATAGAGCGCTATGCCCTTGCTGCGCAGCCCGTCCTTGAGCCGCTGGGCCATTAGGATGGCGTGGCGAGCAATGTTGAAATAGAGTTGGTCGGTAAACAGGGCATCGAACTGCATGCCTATGGCCCATCCCTTGGCCAGCAGGCTGTTGTGGCGCTTTATCTGGGTGAACACATGGCTTACGATCGTGGGGGCAGGGAAAACAAGGGCTTCGCCCATGAGCGCTCCCACCTTGGTTCCGCCTATGTAGAAGGCGTCGCAGAGGCGTGCTATGTCGGGCAGGGTGATGTCCGTGCCGGTGGCCGAGAGTCCGTAGCCCAGACGGGCTCCGTCCAGATAGAGGCGGACGTCGTGGGCATGGCACAGGTCGGAAAGCGCTGTGAGCTCTTGCAGGGTGTAGAGCGTGCCGAGCTCCGTAGGATGGGTGATGTAGAGCAAGGCTGGCTGCACAGAATGCTCCCAGGCGTGGTCGGAATAGAAGGAGGTGAGATAGCGCTCCACGTCCTGCGTCGCCACCTTGCCGCCGTGGTGGGGAAGGGTGAGTACCTTGTGGCCCGTGGCTTCTACGGCGCCGGCCTCATGAACGTTGATGTGGCCGCTCTCGGCTGCCATTACTCCCTGGTAGGGCTGTATGAGGGCATCGATGGCCACTACGTTGGTCTGAGTGCCGCCTATGAGGAAGTGAATCTCTGCCTCAGGGCAGTCGATGGCCTTGCGTATCTTTTCTTTGGCCGAAAGGCACAGTTCGTCGGCTCCATAGCCCGGGAAGGCGTCGTTGGCCGTGAGCTGCATCCTGCGCAGCAGCTCGGGGTGGCACAGGTGCATGTAGTCGCTGGCAAATGGTAGTTTCATGGGTGGTCTGAGTGGCTTATTTGATGTTTTGCCTGATGCGGTCAATGTAGTCGTTGAGGGCCGGCTCGTCCTTTTGGTCAATGATGCCGATGAGTTCCTTGAGCTCCTGGCGGATTTTGCTCACCTGACCTGAAGTGCGCGGATTAAACAGAATTTCGCGCAGCAGGGTGCGATCCTCGCTGAGCACCCCTTTGGCTATGGCCATGTGGCGCTTGAAGGTGGTGCCCGGAGCGTCCTGATGCTTCATCACGGCTGCAAAGACGAAGGTCGACACGAAGGGAATGGACAGCGAGTAGGCCACGATTTCGTCGTGTTCGGCAAAGGTGTATTCGCAGATGTGGAGCCCCAGGCGGCTGTAGATGTCGCGAAACAGCACGCGGCCCATGTAGTCGCCCTCATTGATGATGATGGCATTCTCATTGCTGAGCGCGCCCAGATTGGCAAACGTGGGGCCAAACATGGGGTGGGTGGACACGTAGCGAAAACCGCATTGGTCATAATACTCCTTGAGGTTGGTCTTTACGGAGGCAATGTCGCTCAGTATGCAGTCGGAGGGAAGGTAGGGGGTAACCTGATTGAACACCTCTATGGTGTAGTTGAGCGATACGGCGTTGATCACCAGCTCAGGCTGGAAGTTCTTGATTTCGTCCAGGGTGGTGAAGCGCTGCGTGTTGTAGACGAAGCGCATGCGCTTGGGGTCAATGTCGTAGACGGCAGTTTCGTGCTCAAAGCTGAGGAGGTCAATGAAAAAAGACCCCATCTTGCCGGCCCCTAATACTAAGATTTTCATTTTCTGTACTTGGTTATGACTGCTTGACGATGCAGTGGTAGCTTACTTGTTGATGATTTCAATCTGCTGACGCACGCTCTCGGCATGGATGGCTTCGAAAATGGCCTTCATGAAGTCGCTGCTCATGCCGCAGAGCACGCCCTGCGCTCCGCGCTTGTCGAGGATTTCGTTGTAGCGGCCGGTTTGCACAACGGCCACATTGTGGTCCTTCTTGTATTGTGCGATTTCGCGGCTGATGCGCATGCGCTTGGAGAGCTGCTGAATGAGGTCGTTGTCCAGTTCGTCGATTTGCTGGCGCAGCGACTTGAGGCTCTCGGTGGAGTCGCTGACGCTGCGCACCACGAGTTTGTCGAGAATGAAGCTCAGTACGTCGGGCGTAACCTGCTGCTTGGCGTCGCTCCAGGCAGCGTCGGGGTTGCAGTGGCTCTCAATGATGAGTCCGTCGAAACCCAGGTCCATGGCCTGTTGCGAAAGCGGAGCGACAAGCTCGCGGCGACCGCCGATGTGGCTGGGATCGCAGAAAATGGGGAGTCCCGGCATGCGGCGGCGCAACTCTATGGGGACGTGCCACATGGGGAGGTTGCGGTAGATGGTCTTATCGTAGGTGGTGAAGCCGCGATGAATGGCGGCCAGCCGCTTGATGCCGGCGCCATTGATGCGCTGCATGCCGCCTATCCAGAGTTCCAGGTCGGGATTGACGGGGTTTTTCACCAATACGGGAACATCCACGCCGCGCAGGGCGTCGGCAATGTCTTGCACCGCAAAGGGGTTGGCACTGGTGCGTGCACCGATCCAGAGCAGGTCGACACCGCCCTTGAGGGCAGCCTCCACGTGGTGGGGAGTGGCCACCTCAGTGCTGGTGAGCATGCCGGTTTCGGCCTTCACGCGTTGCAGCCAGGGGAGGGCCTTTTCGCCGTTGCCCTCGAAGCCTCCGGGCTTGGTGCGCGGCTTCCAGATGCCTGCGCGAAAGATTTTAATGCCGTTGTGGCTGAGCTGTCGGGCTGCCGACATGACTTGTTCTTCGGTTTCGGCGCTACAAGGACCAGCTATGACAAGTGGACGCTGGTCGGGCACGCCCGGGAGATTGAGTGGAAGAAGATCGAGTTCCATAAAAGTTATTTGATAGAGGGTTATCTCATGTATTTTTCGTGGGAGTGGTCGGTCAGGACGGAGAAGTCGGACACGTTAAGGTCGAAGAACATTCCGGTGCCCCCGTCTTCGGCAGCGTCGAGAATGACGTTTTCAGGAGCTGCATTGTGCTTGTTCATGCCGGCAGTCATGTTCATTACGCTTGACGTGAAGCGGCCCTTGCTCTTGAAGATGGTATGGCGCTTACCATGATTGGAGTACCAGTAGGCAAAGCAGCCGTTGTAGTAACTGCGACCGCCGAAGCTGTAGAAACCAATGGCAAACTGGTCGCTGTAGCAGAAGTCATACCAGTTGTTGTTGCTCTCGTCAATGAAGCCGCAGCTGGTTTCGTAGTTTTCCGTGGAGTTGTAGAACAAAGGATGGATGTTCTTCAGGCTGTTGCCTCCGGACTTCAAGCGAACGCCTACGTGAACACCGCCTATGCGCATGTTGGAGAGCGTATTGTCAAAGCCTTCAATGAGCACACCCGTGCAGTCTGACTTGAAGTTGCCTACGATGTTCACATTATTGATGTCGCTGTCGGACGAACCGCTATTGGCACCGTGCTTGATGTGTATGCCAATGGTGACATTCTTGATGGAGGTCTGACGAATGGCCGTTTCTCTTCCGCTATCGATGGAAACGCCTTTGGCAATTCCCTTGCCGTCAATGATGCCGCCCTCAAGGTAATAGTTGCTTCCCGGAATGGTGATGGTGTTGAACGGGTCCTTGCCACCCAGGCGAATCATGGCTTCCTCGCTGCTCCAGTCGTCCGTGGCGCGGATAATGGCGTAGTTGGAAAGAGAGAGCGACACGCTCTTCCTGGGATCGGCAGGGGTAAGAATGGGTTTGCTGATGAGATAGACCCCATCGGGGAAGTAAATGGTGCGGTTGGGGTTGGTGTCAATGATTTTCTGAATGGCATCGCTGACGTCTTTCTTGCCGTCAGCCTTCAGGTAGTCGGTTACGATGACGTAACCTTTGTTCTTTGCACTCTGTCCGAGAGCGTAAAGCGATGTACCCATGAGGGTGATAAGGAGAAAAAGCACTCTGTTCTTCATAATCGGATGTTTATTTGATGTTTGTTGTGATAATTCTTTGCAAGGCTTCTTTCAGCTTGTCGGGCTTGGCGCAGAGGGAGATCCTGACGTAACGCTCGCCGTTGCTTCCGAAGATGAATCCCGGGGTGATGAATACGTGTGCCTCGTTCAGAACGCGTTCGGTCAGCTCTTCAGCGTTGTGGTAATGGTCGGGAATGCGGCCCCAGAGAAACATGCCCACCTGAGCCGGATCGAAAGTGCAGCCCAGGGTGGCCATGATTTGTTCGGCCAGCTGACGGCGCGACTGGTAAGTCACTACGTTGGCCTCGTGGTGCCACTCGGGAGAGTTGTCGTAGGCCTGGGTGGCGGCTAACTGGAGCGGACGGAAGGTGCCGCTGTCAATGTTGGACTTCACCTTGACTATCCAACTGATGAATTCGGGATTGCTGGCAAGCAGACCCACTCTCCAGCCCGGCATGTTGTGGCTCTTGCTCATGGAGTTGAACTCAATACAGCAGTCTTTGGCCCCTTCAATCTGGAGAATGCTCAAAGGCTTTTGGTTGAGGATGAAGCTATAGGGGTTATCGTTTACAATGATGATGCCGTGGCGTTGGGCGAACTGGACCAAGCGCCGGTAGGTCTCGGCAGTGGCCGGTGAGCCTGTGGGCATGTGGGTATAGTTGGTCCACATGAGCTTGACGTGGCTCAGATCCGTTTGTTCCAAGGCTTCAAAATCGGGTTGCCATCCGGAGGATGCTTTCAGGTCGTAGTAAGTGACCTTCTGCCCTAACAGTCTGGAAAGGGAGGTATAGGTGGGGTAGCCCGGATTGGGCACCAGCACTTCGTCGCCAGGATTGCATAAGGCCAGCGTAACATGCAGGATGCCTTCCTTTGAGCCGATGAGGGGCTGAATCTCCGTGTCGGGGTTTAAGTCCACATCGTACCAGCGCTTGTACCATCTGGACATGGCTCTCCTCAGTTCGGGAATGCCTATGGTGGGTTGGTAACCGTGAACATCGTCGCGCTGAGCCTGCTCGCAGAGGGTTTGAATGGTGGCCTTGGAGGGAGGCATGTCCGGACTCCCTATGGCCAGGCTGATAATGTCTTCCCCATTGGCGTTGCGCCGGGCAATTTCTTTCAGTTTCCGGCTGAAATAGTATTCGCTCACAAGCGAGAGCCGGTCGGCTGGCGAGAAAGAGGGTTTAGTGCTTGTCTGCTTCATATTCTCCGAGTATTCTGATTTGTTTGGTAAGGGGACGGATGGCCTCGATGCTCTGGCGATAGCGGCCATAGTCATTGAAGGTCATGTCGACGTAGAAGAGGTATTCCCATTCGTGGCCTATGATGGGCAGGGACTGAATCTTGGTCATGTTGATGTCATAGAAGGAAAGAACGCTGAGCACATGGCTGAGCTCGCCCTTCTCGTGAGGTACACTGAAAACGATGCTGCTCTTGTCCACCTTCTTAGGATCTCTGAGCTTGTCAGCATTCCATGGGTCGCACAGACAGAGAAAGCGCGTGAAGTTGTGCTTGTTGTCTTCGATGGCTTCGCGGAGCACCTTCATGTGATAGATGGGGGCGGCTCCCTTTGAACAGATGGCTGCATGGCCCTTCAGCCCAAGACGGTTGATCATTTCGGCTGCTCCGGCGGTGTCGTCGGTTTCGACAATCTTTCGGCCCGGAAATTGCTTAAGGAACTGCCTGCATTGCATCAGGGCTACGGGATGGGAGTTGATCTCCGTAATATCGGCTTCGGCATCGTCGGGAAGGCAGAGCAGGCTATGTTCGATGTGGAGCTTGTGTTCACCGATGATGGTCAACTGGCTATCGCGCAGCAATTCGTAGTTGTGAAGCAAACTGCCGGCAATGGTATTTTCGATGGCCAGGATGGCCAGCAGACCAGAGTCCTTCTTCATGGCATCGAAGAGTTCCTCAAAGG
Organism: Bacteroidaceae bacterium; assembly: GCA_017468985.1. GTDB lineage: Bacteria > Bacteroidota > Bacteroidia > Bacteroidales > Bacteroidaceae > UBA6382. The sequence continues at coordinate 29,061 of JAFUHF010000030.1, forward strand.
TGTTGCAGCAAAGCAATTCGAGTTCTTCGCCCTGGAAGAATTCGTGGGCGGCTATGTCGTGGAACGAACCTTGGATTCCTTGTATGGCTACTTTTCTCATTGTTGATATTTACAGAAAGTACCGCTCTCAGCTGGGAGTGGAGCGGTACTTTATTTATGTTTCTGAATGTTCTGTCTGAAAGCTTTGTGCATGATGTTCCGCTTCACTCTCGATGGTGAGTAAAGTAATAAAAGTAAAACTGAAACCATGCATTCTGCATTATGATAACTTTGTAACGGTTTTGCTTATGATGATGCAAAAGTAGTACTTTCTTTTTAGTTGGCCATGAAAATCCTGCTTTTTTTAGCAAGTTGCAAGAATTTCTGCCCTTTTTCACTACAAATGTATTCGTAGACCTGCTGTAATGCGACGGATGCCTTCCTCAAGCGTGGACCGATGGCAGGCAATATTGACGCGCAGGAACTGCCGTCCACCATACATCTCGGCAGGATTGAGCCATACATGGTATTGCGACTTCAGATGCTCTGCAATTTCGGACGAGGATGTGGAGAAATTAGACGTGTCGATGCAGGGCAGATAGGTGGCTTCGAGGTTCATGACCTTTATGCGGTCGGCAAAGGCTTCGTGAATGGACTGGCGCAGGAGCTGATAGTTGCCGTGCAAATATTGTTTCAGGCCATCCAGCCAGGATTCGCTCTCATTATATGCAGCGCAAAGCGCGATGGGCCCAAAGGGATTGACATCGCACACTTCGTTATCGTTGATGGCCCTTTCAATGGCCCATCGGTAGTCTTCTCTCTGGGTGATGATGTTGGCAATCTGCAGGCCAGCCAGATTGAAGCTCTTGGTGGGGGAATTGCAAATGATGGCCGTTTCGCGAAGGGCTTGCGGCAGCGTATGGTATGGCGTGAAATGATGGCCGGGCATGGTCAGTTCACAATGTATTTCATCGCTCACCACGATGACACCGTGTTGGCTGCAAATAGTGCCCAACTGTTGCAGTTCATCACAGCTCCATACGCGTCCAGAAGGATTGTGGGGATTGCAGAGCAGCAGCAGTTTGTTGCGCGGATCGGCGGCTTTTTGCTCCAGGTCTTGATAGTCAATGTTCCACTTTCCGTCTTGGTAGACCAAAGGGTTAGGCACCAGCGTGCACCCATTGTTGCGAATGCTCGAAAAGAAACAGTTGTAGGCTGGGGTTTGCAGAATTACGCCATCACCGGCATGGGTGAAGGCCTTTATGATGGCTGAAACGGCCGGTACCACACCGCTGGTGTAAAGAATCCAGTCGCGGTCAATCTTCCATTGATGGCGGCGGTCGAACCAACGGATGATGGCATCATAGTATTCCTTGCCCACCTGAGTATAGCCGAATACGCCGTGGTCGATGCGTTTCTGCAAGGCTGCAACAATGGCCGGAGCAGCCTTGAAATCCATGTCCGCTACATACATGGGGAGCATTTCTGGATCGCTGTCGTTGTCCCATTTATAACTCCCGGAGCCGCGGCGGTTAATCAATTCAGGTTGGAAAGCCTTATCCATAGGAATAGATCGGTTTAAGATTTGCTGAGGTCTATGATTTCGCAGTTAGCCGGCTGCTTGATGTATTCATCTATGGTGATGCGGCCAATACTGTCGGCAACGATACGTCCGCTGGTGGGATTCTTGATTTCTGTAATGCTGCCTTTGATAGTGGCCTGCACAGTGCTTTCTTCAAAGGCACGGTCGGAGGCAGGGTCAAAGGTGCAGTCTTCGAGAATCAGGTCGCGAGCATAGCATAAAGGCTGCTCTCCTCCGATGTGGCAGCGGATGAGGCGCAGGTTCTTGCTGTGCCATCCTAAGTATTCGCCATCAAGATAAGAGTCAAAGATGGTGACGTTTTCGGTTTCCCAGAAGCTGTCCTTCGTTACGATGTGCGCATTGCGGATGACGGCGTTCTTAACGTATTGGAACACATATTTGGCATCGCTTTTAAGGCCGTCCACTTCAATGTCTTCACAGAACATGAAAGGATAGGTGCCTTCATGAAGGTTGACGTTGTGAATTTTCAGGCCTTTTACCTTCCAGAAAGTTTCATCGGCATCTTTGATACTGACATTTTCTAATTCCAGATTGGTCATTTCGCGAAAGAACTTGGGACCATCAATGGTGCAATTCTTCATTACCATGTTGTGACTGTACCAGATGGCCGAGCGAGAGCCTGCCGCAAAATAGCAGTCTTTGATTTCGCTGCCGTCAACGTGCCACCACGGATATTTGCCATAGAAATTGGAGTCGGTGCATTTAAGGTTGTGGCAACACTTAATGCCACTTTCTCCGTCAACGATGGTAATGTTCTTCAGTTCGGTGTCGTGAATACCGAAGAGCGGACGTTCTCCTCCATAAGTCTTGTTTTCGATGAGTGTCATATTGTTTGTTTGGAGTTGTGGGTGTATAGTCATGGTTTATATCGCAGATTGTTTCTTTATTCCTTTCTTTTCCCAATGCCCCCATTTGAGTCGGATGAGGAAAATCATGCCTCGGAAGCACAATTCAATGCACATCGCAATCCATACGCCATTTAAGCCATAGCGTGGTGCCAATACGGCGGCCAGCGAGAGTCTGACGGCCCAGATACTGATCAGATTCATGGCTGCCGGCATAACCGTGTCTCCCACACCAACGAATACGCTATAGGCCACGATGCTGGCGGCAAACATGGGCTCGGCCCAAGCTTCAATACGCAGGGCGCTGACGCCTAAGCTCTGCACTTCGGCAACAGGGGTGAGCATTGACATCATCAGAGGGGCGCCAATGTACATAATGATGCCCATCAAGGTCATCACGATCATGCCTAATCCTACCGTGATGTTGGCAAAACGCTTCATCAGCTCTGGCCTGCCTGCTCCTGTACTTTGTCCTACCAGTGTGGTAGCTGCTTCGGCAATGCCATAACCGGGCATGTAGCAGAGGCTTTCGGCCGTGATGGCAAACGCATTGGCGGCAATGGCAATCGTTCCTAAAGGGGCAACAATGACAGTTGTCATAATCTGTGCACCACACATTACGAAGTGCTCAATCCCGATGGGCAGACCGATGTGAGTGGCTTTTTTTAGTGTAGCACGCTGGGGTAGGTAACAGCCTTGATCTTGGGTAAGTTTTAGCAATGGGGAACGAAGACAGAGGAAAAACAGCATCAGTGAGCATACTACTACTTCGGCCAATGCTGTTCCTAAAGCTGCTCCCGTAACCCCGAGGTCAGCTCCGGGAATGGTGATGCTCAGGCCCCAAAGGTCGATGTTTCTGGTGGGGAATATAAAGAGAAAGTTAAAAACAACGTCGAGAATGCATGTCAGTATGCCCAGCAGGCTGGGGGTGAGCAGATTTCCGCTACATCGCAACATGCTTGCTCCTAACCACGAAAGCTGGAAAAATGGTATGGTGCAGGTGAAAATCAGGAAGTAGCGCGATGCGTCTTCAGTGATGTCAGGTCCTCCGCCCAACCAGTGGGGCAGATGCGAACTGATACTGATTCCAATGGCGGCCACTGTCAGGCCGAAGATCAATGCCGAGAACAGCGCCTGCCGTAGCACGCTACGTGCTGAGGCCATCTGGTTCCCACCAATGAGGTGGGCTACCTGAACAGAGAATCCCGTGCTCACGGCACCGCATAGACTACCAAACAACCATGTAGAGGTGGATACGAGTCCGATGGAGGCCGAAGGCGCTGCGCCGAGGCTTCCCACCATGGCTGCATCAATGTATTGCATGATGATGGAAGAAATCTGTGCAAAGAAAGCAGGAATACTGAGGATAGCCGTCAGCTTAAGTTGCTGTCGGAAGGTCATGCTTTCGCCATTGCGAATCATGGAGAGTAGTCCCTCTTTGTCTTTTTGATGGACCAATGTTTTTGTACGTTGCTGGTGGGCTGCAAAGTTACGACTAAGTGAGAGACATGCAAAGTGAAAAGACGAAGTTTTTTCATCTTAGTATGTCCGAACGAAAGTAACTTTCAGGATGTTTCGATAATATGAGTAATATGCTGAGTAAAACGTATGGCAGGAAGCCATGCTTTATGCTTCCTGGGCAGAGACGCTCTTTAGAAACCGAAGGGATTCTGATTGCGGTAGCGAGCATTCATCCTGTTTTCCAGGGTGGCATAGTCCTTGACTTCGTCTTCTTCGGGCGAAAGTTCAAGAGATTTCAGCAAGTCTGCGGATGCGCCTGCTTCGTCCTGAAGTTGTTGGCGTACAGCACTACGCTCTTTGTAGGCTTGAGCAAAATCGGACTGTAATTCAATGGCCTCTGAGTAGACATGCAGTGCCTTTTCCCACTCTTGCATGGATTGATAAAGTGTTCCAATCTTGATGACCGCCTCTTGGTGGAAGGGATTAGTGTCCAAGGCTTGTTGATAGCAGGCAATGGCTTCCTCCTTTTGTCCTAATTTGGCGTGGATATCGCCATTCAGGATGTTGGCTTCTTCGGTGGGTTCTGCCATTCGGATAAAATGCTGAATATCCTCCAATGCTTCATTGAGTTGGTTGTTGTCATAGCGTACCTTTGCCCTGAGATATACGGCTTGCGCTGCATCTTGATGCTCGGACAGCAGGGTTGTCAACAGTGTTTCTGCCTGATCGAAGTTTCCTTTGCTGTATTTGGCTTCGGCCTGATAGAAGGTGCCGTTGGGCAAGTCGGGACGCAATCGCGTCACTTCCTTTGCAGCAGCGTTAAGCGTGTCCCAATCTTCGGCATTACGGGCGGCATGGACCATGGCCATGTGGAGGTTGATTTCATCAGGATGGGTCGCAATGAGTTCTTGCAGAATGGGGATGGCTTTTTCGCCTTGTCGAGAGCGTATATAAGTTTCGGCCAGATGTCCTTTCACCTCGTCATCATCCTTACGTTCCAATGCGGCTTGGAAACAGCGTGTGGCAAAGTCTGTTTCGCCCATGTTGAGTGAGCGCAACCCGTCGTTGCATAGGGTTTGGAATTCATGCTCTAAGCGAAGGGCTTCATTGTTTTCTTCGTCGGTGGTTTGCTGCTGTTCTTCTTTAGGGTCTGGCGTGGTGGTTATCGGTTGAGTGTTGTTCCGACCAAATAGTTTTTTTAAAAATCCCATGGGTGATGAGGTGTGGATGATGGTTTGACTAAAATGTTGACAATTGTTGCGGAACGATCGCTAGATTATGACCTGCTGATTTGCAATCCCTGAGCAGAAATGTTCATTTCTACAAAGCGCGCAGAGGGCGTAATGGGATGTTCCGTCAGCTTCTGTCTGATCAGGCTGGCGGCTTGGGCATCTTTGGCCACCATATACATGTAGCCTCCCCCTCCTGCTCCTGGCAGTTTGTAGCCTAAGCAGTAGTCGTCAATGACGTTGCACAATTGGGCGATGAGTGGTGGGCAGGTGTCTTTATCGAGCTTGCAATTTTCTGTCCAGGTGGTGCGGAGTTGTTGTCCATACTGCGTTAAGTCATTTTTCATGATGGCATTGCTCATTTCTATGGCATGTTGCTTCATTTCTTCAAGCTGTCTTAGTTGTTCCGCTTCGTTGAGGAACATGTTCCTTACGATCTTCTCCAGAATGTTCTTCGCGGTTCGCGTAATGCCCGTGTAGTACAGCAGGTGGCAGGCGCGGTAGTCTTCTTGATGAAACAGCGTTTCGGGTAACCAGTTGATCATAGGCTTCTGGTCTACTCCGGCAGTGGTTTGCAGCAGTTTTGCTCCGTGCAATATGCCGCCATACTGGTCTTGCCATCCCCCTCCCGTTGTGAGCATCTGTTCCAGAATGAGTGTCAGCTCACAGATGTGATTCTTGGTCCACGATAGTCCGCAGCAGTCTGACAGTGCACTGAGAATAGCAGACGAAAGAATAGAACTCGTCCCTAAACCGGAACCGGCAGGTATGGCTGCCAGAAGGGTTATGTCAAGGCCAGCGCCGAAGTTCTCTAATTGCTGCTGCAAGGAGGAATATGTTTCACTGCAAAAATCTGGTAAGAATCCTGCCAATGCCAAGGCGGCACGGGGAATGGAGAAGGCTGACCCTACCTTATTATATTGGCGAATGTCTTCGTAGGTGTGGAGGACTTCTGTGGTCCCCATGTCAATGGAGTAACATACAATGTTGAAGTTCTTGTTTGGTCGGATATAAACCTGCAAGGGTTGCTGCCCGTTGAGTTCTATGGCTATATTCACCACATTTC
>JAFUHF010000031.1 GCA_017468985.1 Bacteroidaceae bacterium
CAAGTATATTCCGCCATTTTAAGGGCGATGTGCTTCGTCGTGGCCCAAGCCCATACGGAATCTCCGTGGATACTTTGGAAGCAATGCTCCCGTTATCCGATGCAAAATTCGGAAGAAGTTGGAAACTGACAAAGAATTCACTCACTTTTTTTGAAGAAGATTATTTCAATGCAACATTCACAATGTTTAGCGCATCACTCGTTTATTCGTACTTTATATAAGTTTCTTTCGCTCGGGCGTAAAAATAAAAACAAATTTTGCTTTGCACGTCACTCGCTTATTCGTAACTTTGCAAAATGAGCGGACGAAATAATGAGCGTCCAATAGAAAATGAAGAGAGTAATCGTAAGTGGTTTATTCCTGCTGTTGAGTGGCATAGCGTGCATGACCTGGGGAAGGACGATGCGCGATGTGTTTGTGCAGATGCCCGACAGTTTGATTCCCTTGCTCAGCAAGGATGCCCGTTTGGACTGCGTTGACTATATTGACAGCGGCATGAAAGCGATGGTGAAGAATCAGTTTGGCGAAAACTGTTCATTGCAAGTACTGACGGAGCAGTATGCACGAATTTCATTCTCCAGTGTAGCTACATGGGAATTGAAACTACTCACTAATGGGCAGGACAGCATGGTCTGCCTGGTGAAAACGTATGGTACACCGGTGCCGGAAAGCACATTGACGTTCTACGACCTGGAATGGAAGAAAATACCCCTGCGGCGATACATCGTAATGCCCCATGCGCGCGACTTTGAGAAACCGGCATCTGGAACCACCACTGCGGCTGATCTGGAACGCGTAAGACTGCATACCAAGAATGCCATGATTTCAGCAACCTTTCAGGAGCCCGGAAACGAGCTGCTGTTCCGATGCAGGGCTGACGAGGCCGATCCTGAGGTGAGAAAAGAATTGCAACCGTTGCTGAAAGACAGCATCAGATATGTATGGAAGGGCGGTAAGTTTGTGCGGAATTAGAAAGCCTTGGAGGGAGCGTAGCCCACAATTTTGATGAAAAGGGACTCCATTTGGAATGTATATTGAGTTTCTTTTCGGAAATGAAATGATAGAACCAATTTTAGTTGTATCTTTGCGTCTTCAGAAATATAAGATGAAAAGACTATATGTGATTTTAACCACCATGCTGGGGTTGATGTACAGTTTATCGGCCATAGCACAGGTGGAACTGCGCGAGGAGGTACAATGGACAAACTCATCGGGAGATCATACGCCTCTTTGGCTCAATGCCAACAAGTATGGACTCAGTTCGCTTGACAAAACTAATGGATATGTTCGCATTGGAGCCTTCATGCCCGTGGAGAGGGATGAGGCCAGACGCTGGTCATGGGGCTATGGAGCCGACGTGGCAGTAACGGAAGGTTTCAGCAGTAGGTTTGTAGTGCAGCAAGCCTATGCCGACGTGCGCTGGTTGAAGGGAGTGCTCACGGTGGGCAGCAAGGAGCAGCCCATGCAACTCAAAAATCAGCTACTGAGTTCCGGATCGCAAACCTTTGGCATCAACGCCCGACCTATTCCCCAAGTGCGCCTTTCGCTACCCGAATATTGGCAGGTGCCGGGGCTTCGAGGGTGGCTGAGTCTGAAAGGACATATAGCCTATGGCATGGCTACGGACGATGGCTGGCAAAAAGATTTCTCCCATGACATGACTCGCCGAACGGAGCATACGCTCTACCACAGCAAGGCCGGATATGTGAAGATTGGCCCGGGCAAAATCAATGTGGAAGCAGGGCTGGAAATGGCCACTCAGTTTGGCGGCAAGACCTACAATATGGAAGATGCCTACGGAAACAAGGTCATCATTAAGAACAAGAACAATCTATCCGCATTCTGGCATGCCCTGATTCCTGGCGGAACCGACCCTACGGACGGAAGTTTTGTGAATACGGAAGGAAACCATGTGGGCAGTTGGGTGATGCGGCTCAACATAGACCAGCCAACGTGGGATCTCGGAATATATGCCGACCAGTTCTTTGAAGACCATTCCCAAATGTTCCACTTCAGCTATAACGGCTATGGGCAGGGAACGGAAAAAGACGTGCATAAAAAGTCTCGCTACTTTCTCTATGACTTCAAAGACTGGATGCTCGGTGTGGAATTGCACCTAAAGGAAACGCCGTGGCTGCAACGGATTGTACTGGAGTATCTATACACCAAATATCAGGGCGGTCCCGTATACCATGACCATACGGCCAACATCAACGAGCAGATTTCGGGCTGCGACAATTACTACAATCACAACATCTTCACCGGATGGCAACACTGGGGGCAGGTGATGGGTAATCCGCTGTACAGATCGCCACTTTATAATGACAATGGAGAGATTCGCGTGCTGAACAATCGCTTCTTTGCATGGCATCTGGGACTGAGCGGCAAGGTGGTGAAGCGATTGGACTATCGACTGCTTGCCACATGGCAGAAAGGCTACGGCTGCTATAATTATCTGTTGCCCGATCCGGCAGAAAACGTAAGCATGCTGGCAGAAGCAGGATATCGTTTTCCTGAAAATTCCATCATGAAAGGCTGTACGCTGAAGGGAGCCTTCTCCTTCGACTCAGGAAAGATTTATGGTGACAATGTGGGTGTGCAGCTTACGCTGTCGCATCGTGGATGGTTGAACATTAAGAACAAATGATGAAAAATAAAATATTGCTCGCAATGGCCGTCGGGGTCGCCATGCTCATGGCTTCGTGCGAATTGGAAACTTCCGACAATGGGAAACTGGATGGTCTTTGGCAGTTGTGTCGCATTGACACTTTGACTACCGGAACTTCCGCCGACATGAGAGAGAAGATGATCTCTTGGGCATTCCAGGGCCGACTGATGCAAGTGCGATGTGGAGAAACCATGAGGGAAGCCTATCTGTCGTTTGAGCGACGCGCCGACTCACTGATACTCTCAAAGCCCTACCTGTCTGACAGAGAGGCTGATGACATCAAGGTGGAACATGCGGAAGAACTCTATCGCTACGGACTACAGCGATTGGAAGAAGGCTACAAGGTGATAGATCTCAGCAGCAAACGCATGCGCTTAAAGTCGGAGCTGGTATGCATAGACTTCAGAAAATACTGAGTATATGAAATCAAGTAAGAAAGAACTGAAGTGACAAGCATATGAAAGTAGTGACTTTTTTGTAAATATCGTACAATAAATCATGTAACAACGTGTTTATATATAATAAGTAATCCCCAAAAAGAAATATGAAACGAATTATAGTCGTGATGTTTGCCAGTGTGCTCCTCTCTTTGCAGGGATGGGCGCAATCGGGCATGACAGATAATCAAGTAATGGACTACGTTCTGGAGCAGAATGCCAATGGAGCATCGCGCCAGCAGATCGTAACCCAACTCATGCAACGCGGTGTTACCATTGAACAAATGAAACGCATTCAGAAAAAGTATCAGAAGCAGATACAAAACGGTGCACTGGGTGCTGACGACATCACTCCCGGTACAAAGAATGTAAAAAACCGATTGCGCGAAGCAAATGGAGAAAAGCGTGAAGAACAGGTGGCCCGTGACAAGGCTAATGCTTCGCAATTCAGAGTAAAGGACACAAAGAAGCAGAATCAGATACAGCGCCATACGTATGACTATCAAGACCGGGACTACGTAGAAATGGACGATGCAATAGACTTCCTGATGCCTGATTCGCTGAAGTACTTCTATGACGAAGATCAGCCCAAGCGCAAAATATTCGGTCACGACGTGTTCAACAACAAGAACCTCACCTTCGAGAGTTCCATGAATCTGGCTACACCGCAAAACTACCATTTAGGCCCGGGCGATGAAGTGAACGTAGACATTTGGGGCGATTCGGAGGAAAGCTTTACCGAAACTATTTCGCCCGACGGAACGATCTCGATAGAAGGCGTAGGACTCATCCAGCTGAGCGGACTCACCGTGAGCCAGGCCAAACAGAAGCTGAAACAAGTAGTAGGCCCCAGATATCAGGGCTCACGTATAGAACTGACATTAGGACAAACGCGCACCATCACCGTAAGCATTATTGGCGAGGTGAAGGTTCCGGGGACGTATACCATGTCGGCCTTTGCCACGGTTTATAATGCACTCTACATGGCCGGTGGTCCCAACGAGATAGGTACGCTCCGCAATGTGAAGGTCTACAGACGCGGCGAGCTGCTATCGAACGTAGACGTTTATGACTTCCTACTCAATGGAAAACTGACTGGCGACGTTCGACTTCAGGACAACGACGTGATTACCGTGGGACCCTACGAATCATTGGTCTACATTACAGGTAAGGTAAAGCGTCCGATGTATTATGAAATGAAGGCTTCGGAGAGTGCTGCCACACTGTTACAGTACGCCGGAGGCTTTACGGGCGATGCCTACACCAAGGCCATCAGGGTTAACCGCAAAGCAGGAGCACAATATTCCGTGTTCAGCGTGGGTGAATTCGATATGGCAAACTTCAAACTGATGGACGAGGATTCCGTGAGCATAGACTCGACGCTGAACCGCTATCAGAACATGGTAGAGATAAAAGGTGCCATCTTCCGCCCTGGCATGTACCAGGTGGGTGGCAACATCAGTACGGTAAAGTCGTTGGTGGAAGCTGCAGCCGGCCTGAAAGAAGGAGCCATTGCAGAGCATGCCGTAATGCACCGCATGAAAGCCGACCGCAGGCTTGAAGTGCTGAGCCTGAACATCAAGGGAATACTGGAAGGTACGTCGCCCGACGTGCCTTTGCGCAATGAAGACGTGATCTATATTGCCAGCCGCGAGGAACAAGAGCAGCAGAAAACCATTACCATTAATGGCGAAGTAGTATATCCAGGAGTATATAAATACGCCGAGAATGAAACAATAGAAGACCTGATCATTCAGGCTGGAGGTCCTACCGATGCTGCATCGTTGGTAAAAGTAGACGTAGCCCGTCGCGTTACTGACCCCAATGCTGAAGAGGCGCAGGACAAGATTACGGAAAACTTTAGCTTCCGGTTGAATCCAGACTTCACTATAGAGGAGCATCCTGATTTCACCTTGCAACCTTTCGACGAAGTATACGTTCGCCGCTCGCCCAACTACAACGAACAACAGAATGTGACGATCGAAGGAGAAGTGCAGTTTGAGGGTATCTATGCACTATCGGACAAAGACCAGCGTTTGAGCGACCTGATCAAGCAAGCCGGTGGATTAACTAACAGGGCCTATATTGATGGCGTGAAGTTGCTTCGCCAAATGACGCAGGAAGAGCGCGACATGGTGGCCACCATGCTCCGTACGGCACAGCGCAATTCCGGCAAAGACTCCATCGATATCTCCAAACTGGTAACACAGAGCAATTACTCGGTGGGCATTGAACTGGACAAGGCCCTGAAGAAACCCGGCAGTGACGAAGACCCCATCTTGCGTGAAGGCGACCGCATTGTGGTGCCGCGCTACGATGGTACCGTGAAGATCAATGGTGAGGTGCTCTATCCCAACACGGTGCGCTTTATGGCCGGTAAAGATGCCGAATACTACATTAAACAGGCCGGTGGCGTAACCACTACAGGCAAGAAGTCGAAAACCATCATTATATATATGAACGGCATGGTGGCCAAGGCCGACCGCAAGCATCGGCCCCGTCCTGGATGCCAGATTGTGGTGCCAACCAAGAAGCAGCGCCGTGGACTGAGCATGCCAGAAATCATGAGCATCGGAACCAGTACAGCTTCCTTGGGAACGATGATAGCAGCCATTGCCAATCTAACAAAGTAAAAGCATCATGGAGGAACCTACAAATCAAAAGGATGTCATCAACATAGGCAAGATACTGAAGAAGATCATTGCCCAAAGGCGTCTTTTCTATAAAGTACTGCCCATAGCGGCTGTATTGGCCAGCATCTATATTGTAGCCATACCCCGGTCGTTCAACTCCGAAGCTAAGCTGGCACCGGAACTGGAAAATTCAAGCCCAGGAAGTGCGCTGAGCTCTATTGCCTCGTCGTTTGGCCTTGATCTGGGCAACATGCAAACCTCCGATGCCATCACTCCCATACTCTATCCCGACCTGATGGAAGACAATGGTTTCGTAACCGACATGTTCAACATCATGGTCAGAAGCAAGGATGGCAAGATAGAAACCACCTACGGCGAATATCTCAAAAAGCATCAGAAGTATTCCATCTGGTCGTTTCCTAAACGGTGGGTGGTGAACACAGTGCACCGACTGTTTGCAAAGAAGTCCACTGGCGGCCCTGCCCAGTTCGATCCCTACAATCTCTCAATGAACGACGACGCTATCGTTTCCATGATCAGGAACAATGTCAGAATCAGCGTAGACAAGCAGACTGCCGTTATTTCCATCAGCGCGAGGGCACAGGATCCACTGATTGCTAAAACCCTCACTGATTCCATCAAGGACCGCCTGCAGCAGTTCATCACCTCTTATCGTACCAACAAGGCCCGTATTGACTACGAATACTATCGGCAGCTTGCCGATGAAGCCAAAGAGGAATATGAGCAGGTTCGTCGCCACTATGCCAGCCTTTCCGATGCCAATAGCAAGGTGGCACTCAGAAGCGTAGAGCTGCAAATGGAAGAAGTGGAAAACGACATGCAGCTAAAGTTCAATGCCTATACCTCCATCAATACGCAGATGCAGGCTGCCAAGGCCAAGGTGCAGGAACGCACGCCGGCCTTCACTGTGATCAAGGGAGCTTCTGTTCCGCAGCGAGCCTCCAAGCCCAAGCGGATGTTCTTCGTACTGGGCATGCTTGTGCTGGCCTTTTTCGGCACTTCTGTATTCATTGTTAGAAAAGACATCAAGGACTTCTTGTTGTCAGATAAATAAGCAAAGCATCTTCCTTCCCCCAAAGGGGGCATACTGCCACGGTGCTACTAAAAGAGATAAGCTGGAAGAAGAGAGATAAGAAAAGACATGAATAATAGCACCAGAGTCATCGTCAATACCTTAGCGCAGCACATAAGAGCTATCTTCAGCATGTGCCTTTCGCTCTACGCCACGCGCCTGATATTACGCGCTCTGGGCGATAGTGATTATGGCATTTTCATGCTCGTTGGCGGAGTGGTTGCAATGTTGGGGTTCGTTACGAATGCCATGGTCGTTACCACGCAAAGGTATCTTTCCTATCGTCATGGCCAGGGGCAGATGCTTGGCGTGAAGCTCTTTTTTGAAAACAGTCTTCTGCTCCATATCGCCATAGGAGGGATACTTGCCCTCGTGTTATTACTCCTTACTCCCATCCTTTTTCATCAAAACGATTTTCTCAACATCGATCCCTCCCGGATGGAAACGGCAAAGGTGGTTTACTACCTCACCATTCTCAGCCTTTTCCTCACGTTTGTCACAGCTCCTTATCGGTCCTTATTCATAGCTCGCGAAAACATTGTCTACATCTCTATTATTGACATAACCGATGGCATTCTCCGTCTGTTGGCCGCCATCCTGCTGCTTCATTTTGGAAGCGACAAACTCATCACCTACGCACTCTGTTTAGCCGGCATCATGGCTTTTAACTATTTAGCCTTCTGTATCTATGCCCGACGGTTTGAAGAAAGCGTAGTCATACCCTCCCTTAGAAGCTTTGATTTGAAAATCGTTCGTGAAATCTTTGCTTTTGCAGGATGGACCATCTACAGCATGGGGTGCATCTTGGCCCGAACGCAAGGACTTTCTGTCATACTTAATCGCTTCTTCGGCACCATTATCAATACTTCCTATGGTTTAGCCATGCAAGTTTCAGGCGCAATCTCCGTTGTGGCACAGGCCGTTGTCAACGCCATGAGTCCGCAGGTTGTCAAGGCAGAAGCTGCCACTCAGCATCTAAAGTCCCTCGCCCTGGCTGAGTCCACTTGCAAGTATGCTTATCTGTTGCTGGCCATAGTGGGAATCCCTATAGCGTTCGAGATGCCCGAGATACTCCGTCTGTGGCTGGACGAAGTGCCACCCCATACCGTCATGATCTGCCGCTTTGTACTGCTGGCAGCTGTCGTAGACCAAACCACCATAGGCCTCAATGTGGCCAATCAGGCCATGGGACGGATCCGGAACTTTTCCCTCATTGTGAATACCATAAAAGTGCTCACGCTGCCCATCGCTTATCTGTGTCTGAAACTCGGGCTCGGAGTAGTATCAGTGATGTGGTGCTATATTTTGGTAGAAGCATTGTGTGCTATGGTACGTTTACCCTATCTCAAGGTGACGGCCGGCTTGTCCGTGCGTCATTTCTTCCGCAGCGTGGTGTTGCGTCAAGCAGTACCCACCGCATCGTTCGTAATGGTGGGGTGGATGGTGACCTCATGGGTGGATGTTCCATTTCGTTTCGTATTGACGCTGTTGCTGACGATAGCTGTGGGTATCGTGTTCGTATGGCTGACGGGACTAAGCACTGACGAACGCTCCTTTGTGACAGAACTTGTCCGAAAGAACAAGCTAATCGGGATAAAAAGAAGTTAAGATGATCATCGACATAAGAAAACTGAAAATACTTCCCATCATGATGGCCTCGGTGCTGACAGTGCAAACGTCAGTATCATTCAACGTATTCAGTTTTCTTCGTCCCCTGTCGTATCTGACACTCGGCCTCGGGCTGCTCAACTTTTCCCTCATGATGTGCCTCTTTGCCAGAAGGGCACAGATGTCATTGCTTGGCGGAGTGATAAGCATCTACTACTTCCTGCTGATCACCTTTTCCATCATTGGGGGAACAGACGTGAAAAGTGCCACCTACACGGGCATCGGCGTGTGGCTGATATTACTACTCTACAATTATTATAAGGACGACTGCGGCGTGTTACTAAAAACCTTTGCCCTGACCTTGTCCATTTGCGCCTATGCCAACCTGCTGCTGATGGTATTGTTTCCAAGCTGGATGTTTGCCGCTGAAGACTCCAACCGGAGCTTCCTGCTCGGCGGAAACTATAATTCCCTGGGATGCAGGTTTCTCTGTGGCATCGTACTGAGCATGCTTTGCATTCATTACGGTAAGAAATGGCTCATCAATGCATTGGTTTTGTCATTAGTGTCGCTGATCACCTTAGTTATGGTAGGTTCTATGACATCGCTCTCATCCATCGCGTTGTTTCTGCTGCTCTGCCTCATTCCTTCGGTGCGTTTGAAGAAGATCGCACTCGTGGGTTTCTTCACGGTCTACGTTCTTTTTCAGGTATTCGTCGTGTTTGGCGGCGAAGGGCTCTATAACAACGAACTCGCTGTTTACTTCATACGCGACGTGCTGGGTAAGGATCTGACCTTCACTTTCCGTACGAGCATGTGGGACGCAGCAA
Organism: Bacteroidaceae bacterium; assembly: GCA_017468985.1. Taxonomy (GTDB): domain Bacteria; phylum Bacteroidota; class Bacteroidia; order Bacteroidales; family Bacteroidaceae; genus UBA6382. The sequence continues at coordinate 9,270 of JAFUHF010000031.1, forward strand.
GCCGCGTAGTGGCAGAATCGCCCATCATAGGCTACGGCATGGTGGACAACGACTGGTATGTAACCAACATGAGTAGCTTTGCCATAGGTCCACACAACTTCCTTTACGCCGTGCTAATTTATGGCGGAGTGAGCCTACTTTTGGTTTTTTTGTGTACATTTGCAATATCATTGAAACATATCGTGTTTGTGTTGGATAATTCTGCCATGATTTTATTACTGGGTATCAATACATTGCTATTTATGATGCTCATGGAAGCATATCCAGACTTCTTTATCATGCTGTTGCTCATTACGACTTATTATTATCCTTCGCTGCGCGAGTCGTGGACCAAAGAACCTGTTAATAATGAACGAAACATCTCAGTCAGTATCGATGAATAAGATCAGAATCGCCGTGATAGGCTTGGGCTACGTTGGCCTTCCCTTGGCGCGGCTGTTTTCTACGAAGTTTCCCACCATAGGCTTCGACCTCAATTCTCAGCGCGTAAGTGCGCTCATGGAGGGTCACGATGCCACTCTGGAGGTTGACAATGCTCTACTTCAGGAAGCCATAGAGAAGAACGGTTTCGTATGCACCACCAACATAGACGATATCAGAAACTGCAATTTCTACATCGTTGCAGTGCCTACGCCGGTGGACGTCAATAATCGTCCTGACCTGCGACCGCTCATTGGAGCCAGCGAAACCGTGGGCAAGGTGATTAGCGATGGCGACATAGTGGTATATGAGTCTACGGTCTACCCAGGAGTAACGGAGGAGGAGTGCATTCCTGTAATAGAGCGCGTTTCGGGCAAACGTTACGGCCGCGACTTCTTTGCCGGCTATTCGCCCGAACGCATCAATCCTGGCGACAAATTGCACACCGTAGAAAAGATCAAGAAGGTAACGTCCGGCTCCACGCCCGAGGTGGCAGACTTAGTAGACCAAGTATATAATGCCGTGCTGCAAAACGGTACACACAAAGCTCCTTCCATTCGCGTGGCAGAAGCATCGAAGATCATTGAGAATGCACAGCGCGACGTCAACATAGCCTTCATGAACGAATTGGCCAAGATCTTTGGTGCCATGGGCATTGATACCCACGATGTGATTGAGGCAGCATCGTCGAAGTGGAACTTCATCAAGCTCAGCCCTGGACTGGTGGGTGGCCATTGCATCAGCGTAGACCCCTATTATCTCATCCAGAAAGCGCAGGTTTATGGCGTAATGCCCCGAGTGATGGTCAGTGCGCGGCGGCTCAACGACGGTATGGGTGACTACGTAGCTCAGCAGGTCATTCGCTTGATGAATCTTCGCGGCATTCTCGTGAAAGATGCCCGGATGCTGATTCTCGGTGTAACGTTCAAGGAAAATTGCCCCGACATTCGCAACACCAAAGTAGTAGACATCTATCATACCCTTCAGGAGTACACCAACAGGATTACCATATTCGACCCATGGGCCAATGCCGAGAGGGTAGAGCGCGAATATGGCATTACTATTACCCGTAAACTGCCTCAAGAGCGTTTCGATGCCGTCATTCTTGCTGTGGCTCATGATGAATTTTTGTCATTGGACATTCGCCAGCTGGCAGGAGAGAAAGGCGTAGTGTATGACGTAAAAGGCATACTGCCTCGTGAAGTGATTGACGGACGGTTGTAAAAGTGAAAATGGAATCCAAGTCACCCCAACTGAGTATCGTCATGCCGTTCTACGGCAAGAAGGAGCTCGTAGGCCAGATGATGGACAGCATCATTACCAATAGTTTTACCGATTGGGAACTCTTGGCCGTTGACGATGGTTCCGATGATGCCACGCGTGCCTATCTTTCGTCTTACACAAGCGATCCGCGCATTCACTTCATACGACGAGAGCGCAACCCCAAGGGTGCTACCACGTGTCGCAACATTGGCATGGATCAGGCCAGAGGAGAATATCTCATCTTCTTCGACAGTGACGACCGCATCACGCCAACTTGCCTTCAGCACCGCGTCCGTGCGCTCCAGGAGCATCCGCAGTGGGACTTCGCCATATTCCCATCCGGGATAATACTTGACGATGTGTATCGCGATGAGCCCACTTCCACCTCCTACGGTTATCCCATTTTCCGTGACGACATAGCCGCCTTTGTGAGGCGTACTTTGCCATTCGTGGTATGTAACTGCATCTATCGCACGGCGGCGCTTCGGGAGAACGGACTTCGCTGGGACGAGCAGCTGGGATCCCAGCAGGACTCCGACTTCAACATTCATGCGCTCCTTTCTGGTCTGCATTATGGCTACGAACCTTCTGCGCCCGACTATGGCTATCGCATTGCCTATAGCCAAAGCACTCTGAGCAGCCGCATCCGGTCGGAAGCCCATCAGGAGAGCGTACTCCATGCCTTTCGCAACTCCTACAGCTATGTTCATGCTGCTCGAGGAACTAAATATGATGCTGATCTCTTTCTGGGCATACTCCATCTCTATAATTTCATCTTCACTGATGGCATCAACCAAGCGTTTGCCCTGCGCATCGCCCAGTTAGTAGAGCAGCATAACGCTCTGCACGGCCGCTTGCTGAAGCTCTTGATCAGCGTCACTCTTTTGCTGGGCCGCTTCCTTCCGGCTAAACGGGCAAGACAAGTGCCCATGCTTCCTTTCCTGCTATGGAGCAGAAGGCAAGAAAAGAACAAGCTGAAGCACATCCATAAACTTATAAAAACCACTCCCTCATACACTCAGCCATGAAGAAGAAAATAGCCTTCGTAGGTTTCTGGGACGACTTCGATCCCGACACGCTGCCTCTTGTGAGGAAGATTCGCGAGGTGTGCGAACTGGAAGTGGTGAAGCTCTGCGAAGCCGACTATGTAGTGTATTCAGTGTTTTCGGATGAGCATTGGGATGCCCCCGAAGACAGCATCAAGCTGTTCTACACCGGCGAAATGCTCACTCCCGACCTCAATGCCTGCGACTACGCCATGGGGTTTGACTGGATGAGCTACGGCGACCGCTACTTCCGCTTGCCGCTCTACTATCTTTATGCTGACATCAATGAGATGATGGAAAGCAAGCACCATCTAAACGCTGAGGAAGTGGCCAGGGGGAAGACAGACTTTTGCAGCATTACCGTGAGCAATGCCGACCGCAACCCCATCTTCAAGGAACTTTTCGATCATCTCTCCATCTATAAAAAGGTAGATTCCGGAGGCCGTTGGATGAACAACGTAGGCGGCCGGGTGAACAACAAGCTGACCTTCGATGCTTCGCATAAGTTCTCCATCGTATGTGAGAATTGTGCTCAGCCTGGTTACACTACCGAAAAACTGGTGCAGGCTTTCGCCGCAGGATGCATTCCCATCTATTCGGGAGACCCCGAGGTAACCCGAGTGTTCAACGAAAAAGCCTTCATCCATGTGCAGTCGTATGCGTCCGTTGAGGAGGTGGCAAAAGCCGTCAGACAGATAGACAAGGATGAAGTGCGCTATCTGAACATGCTTCGCGAACCAGCTCTCGTTTCTCAAGAATATGCCAGAGACGCGCAATTAGAGCAACTGGGCAACTTTCTAAAAACCATCTTCCTCACTCCCAAAGAGCAAGCCTACAGGCGCAACCGCGACTATTTCGGACGAAAATACATCGAGCAGCGACGCAGGCAGGCTCGCCGAAGTGCCTCCTGCCTCTACAGCACTTACTGGATCAACCTGGCCAAGAAGGCACGCACCATCATCCTGCCCCAGAAGAAACGGAAATGAAGAAACTCTCAGTGATCATCGTAACCTACCTCTCCGAGCACGACATCTATGACTGCTTGGAAACGGTGTGGGCCTACAGGGACATTCCCGAAGAAGACCTTGAGGTGATCATTGTAGACAACAGTCCGGAGAGCGGCCCCATGTTCGAGAATCTGAAGGAGCGCTACGGCAATCATCTGCACCTGATCCGAAACACCCACAATGGCGGCTACGGTCAGGGCAACAACGTAGGCATCAAGGCAGCCGAGGCCCCCGTCGTTTTGATCATGAACCCCGACGTAAGGCTCTGTCAGCCCATTTTCAGCGCCGCGGTGAAGACATTCCAGTCCGATCCAGACCTGAGCATTCTGGGCATGAAGCAGATGCTGGACAGTCAGCGGCCCAGCCCCTATTCCTTTACGTGTACCTACATGATGAACGGATACCTGCACACGCTTTTGTCCGTGGTGGGAAACCGCCTGGGGCTCTACCTGCCGCGCTGGATGCATTTCTCCGGATCATGCTTCTTTCTGAACCGTGAGAAGTTTGAAGACATAGGCCTGTTCGACGAAAGCATCTTCATGTATGGCGAGGAAGACGACATACACTATCGCATGCGGCAGCGCTACCCCAAGATGAAGTTCAACCGCCATCTGCGCTACATCCACCCCTTCCATCTGCGCGAGCCCAACCTGGACTACGAGAAAACCATCGTACAAGTGGCCATCAAGCAAAACGAGAAGAAAGGCTACACAAGGGAGAAAACCGTAAAAAACCGTCTGCGCAACCTGAACTGCCTGATATGGGGAGCACGCATCCGCTGCCTGCTTCGGAGCAGAAAGGACGAACAGTCACTTTGTTTCTTAGAGCAACGCCGCCAATACCTGAAAAGCCTCATCTGAAACCTGAAATGAAAAAGATCGCCATATTGCTGTCGTGCATGCATCAGAAGGATGCTGCCATCGTGGGCCGCTCAGGAATAGAGACCGACGTGGTAGTGGTCAATCAATGCGACGAAGACTCAGTGCAGCAATCCACCTTTACCAACAGCCGTGGGGAGGAATGCCAGCTCCGCTTTGTCAAGACCACCGAGCGCGGTCTTTCGAGAAGCCGCAACAGAGCCATTGCAGAATCAGATGCAGAAATCTGCGTAGTGTGCGACGACGACGAGCAATTCCTTCCCTCCTATGCCCACATCATCAGTCAGGCCTACGACGCTCATCCTGAGGCCGACGTCATAGCCTTCAGGATAGATGGCGCAGGCAAGACCTATCCCTCCAGAGAAAAACGGGTAGGCTACCTTGGCGCGCTCAGGATATGGAGCCTTCAGATCACGTTTCGCCGACAGGCTGTCGTCTCTGTCGGCATTCGCTTCGACGAAGAGATGGGGTCTGGCACGGGCCACGGCGGAGGCGAGGAAAACGCCTTCCTCTACAGCTGCCTGCGCCACGGGCTGAAAATCCATTATGTACCCCAAACCATCGCCGCGCTTGACGAAAAGTCAGCATCGCAGTGGTTCGACGGCTTTACCGAGAAGTTCTTCCTGAACCGAGGCTGGCAAACCGAGCGATACATGGGCAAGGCATCGGCCACGCTCTATGCCCTCTACTATACCGTGAGCAAACATTCGCTCTACCGCACCGACTGCACCTTCCTAAAAGCCCTGAAAAACATGCTCATCGGCATCTACAAGAAAAACCTCTACCGCGAAGCACAATAGAAAGCCCGTTTCTGCGTTTATATTACATGATGAATGTCAGAAACCTCGTGTCGGTCATCATGCCGATGCACAATTCGGAAAGATTCTTAGCTACAGCCATCGAGTCCGTGATGGCTCAAACCTACAGCCACTGGGAGCTCCTCATCATTGACGACTTTTCCACCGACAACTCCGTAGCAATAGCCAAAGAATACGCTCGCCGTGAAAGCCGCATCCGCCTGCTGAAAAACAAGACACGCAAAGGCATGCCATCTGCACCGCGCAACGTTGGCGCTCAGGCTGCCAAAGGACGGTTCATCGCCTTTCTGGACAGCGACGACCTGTGGTTTCCCCAAAAGCTGGAGCAGCAGATCGCCCTGTTCAGCGACAACCGCACCGCCATCGTCTATTCCAACTACGAGAAAATTGACGAGCACGGCGTGCGTAGCAACCGCATCGTCATAGCGCCGCCCATAGCCACCTACCGCACGCTGCTCCATGGCAACGTGATAGGCAATCTCACCGGCATCTACGACACCTTTAAGGTAGGCAAAATCGGCATTCAGGACATTCATCATGAAGACTATGCCATGTGGCTCTACATCCTTAAGCAGGGCTACATTGCGCAGAACACCGGAACCACGCTGGCAGCCTACCGCATCAGTTCCCAGTCCATTTCGTCCAACAAGATGAAAGTCATCAGTTGGCAGTGGAACATCTACCGCAAGGTGGAGCACCTCTCCCTCTTCCAGTCTGCCTACTATTTTCTGAGCTACGCTTGGAAGGCCTTCTTCAAGAGCATTATCTAAAGAACAGTCTTATTCCCTGCTGTAAACCTTCACCCAATCAAAGCGCGTTTCGTAGATGAAGTGTTCATCAGGGGGTGCGGCCCATCCTCCATTCATGCCTACACTCTGGTTGAGAATCAGGTAGAAGGGATGGTCAAAGGGCCACTGTCCGGCGGCTATGGCCTCGGAGTCTTTCGACTTTCTATAAACGCCCACAGCCTTTCCGTCAACCATCCAGACTAGCTCCTCGGGGGTCCATTCCAGCCCGTATACGTGCCATCGGTCCACCTTCACCTTTTCGTTGAAAGAGTTCTTCGGCTGGGTATGGTGGAGTTTGAGAGTCCAGTTGGTATGAACCGTATGGTAAGCCTTGTTTTCGTCATTGATGGTTTCAAAGATGTCAATCTCGCCTCCGTAGGGGTGAAGAGGGGCAGGCGGCTGAGGCATGAGCCAGATGGCCGGGAAGTTTCCCGTGTGGCCTTTGGTTTTGGCCTTGACCTCAATACGGCCATACTGAAAAGCAAACTTGCCCATCGTTTCCACCGCACCGGTGAGCATCCTGGCCGTATCGCCAGGCAGAGAAGCGTTACGGATGGCTCTCAGCACCAGTTTTCCGCCCGATATGAACGCCACGTCAACCGATGGGCTGATCCATCGGTTCCATGCACTCGTACCCCGGCGCGAGGTCATCCACTTTTCAGGGTCAGGTCTGCTGCCGTCAGGCTGGTTAAACGATTCGTAGAACACCAACCGGTAGTTCTTTTTGGCATTCTGCGCCAAGAGCCCGGCAGGGCAGAGGGCAAAGGCCAGCCCTGCAAGCAGGAAAGAGTAAAACAGCTTCATGCCTGCAAAGATAGGCATTTTAGACCATTTCAATCCTCCCTGACGGCATATTTTACTGCATCCGCAACCCATGTGCCACACGTCTTTATTTGATTTCCCCCATTTTTGCAGAAAATTGGAACGGTCCATTTTCATTTTGCAGATTTGCAAAGGCAAATTGGAACGGTCCATTTTCATTTTGCAGATTTGCAAAGTCAAATTGGAACGGTCATTTTTCGTTTTGCAGATTTGCAAAGACAGATTGGAACGGTCCATTTTCGTTTTGCAGATTTGCAAAGACAGATTGGAACGGTCCATTTTCGTTTTGCAGATTTGCAAAGGCAGATTGGAACGGTCATTTTTCGTTTTGC
>JAFUHF010000032.1 GCA_017468985.1 Bacteroidaceae bacterium
AGAAAACTTTCTATAAATGAGAAAACTATTTCTTGCATTTCTGACAATACTATATTATTGGATGCAGTAGTGATACCGAAGACCGTCATGGTCCCCCTTTTTTCTGCGTAAGCACTGACATCTGATGAGGAAAACGCCAAGAAAATCTGGTATTATTCGTATATGACGAAGAACGTAACTTCGCTCCCCTCCTCCCAGGAGGAGGGGAGCTTAAAGCTTAACATAAACCAGTGGGCAGCCGAGGATCGCCCACGCGAGAAGTTGATGTCTCTCGGTGCCGAGGCACTGAGCAACGCCGAGCTGTTGGCCATACTGATAGGGTCGGGCAGCACCAAGGAAACGGCTGTGGAACTGATGAAACGGCTGCTTGCCGACTGCGACAACAACCTGAACACGCTGGGCAAGAAAACTCTGCGCGAGCTGTGTGCCTACAATGGCATTGGCGAGGCTAAAGCCGTAAGCCTGCTTGCCGCCTGTGAGCTGGGCAAGCGCCGCACCATGGAGAAAGCACAGCAGCGACCCTGCATGGACAATGCCGTCAGCATATACAACTATATGCACCCACGAATGCAGGACCTCTATCAGGAAGAGGCATGGGCACTGTTGCTGAACCAGCACCTGAGGCTTATCAAGGCCGTGCGCATCTCGCAGGGCGGCATCACCGAGACGGCTATCGACGTGCGCGTGGTGATGCGCGAGGCTCTGCTGGCCAATGCCACCGTGGTGGCCCTCTGCCACAACCACCCCTCGGGCAACATCAAGCCCAGCCGGCAGGACGACAGCGTGACCGAGAAGGTGAGGAAAGCCTGCGAAACAATGAGGCTCCATCTGCTCGACCACGTGATCGTCACAGACGGAGCCTACTATAGCTACCAAGAACAGGGACGGCTGTAGCCCTGAGGCTACCACTTTCTTCTTACCTTATTTATAATATTAGGCAAGCCGTCCATCATGCGTGGGAAGAAGATGTTGGGGATGGCTACGCCAACAGCAATGAACAAGATTATCAGCGAGGCGTTGATGGCGTTGAACATGGCGTAGGTGACTTCGCCTACCACTCCGTTCATGTCGATGAAGGCAAACAGCGCACGGTACATGAGCACTCCCGGAACCATTGGGATGACGCTGGGGATGGAGATGCAGTGGTGGGGAGTGTTGAGCATTCGCACCACTCGTGTGCAGAGCAGGCTGACCAGTGCCGAGCCGGCGAAGGAACCTAACACGGGGCCGAGGCCGAGGCCAATGTTGCCTGTCGAGGCATCAAGGTTGACGAAGTTGCGCGTGCAGACGGCCACTATTCCACCCAATGCAACTATAGGCAACAGTCGTGGAGGTGTGTTGAACAGCATGGAGAAACCCACTGCCGCCGTGGCTGCGCCCAGCGAATAGCCCAAGTAGGAGTGGTGTGGAGTCATGCTGAGGTCGTGTACGAAGTTGTCGATGCCGCATACTTTTATGGCGAAAGCGATGCCGAAGGCCATCGACAGCACGGTGAGCAGCGTTATCACTGCGCGCCCGATGCCCACAAGGGTGTGGCCGCTGAGCATATCGCTGACGAAGTTGATTAGCGGAATACCGGGAATGATGAACAGCGTGCAGGCCATCAGCGGATGCCAGGGTGTCTGGCTTGAAAGGAAGTCAGGCAGATTGGCCGACACAGCCGCCTGCTGCGAGAGAAGAGCCAGCATCCAGGCTATCAGCGTGGAGAAGAATGTCACCACGCAGGTGACGAAATAGCCGTTGAGCTTTCTGGCGTGGAGCATCTGGCGCAGGCGCAGACCCATCATTGCAGCAAGCGAGGCATAGACTGCTCCGATGAAGTCGCTGCCAAAGAGGAAGCAGAAGCCGCCGCAGGCCGCACCGCCGCCAAGCACCGTGAGCAACGGCGAGTAGCTGCGCTTCCGGCTTTCAATGAGTTTGAGTTCTTCCTCGCAGCGTTCCACGGTGTATTCTTCGTCGATAGCTTTGAACGACAGGTGGCTCACGTCGTTGATTACCGCCATGTTCACTCCCTTGCGCTCGCCTGGGCAAAACAGCGTGATGGGGTTGTTGTCTTCTGTGTCGAGGCTAATCCCCAGCTTGTGGAAATCTGTGAAGATGTGCATCTTCTCTGTTGGCAGCCCCAGATGGTCGGCCATGCGCATCATGTTGCGTTCTATGCGGCTCGTGTCAGCCATGCTCTCCATGAGCAGGCGTCCCGTGTGGAGGGTTAGCCGCAGTTTGCGCAGCACCATTGTGCGTTCGGTTTCGTAAGTAGTGTTATCCATTTTTTCTTATTTGATTGTCAACAGTCTACAGAACAACGTGTTATGTGTTTCGTTATTTCTGTTGCAAAAATACTCTTTATCCCGTGAAGGCGCAAATTTTTCGTAGGGTTTTGATGCAAGAACGTGCGTTGGATTGTGGTTTACCTGGCATGAAAGCAGCAGCCACAGGCCGACATGATGCAAATAAAAGCGGGACAGCATCAATGCGGCTTGGAAAAAATAGCTATCTTTGTTGCATCAAACAACTGTAATAATACCTAACCCATCATGGAGCAGAAACAAAAGACCGACATAGAGCAGCGCATTGTGGATGTGCTGAAGACCGTCTACGACCCGGAGATACCCGTAAACATCTACGACTTGGGAATGATTTACCGCATCGAGGTGGCCGACGACTTCACCGTTGACCTCGACATGACCTTCACGGCTCCCAACTGTCCTGCCGCAGACTTCATCCTCGACGACGTGAGGACAAAGATAGAGAGTCTTGAAGGCATCCGTTCGGCAAACATCAACCTCGTGTTCGAGCCGGCCTGGGACCAGAGCATGATGTCCGAGGAGGCACGCGTGGAGCTGGGGTTCGATTAGTTTAATGAAGAATTAACAAGGAATAATGAATAATTATGATTACATAAGCAACTTAATACGATTAAGATGAAGCGTAAGGAAAACATAGTAAAGCTTAAAGCTGATACCTTTTCCGACAGGGTGGTGAAGATGTACAGGCACTTGCGCGAGGTGAGAGGTGAATATATAATCTCTAAGCAAGTACTACGTAGCGGTACGAGCATTGGTGCCAATATCTCGGAAGGGGAGTATGCCCAGAGTCCTATGGATTTCTTGAGTAAATACAGCATTGCTCTGAAAGAGGCTAACGAAACCCTTTACTGGTTGTCCAAGCTTAGGGTGGGTGACTTTTTAACCGAAAAAGAGTTTGCCTCAATGAAGGGAGACAACGAAGAGCTAATCAAGCTGCTCACAAGTATAGTAAAGACGAAAAAGCAAAACCTCGGTTTATTATAAGCAAGGTGTACTAATCATAATTATTAATTATTCCTTATTCATTATAAATTGACAAGTATGAAGAATATATATTTCCTGTCTGATGCCCACCTTGGGTCGCTGGCCGTGGAGCACCGACGCACCCAGGAAC
>JAFUHF010000033.1 GCA_017468985.1 Bacteroidaceae bacterium
AAGCTCCAGAAGATCACCCTGCCTTCCACCCTACAGTCCTTGGGAGCGGAGGCCTTCGCCGATTGCAGCAGTGCAACGGAGGCCACCATGTATTACTCCATGGCCAAGGTGAGCGACAAGGCCTTCGCCGGATGCTCCTCCATAGAAATGTTTGTGGCTACCGAAACACCGGAATTCGGAGAGAATGCCTTCTATGGCTGTACGTCGCTGAAGGACTTCTTCATCCATGAAAAACTCACCAAGATTGCCGAGAATGCCTTCGAGGACTGTACGGGCATTGAATACTTCGACGTGGATGAAAACAATCCTGCATTTTGTTGTGAGGACGGCGTGGTCTACGACAAGCAGATGGAAATCCTCATGTTCTTCCCTCAGGCCAGAGGCGGAACCTACACCATGCCTTCCACCGTGAAGCGCGTCAGTGCCTTGGGACTCATCAACTCGCACGTAACCCGGCTGGTATGCTCGGACGGCATCAGGAAGCTGGACATGAAGAACTTCTCCAACATTCAGGAACTGGAAAGCCTCACCCTGCCGGCATCGCTCGAAGAAATCAATACGGCAGACTTCTCGGGATGCCCTTCGCTCAGGGAGATCAATATCAGCGAGGAGAATCCGATGTACTGCTCCCACACGGGAGTGCTCTACGACAAGGAACGCACGGAGATCGTCATGTTTCCGCATGGCAGGGAAGGCGGTCTGATCCTGCCACTCACGGTGAACCGCATAGGGGAAGGGGCCATGGAGAACTGCACGAAGCTGACCTACCTCACCATTACCAGCAGGATCAAGGAAATAGGCGACCGCGCCCTGAAGGGGTGTACGGCCCTGGCAGAGTGTAACCTGCCCAAGGGACTGCTGCGCATCGGGGTGCAGGCCTTTGCCGGATGTACGGCATTGGAGGAGATGACCATTCCCGAAACCGTGACGGAGTTGGGGATACGGGCTTTCGAAGGCTCCGGCCTGAAGAGCATCACCTTCATGGACAGTCCCATAAAGAAGGTTCCCGACCAATGCTTCTACCAGTGTGAGCGGCTGAAGGAAGCCAACCTTTCGGAGCCCATGACGGAAATAGGCCGGCATGCATTTGCTTACTGCAATTACCTTGAAAGTATAGAGATGCCCAAGAACGTGGAACAGATCGATGACTATGCATTTGAACACTGCTGGCATATGCATTCTATCATCTTGAACAAGAAACTGAAGAAGATAGGGAGAGAGAGTTTCTATCAATGTCCGGAAGTTGTAGAACTTAGGATCCCCGGTTCGGTGGAAGAAATTGGGGTGGCCGCCTTTGCCAGTTGCAGCCATCTGCAAACGCTTACCTTTTCTGAGCCATCGGCTTTGAAGGAACTGGGATATATGGCCTTTGGCCATAACCTCCTGCATACAGAGCTGACCTTGCCTGAGTCGTTAGAGACCATTGGCGGATCCTGCTTCATGGGGGCGTGGACCATCATACTGCGGCTGCCAAAATCGCTGAAGAACATTGGGCCACTGGCCTTTTCATACAATAATTTAATGGAGCACGTCTACACAGCTTCACCGGAGCCGCAGCAGATAGAGGACGGATGCTTCATGCAGGATGTGATGAAGAGCTGCACGCTGCATGTGCCGGTAGGGAGCAAGGAGCGGTATGAAACGGCCAATGTATGGAGAGAATTCACGAAGATTGTGGAAGACGAGTCGTTGGGCACCGTGGGCGTGAAGACCATCAGGCAGGATGCCGGCGAAGAAGGCCTCAGCTACGACCTGCAGGGCCGACGGGCGGATGAACACACCAAGGGCGTGGTGATCAGGAACGGAAAGAAGATGATGAGAAGATGAAGGTCAATCAGCGCACGACGGCAGGATTGCCCATAGCCACAGCATAGGCAGGGACATCGCGCGTAACCACAGCACCAGCTCCAATTACGGCTCCGCGGCCGATGTGCACGCCTGGCAATATGCAAACATTCTCACAAATCCACACATCGTCTTCGATCGTTATGGGCCCCTTACTGACAAGTGGACGCTCATTGGGAGGGAGGTCGAGTTGCAACCGGTTGGTGCGGCCGTGACTGTGGTCTGTGATCAGCACATTACTTCCCATCAAAACGCGATTGCCAATCGTAATGCTGTTGATGCAGCCTATGTGGACGCGGAAGTTAATATTCACATCGTCACCAATGGTGAGCCGCGGTTCGCTCACTCCTGTAGGAATGCATTCAATGCGTAAATCAGGAGCAGAGCAGAAACGCTTACCAATGTGCATATATTTTGCACCACTGTAATAAAGCGGTTTCTGAATGTAGCACTGGTGACGCAGAGGCGTGGATAAAGCAAAACGCCACGAAACAAAAGCATTGTGCACGTTCCGCATAAGGCGAGCCATGCCGCGAGGCCATATCCAGAGAGAAAGACGGGCCAGAAGGGGCACAACGCGACGTTTCAGTTTTGAAAAAAGATGGCCGCTGATGTTGCGCAACTGCACGGGATTGCAACAGAACTTCAGCCCAGAAAGAGTCACGCGCTGATAACCCAGATGTTCGTGCACTAAAGTCCAACCACCCTTGGTATCGAAGTTGCTCCGCTTATGGAGCAAGAGATAGTTGAAAATAAAGGGAAACATGAAGTCACTGGCGCGGTTCTTTATGGTCATCACAGTATGAGGTGACAGATAATACTTCGCCCCATCAGCACGGGATGGAGATACGCCTTCTTCAAACTCATCGAGCATTTGTGAGAGGTTCTGAACGAACACGCGCAGCAAATTGTAGCCGCCATTGGTGGCTATGGCTGTACCGGAATCGAACAAGCGATGGTGATAGAGCATGGAGGGCCTGCCGGAAAGCGCAGCAGCAAGGTACATCGGGACTTGCAGGAGATTCGTTCCCAAATATTTCTCAAGGTCCAAAGTAAGTGCACTTTCGCGCCTAAAGATGTTGGCACTCATGAAAGTAATCATGACACCTACCTCGCAAAGGAACTGCTGCGCATCCTGATAAACGTGACGAGTCTGTCTGCTTCCGTAGCGACAGACATGCACCAAGCCCCACTCTTCATCGCGCAGCATGCGGAGCAATTCGGGCAGATGGGTCACCTGTAAAGGATCGTCGTCGCCAAGAAGCCATACATATTTTCCCCGTGAGCGGTTCAGACACTGCAAGAAATTGGCATCAGGGCCGACGTTGGTTTCGTTTCGCAGATACTGGAACGATATGCGATCCTTGAACTGCTGCACAACGGCCTCAGTATCGTCGGTGCTACAATTATCGGAAACGATGATTTCGATCTGTCCTAAAACATCGTCAGGAAGCGAGAGCATGCGTAGGAACTGCTGACGCAGGCACTGAGCCCTGTTATAGGTGGGCAGACAAAGCGAAAGAATGACTTCGTCCTTAAAGAGAGAAGGGGAAAGATCGTTATTCATGATTCTTGATTTACATTATTCAGGTTGATGCCACTCGCGTTTCTTTTTGCGATATACAGCGTAGGCCCACGGAGTAACACCAATCGTAATCAGACAATAGCCTATGGTGATGCCACTCAGTCCAAAGGCCCGCCCGAGCCACATCGTAGACAAACAACAGAGCAAACCCGTCACTACGGAATTGATCAGATAGGGTTCTTGCTTGTGGCAGCGCAGATAGGTAGCCCATGCCGTAATGAACTGGTTGAGCCACTCGGGCACCATCATCAGCACCAAAGGCCAAAGGGGCAGGAAACGATCGGCGATATTGACTCCCCAGATGGTGAGTTGAGTTGCGCGAAAGAAACAGAGGACAAGAAAAAACGCTATGAGCAGGAGTAAATTGAGGGCAGTGGCCTGCTTTACGGTTCTATTAAAAAGACTGTCGAGCGGTGCGTATTGCTTTTTTTCAATAAAGCCAGAGTAAAGGGGTATCTTGGTAGAGGTCCAGCTGTAGGTCAGGGCCTGAATACCGGTAAGTACCGTCAAGGTCATTCCCATCTGGCCTGCCGTGGCGGAACCTTCGGTGGCCATCAATACGGGTGTGAATAAGCGGAAGATGAAATAACCACTCACCCAGCTGAGTGCAATCTTCCACTGGAAGGGAAAGATCTCCTTTACATAAGAGATGGTTTCGACGATTCGGACCTTTGACAAATGCCAAAGAATGCGCCCCAGCGGCGTAAAGAACAGGAACAACAAGGAGACAATGACATACGAGATATTGCCCACACTAAGCGCATAGAGCTTTGCCCCTAAGGCAAAGCTGAGGATTACGCTGAGCAGATAAATCAGGTATTTCCAGAAGAAGTAGCGCGCCACTTCCGTCACCTTACCCAGACCTTGCAGGAAAGAGAAAAGCGGCGTGAGAAGGAGATTCAATGCTGTTGTGACACAAAGAATCAACCAGGGCGTTTTCCATTCGATGTCGGTATAGGCCGCACCGTAGCGATTGAAGAACGCCGTACCACCTATGATGAGCACCATGAGCAATAATACGGAGAAGAACAGATACCATCGCGAGCAAAACCTCAACAACGATGCCAAACGCGACCTGTTACGATGTTCCCCCACCAAAATGGTACCTTGCCAGAAAAGGTGAGGCATTTCGTGGGCCACGTATTGCGTAATCACAGTATTCATGCCCAATTCGAAGAAGATCTGGATGCTCAGCACGTCCTTAAAGGTATGATAGAAGCCTATTTCGTCCTTCGACAGACACCAAAGGATGAACATAGCGGTAAAAAATCCACCTACTGTGCCTACCATTTGAGCCGCCGAGGTATAGGCCGTAGCTCGGTCGAGCCCAATGCTACCCGTAAACCTTTTCAGAAACTGAATCATCCCTTGGTCAGACGCTATAGGAAATCTTCTTTTTTCAACATCAAGCCGGAAATGTTCCGCATGTATTGCTGCGAACCAGCCACGTCAACGTAACGGTCATTCACGGCTATTCGCTTTACCTTGGGAAAGGCTTGAAGCCTGCCTTGGGCATAAGCATCGCTCAATTGTTCTATGATAGCCGATCCCAGTCCACAACTGGCCTGATGCTCCTCCAGCGTGACGATATGAGGATAACGCTGCGCCAATGCTACCAACTGTTCCTTACAAATGGGCTTTATGAATGGCACGCTGTAGATGGCGGTGGCCATTTTTTCGCGCCTTACAGTCTCTACGGCTTCATGGAGAATGTTTCCCGTCACTAATAGCAGATTAGGTGTTTCCGATTCTTGCAAACAATGAAGTTTTCCCAGTTCCAACGGATCGTCTGGATGGGGAAAAACCTGTTTTTCGCCAGCCTTACCCAAGCGGATATACATTGTGCCCTCATATTGGGCTGACAGGGTGGCCACTGCCCGAGCTTCCCCCGGATCGGAGGGAGAAGCCACCACCATTTGAGGCAATGTGCGCATAATTCCCACTTCCTCTGTAGCGTGATGCGACATGCCTAAGCTACCGTAGGAAAAGCCTGCGCCCACAGCCACAATCTTGACATTTCCATTGTAATAGGCTATGTCGTTGCGTATTTGTTCAAGACAACGAAGCGTGGGAAAGTTGGCGATGGAATAAATGAACACATTGTAGCCCTCCTTAGCCAGCCCTGCGGCGACTCCCGTCATGTTTTGTTCTGCAATGCCGGCGTTAAGGAATCTATCAGGAAATCTGTCCCTGAATGGTTCCACCACATTGTACCCCAGATCACCAACGATGAGAAAAATTCTTTCGTTAGTCTCTGCCTCACGGAGCAATTGCTGTATGAATGCCGTTCGCATGATCTTTTTCTTGGAATTATTGTTCTATTTCTTCAATGGCCGCCTCAAGTTGCTGGTCATCGGGCGACTTGTAATGCCAAGCCAGATTGTTTTCCATGTAGGAAACGCCCTTGCCCTTCACCGTATGGGCCACTATCACCGTAGGACGCTGCTGTTCCTGCTCGAACTGGCGGAAAGCACTTAACAATGCCTCATGGTCGTGGCCGTTTACTTCCAACACGTTACAGCCGAAGGCCACCAACTTATCCTTCAGCGGCTCTAAGCACATCACCTCGTTGGTATTGCCAAGGCTCTGTATCTTATTGTAGTCTATGATGGCGCAAAGCTGATGGAGCCGGTGATGAGCCGCAAACATGAGGCCCTCCCAATTGGAACCCTCGTCCATCTCGCCATCGCCAAGGAGCACAAACGTGCGGTAGTGGCGCTTTTTTCGCTGTGCCGCAAGCGCCATGCCTATGCCGTAGGGCAATCCATGGCCCAAACTACCGGCCGAAACTTCCACTCCGGGTATTTTATGCGACACATGACACATCAGCTGACTACCGTTCTGTGAATAAGTATCTAAATCCGCGTCGGCAATGAAGCCCACTTGAGCCAGAGCAGCATAGTAGGACACGCAGGCATGGCCTTTCGACAAAATAAAGCGATCACGTTCCTCCCAGTCGGGTCGGGAGGCATCGTAGCGCATCACGTGGGTAAACAATACGGCAATGATGTCGGCCATTGACAATGCTCCGCCTATATGCGAGGCATGGGCCTGGTGTACCATCTGTAAAGATCTTTCCCTAATTTGTTTTGCGAATATCTGGCTTTCCATTACTTCTTACTTTGATTAATCTTCATCCCTTATCATGCTCAACAGCCCCTGACGCAGACCGGTATGCTCAAAGGGGCCAAAAGTTTGGATCAGTTTCTCGGCGTTGCCCAGAATCAGCATGGATTGATGTTCTCGATAAGGCAAAACGGGACGAAACGTGATGGAGGAATTCGTCAGCTCCTTGACTAAGTTGAACAAATCGCGCAATTTGACCGGTGTCTCGGATGAAAGGTTGTAAATGCCGCTTTTTCCCTCCTTGCCCACCATGGAACAGACGGCCTCAGCAAAATCTTCGGCGTAAAGGTAGGAGTATTGCTGTTCTCCTGGAGTGGTTTCCATCTCCGCCACACCGCTCCGACACTTTTCTATCAGCGAAGGAATCAACCAGCCATGCCCTTGCTTCGGCCCATACACACTGAAAATCCTAACCCACTGCCATTCGATATTTTTTGCCTCAGCATAGGCCTGCAACCGCTGCTGACATGCTATTTTGGCCTTCGCATACTCTGACAAAGGCCTGAGGGGCTGATCTTCGTCTACTTTGCTGCTAATCATGCCATATTCATCTTGACTGCCCATCATAATGATCTGACGGAATGGAGCCAAACGCATCATAGCCTCTGTCATGGCGATATTCTCCTGTTGCAATGCGGCATTGTTTCTTCCATCGGCTGCCACGCCGCCCCATGCAGCATGAATGAGTACGTCAGGGGCTGCAATTCTCACGCGTTCTTCCCATCCGGTGTTCTGCTGCATCGTTATCCAATGCACGTTACGCTCCATAGCGGCGTTAAAGAGGCTCCGCGAAGTCGGGCGGCGCAAACCATACACTCGATGGCCCTTACGCACACAGCATTGGGCTATATGATAGCCTAAAAAACCCGTACCACCTGTCAGTAGTATGTTCATTGCTTTAAATATGTCGAAATCTGCTCTACGCAGAGCCTATAAACGTCTTCTTGGGCATAACGCCGATACCAGTTGGCCGTCAACATCAGGCTTTGGTCAAGATTCATTCTGGGATGCCAATTCAAACGTTCAATGGCCTTCTCTATGTTGAGTGTAAGCAGATTTGCCTCATGAGGCGCCCCCGGGTCGGATGCGTCCTCCAATTTTCCTTCTCCGTAGTGCTTCAGCAGTAGCGTTGCCACGGTCCAAACGTCGGCTACAGCCTCAGGCTGTGGCCCGAAGTTCCAAGCCTCTGCAAATTCGCCTGGAGCTTCCCACATACGCTGCGCCAAAAGCAAATATCCGCCCAACGGCTCCAATACATGCTGCCATGGGCGAACAGCGTGCGGCGAGCGAATGCCGATGGGCCTTTTTTGCTCTAAAGCACGAATGCAGTCAGGCACAATGCGGTCTTTTGACCAGTCACCGCCCCCAATCACGTTACCGGCCCTCACACTGGCGATGCTTTTGCCATGGCGATCGCAGATTGACGGATTCATGAAACTTCTGCGCCATGCAGAGATGGCTATTTCGGCCGCGCCCTTGCTGGCGGAATATGGGTCGTAACCGCCAAGGGCATCGTCTTCACGATAGCCGCTCAACTGCTCCCTGTTTTCGTAACATTTGTCTGTAGTCACCATCACGCCCACCTTCGTAGCGTCACATTCACGCATGGATTCCATCACATGGATGGTTCCCATCACGTTCACATTGAAAGTCTCCACCGGCTGCTGATAGCTGAGCCTCACAAGGGGTTGTGCGGCCAAGTGGAATACGATTTCAGGCTGATATTCTTGAAAGACGGCCTTCACCTCCTCGGCGTTGCGAATGTCGCCACGCAAGTCGGCCACCATGCGTCGACCTATGCCTGAGAGCACGTAATTGTCGCGCTCCGTCTGAGGTGGCAACGACAGGCCCACCACCTCAGCCCCCATTTCGTGGAGCCAGATGGACAACCACGAGCCTTTAAAGCCCGTATGACCGGTAACGAGTACTCTCTTATGCTTATAAAACTGCTCCATCATGCTCCGCTATTGCTGCTTTGTGGATTATTTCCGCTCTCACCATATCTTCCAGGGGGCCTGACCCGTATTCCAAAGCTCATTGAGCTCCCTGTTGTCCCGAAGCATGTCCATGGGTTTCCAAAAGCCACGGTGCTTGTAGGCATGCATCTGTCCGTCACGCGCCATCTGTTCCAGTGGAGCCTTTTCAAAGGGAATGGCATCACTGTCGTCTGGCAAATAGCGGAAAACGTCCGGCTCGCACACAAAAAAGCCGATGTTTATCCATTTTCCATCTCCATCAGGCTTTTCCTGAAACGCTCTTACCTTGTTTGTCGTTACATCTATGTCTACGGCGCCGAATTTACCCTCAGGCTGATATACAGACATGCTTATCGCAGCTCCGGAAGCCTCATGCTCGCTTATAGTCCGCCTCACGTCAATGTCTGCAACGCCATCACCGTATGTTAGAAGGAAACGCTCACCCTTCAAGTAAGATTCAACGCGTTTTATACGCCCACCGGTCATCGTGCTGAGCCCTGTGTCCACCAGTGTGACTCGCCAGTTTTCGGCATGCGTAGAATGCACTTCAACGGAGCCTCGGCCAAGATCCACGGTCATATCAGCGTTATGGAGGTAGTAATTGGCAAAATACTCCTTTATTACGTACTGTTTGTAGCCACAACAGATTACGAAGTCGTTGATTCCGTAATGACTGTAGATCTTCATGATGTGCCAGAGGATGGGTTTTCCTCCTATTTCCACCATGGGTTTGGGTATTACGCCGGTTGCCTCGCTCAGTCGCGATCCGAACCCACCTGCCAGAATAACTGCTTTCATTCTTTCTTCTGCTTGAGTTTTCATCTGCGCCTCGGACACGCAGAAACGGCGTTTCTGCATGTGCCCATGCCGTAGTGTTAGCAAAGTTACGAATAAGTGACTGAAGTGCAAAAGGAAAATACCAAGTTTTTCGGGCAGAGCTCCCACACAGTGCGATTTTCGGTCTCTTCGGGCAGGATAAAATCCATGCCTCAGGCCAGATTCTTAGCCAGATTATCCGTATCTTTGCACCGTATGGAAGATCCATTAGTTCAACTTCGCTCTACGGTACTGCAATGCCGCCAATGTGGGCTCTGTGAGGGCCGACAGCATGTGGTTTTTGGCGAAGGAGCGCGTCAGGCGGCCCTCATGTGTATCGGTGAGGGCCCTGGATACTATGAAGATGTCCAAGGACGTCCCTTCGTAGGTGCTTCGGGCCAATTATTGGACAAAATCCTGTCGGTATGCGGTTTCTCACGCGAAAAAGACACTTACATTGCCAACATTGTGAAATGCAGGCCTCCGGGCAATCGCGCGCCCACGCCGGAGGAGCGATCAACGTGTCTGCCATTCCTCATGAGACAGATTGAGTTCGTCCAACCTTCCATTATTGTCCTGCTGGGCGCCACTGCGCTGCAAGGGCTTGTCGATCCCTCTGCACGCATCACGCGAGTCCGCGGCACATGGCTCACGTGGCACGGCTACTGGGTAATGCCCACTTTCCACCCTTCAGCCCTGCTCCGCACTCCGGCCTTGAAGCGCGAAGCCTGGGAAGATTTCAAGAAGGTCATTGACAAGTATCGCGAAGTGGTAGATCCTCACCACTACTCTCCTCACCACTAAGAAACAAGGCTTGCAATGATGCCATCGCGCACCCCAATGCGTGGGGCATGGATCGTTTTTGCCCTGACAGAACATGCCAGGACGTAGAAGATGCTTAGCGTTTCCGCTACGACTTCGGCACGGTCGCGTTTCAGCTGGAATTGCGCCATGCGCTCCTCCACGGAAAGCGGCTCAAGCCTTCGGTAGAGTTCCAGCAGGGCCGTGGTGCTCAAATGATCGTCTGATGGGTCTGCTGCCAGTTTCTTACAGATTTTGTGGATGCCGCCTCCGCTTCCCACCATGCAAATAGGGCCATACTGCTCACGAAGGGTTCCAAGCTCTGCCTTGACGGCTTCAAACTCCTCTGCTCGCAACGCAGCATTCTCCTTGTTTAGGGAGCCTAAACGAAAAGAATGGACATACACCACGTCGCCATCCACAGTGAGGCTTACGTCGGTACTTCCGCCACCTACGTCTGCAAAAAGCAAAACGCCTCGCTCGGTACACGGCCGGGCGAAGTAGGATTTGCGCACCAAGGCGCTTTCCTCCTCACTCGTAATAACTTCCAGCTGGATCCCTGAATGCTGAGATACCCTCCGCGCCACGATCTCGCCGTTTTCAGCATCACGCAGGCTGGCCGTAGCGCAGGCGCGATAACTTGAGACCCCCTCTTGGTACATCTTCTGACGGAAATTCAGCAATGTTTGGAGCAAGGCCTCTTCCTTTTCGGGCCCAATGCGATGCATCGAGCCATAAGTGTCTGCCCCAAGACGAATGGGCTCGCGCAAAAGCACGCCATCCTTTCCCTCGTCGTCGGAAACAAAGAAGCTCGGTGTCTCACCAATTTCCCTGATCAGCAATCGGACCGCATTGCTGCCCACATCAATAGCTGCGACTTTCTGCATCAGAAAAAAGCGCCATCCCCAATAAGGAAAATGACGCTACTACTTTTTTATTCACCTAAAATTCTTATTCCACATAATAAATCATGGAGCCCGAAACGTCTGGTGTGACGTTGGTCTTGGCTGTCGAGGTGTAATAATAGTTATTACCCACCTTGATGCCCTTGGTTTTCTCGCTGCTGGCCGCCGTTACATTGGCCGTAATGGTACCTGCAAGGAAATACATGTTGTCCGTTGTCTTGAAGCAGGAACTGCGCTTCTTGTCGGCTCCTACCACCAGGGTGCCACCCGAATGCGTAATGGTAAAGGTGGGAGCAGAACTGTCAGCTGTGATTCTTGCAGTGTTGCAGGTCACTCCATCGGAGTTGTTGCCGCTCATATTGATCACAAAGGTTCCTCCCGTCACAGTGAGTTGGTCATCCACTTTGATTCCTCCGGCATTGTCGCCTGTCAGAGTAATATTCACGCTTCCTCCGTTGAGAAACATCTGTCCGTTATTCTCATCAGTAAGGTCATTGGTAATGTCGGCCTGAATACCATCGCCCTTTGCGCCTTTAATCACCACATTGCCGCCATTCATTTCGAAATATTGGCTTACATGCATGCCATCGCTCACGGCGGAAGTCACATTGATGAGTCCGGTGAAGGTCTTCTTCAGGATGGTGTACTCATTGGACTTATAGGCATGGTTGGTGTTACCTGCAATGTTGAGTGTGCCACCTCCGCGAAACTCGGCATGTCCCTTGATGCGGAAACAAGCACTTTGCGTGCCGTTAGCACAGTCGGCAAGGGTGTTGGTAGTGCCATCGGGAACGTAAACGTCAATGCGCTTGCCGTTTTTCAGGTTGATGGCAGCCCCCTGCGAACTGGTGAGGTTCACTCCGTTCAGATAAAGCGTGCATTTGTATGACCCATCCTGACAAAAAGAGCCGTCGGTGGCCGTACCGGTAAGGGCATACTTGATTTCATTGTCTCCGTCGGTCTCCGTTTGCGAGGAAACGATGGTTACGTGAGCCCCGTCAACCGTCACGGTGAGATATTTGCGCACTTCAACGGGCACGTAGACCTGAGCATCGGTGCCGTTGTAGCTCACAATCACGCTGTCGGCCTGAAGCGTCTTGTTATCGAAAACGATACTGTCCACCTCGCTCAAGGGAAAACTTTCGCCCTCAATGGTGAGCGTATTGTCACTATAGGTCATGTCGCCGGCCTGTGTAGCCTGCACGGTGGTGATCACGCGATCTTGGTAGACATACATGGTCTGGGCGCCAGCCCAAAGAGCAGGCACCAGAGCAATCATCAGAGAAAATAAGCGTTTCATTTCAGCAGTATCTTTTTAGTCACTTCACCGGCCTTCACCACATAGATGCCCGACTGCAAATCACTGAGTTGAATGGCCTTTCCCTCAGCTGCGATGGTAGATGTAAGTACCAAACGGCCCTGACCGTCGTAGATACGGGCCACGGTTCCTGCCGGCACGTTCAAGAGCAGGTTGCTTCCGTTGAGTTCTAATCCTGACTGTGCCTTACGGGCCGACTTGATGCCAGTTTCTTCTGCACTGAAGAACATCTTGTTGAGATCAGTTATGGTAAACGTTTTCTGACTGCCATTCTGCGTAGCGGTCAGCACGCCATCGGAAAATGTCAGCTTCAAACCGCTCAGGCTGAGGCTCACCACTGATCCATTCTGGTCCTGAAGGTTGAGATACTTCAGGTCGTCGGCTGAAACTTGAGCCACACCAAGACTCAGCGCGGCCGCTGTAAGTAAATATGAAAGCTTTTTCATTGTTATAGACGATTAAAATCGAGTTTATTTCTTTTTCTTCTTAGGACTCCAAAAGAGATTCTTCACTTTGTAGGACACGCTGATCGCGTGGATGTCATCATCATCGTCATCATCATTGCCATTACTATAGACGTAGGCCAGCGAAAGGTGATGACCCTTCTTGAGCTTCCAGTCGAAGCCCACCGTGTAGCGTCGTTTGTCAATGGAGAATCCATTTGCAAGGTTATTGCTCACCTCGAAGGCTGCGTAAGGGTCCACCGGACACTTTGGAATGTTGTATTCGGCTGACAGGCGCGATCGTAGGTAGTTTTTGGTCTTGCTTCGTTTCATGTCCTGCTCGCTTTCTGGATAACCGTCGCGAAGCACGTATGAGGTATTTCCGCTGGCATCCTGCAGGGTGTTGAAGCGATACTTGTCCTGACGGTAGTAAGCATGGTTGTAGCCCGTGAGCTGATAGCGCTCGCGCAAGGCAAAACCAAAGCGGCCCACGGCGAGCTTGCCCTTCAGATCGACGTGCAAGCGGTTCTTGGAACGCCAAAAGCCGTTGTCTACGTTGTATCCACGCCAATTACCGCTGCTGTTATACTTGTCTTCGGCCACGGAGTGGCTGTAACTGTACAGATAGTCATAGCCTACACCGGCTTCGAGAAAGGAGGTCAAATCGTAGCTCAGCCCCACGCCGAAGTTCCAGCGGTCTACGCTCTTCCAGTTATTGTTGAGCCTGAGCCCAAGGTCGGCATCGGCAGAGAAGCCGGAGTTGCCGAGCTTTTGCGACATTCCGGCACCTGTCCACAGACCAAAGTCGTCGGCCTGAACGGGACAACTTGTCACGAGTCCCACAAGAAGGAGGAAACTCAGAAGATAGTGTTTCTTTTGCATTCTCTGTTATTTTTCTGTTTGACTGCGAAATGCCACTAAGGTTTATTACAAACGTGTTACAATTGCCGCACCGCCCTTCGGGCTTATGGGAGAGACTCTTTTTCAGGCTGAAGCGGCTCTGCACTATGGCTTATTCGTAGGCTTTGGGCATTTTGGCCACTCCGTCGGCGGTATTGGCACCTTCGCTTCCTTCGTAGAACACCTTGATGAGGGCGGTGTCGCGCAAGAAGTCTACCGAACCCACCTCCACGCTCAGCACTTTCACGCCAAGACGCTTTTCGAGGTCTGCCTTCATCTCCTCGCGACGCTCCGGAAGGATGAGTTTGATATTGTCATACTTCACGAACTTGCAAGCCGTCTGTTTTGCCAGTAAATTGCTCTCCAGAACCATGGCTGCCAACACAAATATGGCATTGGCCACGAGCAGTTCCACGAGACTCAGCTTGGCTGCCATTCCGTTGACCACCGAAAGGGCCACCAGAAAGAACAGATAGGTCATCTCCCTAATGGGAACGGCCTCTGTGCGGTAACGCAGGATGCCGAACACGGCAAACAGGCCCAATGCAGCTCCGATCTTCATCTTCGAACCGTCCATGAGATAAATGAGCATAAAAATGCTCACGGAAAGCAGCATGAAGGTGAAATAATAATCGCGACGCTGGCTCTTGGGATAATACATGAAGTGGGTAATAATCCAAACCACCACCACGTTGAGCAGGAAGCGTGATAACAACTCCATTAATCCCGGGACGTCGATGAGTTCCATCCCCATTACTGTTGTGTTGAGCAAAACGGTTGATAATAATGTCGTCATATTAGTTATAGCTGTATTAGGGTAATTTTATTTGTTTAATATTTTCTGTATTTCAGCATACTTTCGCTTGAGCAGGTTGCGCTTCAGGCCCGGATTGGTCATGAAGGACCCTATCACGTACTTACTGTAGCCATGAGGGCGGATGCGCAACTGGTTGAGGATGTCCATGATGGGCGAATAGACCAGACCGTCGCGCTTTAGCTCTATGATAACCAGATCGCCGGAGTTAGCCTGAGCCTCGGTGTCGAAATTAGTGAAGTCTATGTCGAAATCGATAGTGAGGCGCTCCGTTTTGCCCTTATTAACAAGCGTAATGCGCTTGAAGTAGTTTTGCAGGCAGGGGTGGAGGTCGCTCAGGGGTATACCGGTGTGCTCCATGAGGTAAGCGTCGCCGCCGCTCTCTATGATTTCCGTCTGTGACTTGACTTCGGTGCGCTTCTTCTTGGTCTTTCCGTGGTTATCCTTGCGCTTTATTTCCAAATAGGTAAGCCCATGGGAATCTTCGTAGGTGCGTACGCGCACCTTCATGCGCGGTTTGTGCCCATTGTGGTGCATGACGTAGAACTGATAGTCGTCGAAGTCCCAATACGTGGTACGGTAACGGGCGATGCGCTTGCCTTCGATTTCCTGAGCAAAATAATCATTCTCCGCCATCTGCAACACTCGCAAAAGTCCGGCCTTGTTGGTCAGAAACTTGGTATCGGTGCGGTTCATGAGCTTTATTTTGCCCATCTGGTCCAGCGTGATGGCCGGCATCTTGCCCATTGCGTTCAGCAATTTGTCGTCTACGTTTTCGATAATGCTTAAATGCTATCTGTATGAAAAATTGCGCCAAAGTTAGCACAAAAAAACGAAGTAAACAAGCATTGAGATTCAAAAATCTCCTCCGTCAGGGTAGCCGGCAAGTTTACAGCCGTATATATAAATTAAGGAAGGGCCTCGAAACGAGAATCGAAGGCACGGAAAACAGCCCTTCTAATCCATGGAAATAAACTTTTTTTCGAAAAAAGAACGTCATCACTTGCACACATCAGAAAATGGTGATAATTTTGCGGCCAGAAACTTCTAATGAATGGCAGAAAGCTTGGTGAAGCTCGCCAATGGGAGTGGACTTAAAATTATAACGCTCTGAAATAATAAAAAGTAGGCCAAAAGCCTCGCAGGGAGCCTAAGCTCGGGCACTGAAAGCCCTACACCAAGGGTGAGCCGGACGCATAAAGGCAATTATACTAAATGGGCCTGTAATTCCCTAACAAATTACAGAAAACTTTAGCCACAAGCTAATCCATTTGACATTTTGGTAACACTGGTAACGTCGTAAACGATGGGCGAAGCATGCTCTCACCATGCATGACAGGCTCATCGCCCCTCTGGGAGGGCAAAAAAGGCCTCAATTCTGCCCAAACCCTTCACGGAAGGGCTGAAAAAGGGCTCAATTCTGCCCAAATGCCTCACGGAAGGGCCGAAAAAGCCTCAATTCTGCCCAAACGCCTCACGGGAAGGCTGAAAAAGGCTTCAATTCTGCCTAAACACCTCACGGGAAGGTTGAAAAAGGCTTCAATTCTGCCCAAACGCCTCACGGAAGGGCCGAAAAAGGCTTCAATTCTGCCCAAACGCCTCACGGAAAGGCTGAAAAAGGCTTCAATTCTGCCCAAACGCCTCACGGAAGGGCCGAAAAAGGCTTCAATTCTGCCCAAACCCTTCACGGAAGGGCCGAAAAAGGCCTTCATTCCGACCGAACATCCCAAAGAAGAACACATCGACAATGCAATCACGCCCCAGTTACTCATCAGGCCGCGCACTGTGCCATGGAAATGTCTGAAACCAGATTGTTGGATGGTGGCTCGCAAGAGCAACAACCATTGAGAGTAATTGTCGGTACTGCTCCGACTTAAAAGTAAAGATAAGAATGAATAAAAAAGTAAATCATCTGAGTTTAACACAACTCTCCTCACCCCAGAGTTTGCAGTTTCTCATGGAATGCAAGGCTTTGGTCCTCAATGATGAGAAAGTTTCGACCAAAGTTGCTACTGAATTAGCTGTGTTTCAGACAGCCGTTGATGAATTCGACGACCAGCTGAAACTCATGCAAGCCTATCCGCTTACGAAAGGCTTGGCAAGTGCCAAGAAGCAGATGGGCAAGTCGTTTACAGCCCTGAACGGCATCGTAAGGGCCATGAACATCCACGCTCCGAGTGAGGCCATGGCCTTAAGCGCTCACAAGTTACAATTGCTGATAAAGACTTATCAGATAGACGTAACCATGAACCAAATGGCGCTACTCAACCTCATTTACAACCTCACGACGGATCTCTCATCCGACAGCTTCATCGCCGACGTTAAATTGCTCGGTCTGGAGCTCTGGGTGAAATCCCTCATCCATGAAAAAGAGTCTTTTGAGAAGCTCCTTAATGACCGTAACGCCACCATTCGCCTCAAAGGCACCGGCCATCTGGTTGCGTCGCGCCAGAAAGCCGAAAAAGCCTACATCGAAATGGTGGAGAAGCTGAATGCGCTGCTCATTACCGAAAGTACCACGGACTATGACAGTTTTGTGGACAGCCTGAACCTCAAGATTCAGTATCAGAAGCAAATCGTGATTGCCCAGAACAAACGCGCCAAGACGCTAGCCCAAAATGAGGGCGAAAAACCCTCCACCAGCGATGACGCTACGGCCCCCAACGCCGAAACGGACAATGACGCACCAGCTCAGGATGCTGATGCAGACGTAAAACAAGTAGAGAATAGTCAACCCGAATAAAAGAACCCGTTGGAGCAGCCCACAATTACGCGAGATCCCCTCTTGCCACGGCAAGAGGGGATCTCTCTGTTACGCTATGTAAAAATTCGGTTTGAATCTGCGCCTAAGCACTGAGCTTAAGCCTCGGCCGGCTTGAGATTGACTCTTCTCTCCTTGATGCGAGCCTTCTTACCGGTGAGATTGCGCAAATAGTACAGCTTGGCACGGCGAACCTTACCGAATTTCTCAATCTTGATGCTTTCAATGTTCGGAGAATTGATGGGGAAGATACGTTCTACACCCACGGTACCCGACATTTTGCGAACGGTGAAACGCTTCTGGTCCTGATGACCGGAAATTTTGATAACTACGCCGCGAAACACCTGGATACGTTCCTTATTTCCTTCAATAATTTTGTAAGCCACACTGATGGTGTCGCCAGAACGGAAGGCTGGGAACTCTTTCTTTGTGTTAAATGCCTCTTCGGCAATCTTAATGAAATCTGCCATTTTAGTGATGGAGTTTTAAAAAAATTTATTTTGTCAATTCCGCGCAACATAACAGGGAACTCTGCATCCTGCCAGCGATTACGCGAAAAGCGGTGCAAAGGAACAACTTTTTTTTGACATAAACAAATTTGCCAGAGGCTTTTTTAGCCTGAACGGACCACTCTGTCATTTACCTATAGACCGGAAGGCTCTTCAAGAGTCACTCCCGAGGAGAAGGAGAAGGGCCTTATTTCACCAAAATGACGAGATATTTGCTCACGCTCCAGAACTGCTCAGGATTGGTGATACGGAGCGTATACTGCTTCTGCGCATCGCGCTCCAAAACGTAGCTCCCCTCAGGATGGGAGGTCATGAGCTTTGCACTCTTAGAGTAGAGCTTGATGGTCTTCACCACGCGAATGTCTATTTTGGTGAAGTAGTCCTTGTTGAAACCGCTCCCCTTGAGCACGTCGCCATTCTGCAAGATGCTTTGTTCGCGAAGCTCCTTTTTTGTGCCAAACACATACCACGCGGTATGGATTTCCTTGTCTTGTCGGGCTACGGTAGCAGCCTTTTGCTCGTTTTGGGAGGTGAGGCTCGAAACGTTTTGGTTGAGATTCTCAATGGCCTTGCCTTGCTCAGCAATCGTGAGGTCTTTAGCCTGAAGATCCTGTTCAAGCTGGGCTATCTGCTGCGATTTCTCCTCCAGCTGACGATTGAGCTGCTCCACCATGTCCTTGAGCCGCGAAACATTGACGGAACTGGTCTTGAGCTGTTCCTGCAGGCGCGCAATGCGCTCTTTGTTGAGCGCCATGGTCTGGCGGATGAAGGAAATGTTTTCCAGAATATCGTCCTTCGACGACTTTTCGGGATTATTGCGCTCCAAATTGACGCGGCCCTGGGCCTCGTTGATTTCGCGAAAGCCTTCCTGAATGTCGTTGAAGGTGGCCATGATGTCGTTTATCTCATTTTCCTTCTGGTTGATCACCTGAGCCAAAGAATCGCGCAACGCATCGATCCGCGCGTCGCGATTGTCGGGTTTTTGTTGGCAAGCTCCGGTCAGCAGGAGCACGATAGCCATGATACCTAATTGTTTCATATCTTTATTATGTATTGATGAGGTTGCTCTGCGTTTCAGTTTCCCCTCCTTGACTGCCCTGAAGCACGATGACAAACTCGCCGCGCGGTTCGTTGTCGGAAAAATGACGCAAAACTTCGACCAGGGTGCCTCGGACCGTTTCTTCATGCACCTTACTGATTTCGCGGCAAACAGCCACCTGACGCTCGGGTCCAAAAACCTCTATAAACTGCGTAAGGCACTTCACCACACGATAAGGCGACTCGTAAAACACCATGGTGCGCTCCTCGGAGGCCAGCTGGCGGAGCCGAGAGAGCCGGCCCTTCTTCTGTGGGAGAAATCCTTCGAACACGAAACGGTCGCAAGGCAATGCCGAGCTCACCAAAGCCGGCACGAAGGCCGTAGCACCAGGCAGACACTGCACTTCAACCCCCTGGCGCACGCACTCGCGAACCAGCAGGAAGCCGGGATCGCTGATGCCGGGCGTACCGGCATCGCTGATGAGCACCATTTGCTCGCCGCCGAGCATGCGCTCCACGAGATGGGCCACGGCACCGTGCTCGTTGAACTTATGGTAGGACTGAAGGCGAGACTTGATGTCGAAATGTGACAACAGGATGCCCGAAGTGCGCGTATCTTCGGCCAGAATGACATCGGCCTCACGAAGCAGGCGCAAGGCACGCAACGTGATGTCCTCCAGATTGCCTACAGGAGTAGGAACTACGTACAACATACGTCTGCAAAAATACGGAACTTATTCCGTAACGGGAAATTTCCGCGCCAAAAACAACCGGAAGTGAAACCTTATTTGTATTTTTGTCATCAAATCATCCACTTTGTAACAAAAACCGTCATGTTTGAAAAGAAAATCACTTTCGACAGCTTTATACGCGGACTAATGGTTGTAGCAGCCATTGCCTTGGTGGTACTTTTGCTTAACTATCTGGAAAGCGTGCTGGCTCCATTCTTTATTGCATGGTTTGTGGCCTATCTGATCTATCCCATAGTGACATTCTTCCAGCAAAGGCTCCATCTGCACTCGCGCATACTGAGCATCATCGTAACATTGGCCATTGCGATAGGACTGGTATACGGATTTTGCGCACTCACCTTTCCGCAGGTAATGAAGGAGGTGGAACACTTTCAGGAAAGCTCCATGAGGTTTCTCTCCGACGGTTCCAACAACAAAAGCATCTCCCCACAGATAGAGCAGTTCTTCAAGGAACAGGCCGAACACTTCAACTGGGAAAAAGTTATTTCGCAAAACGACATCATTGACGTAGTGCGCGAAGCTGTGCCGAAACTATGGAGCGTAATCTGTCAAACGGCCAACATTTTAATCACTTTTATCTCGTCATGCATCGCCATACTCTACCTGTTTTTCATTCTGATAGATTATGAGAAGCTTTCGAGAGGCGTGATGCAACTTTTTCCGAAAAAAAAACGCAAATTCTTTGACACTTTGCTGAATGACCTTCAACATGGCATGAATAACTACTTCCGAGGGCAAGCCATCATTTCAGTTTGCGTAGGCATATTGTTTTCAGTGGGATTTATGATCATTCGCTTCCCATTGGCCATACCGTTAGGCCTATTTATAGGCGCATTGAGCTTCGTGCCCTATCTGCATGCCTTAGGACTCATTCCAGTGGTGCTTTTCTCTCTCATTAAGGCCGCTGATTCGGGTCAAAACTTTTGGATAGTACTCGCGAGCGCTCTGGCCGTGTTTCTTATCGTCCAAATCATTCAGGACATGGTTCTCACACCGCGCATTATGGGCAACGCCATGGGGCTTCCGCCATTTCTCATCCTTTTGGCACTCTCAGTATGGGGCTATTTGCTCGGAATCATCGGCATGATCATCGCGCTACCCCTCACTACGCTTCTCATATCTTATTATAAGCGCTACATTATTAAGGAATCGCCACCTTTGGAAGTCGAAAAAACCTAAAAAGGCGAAGCGAAGCCCCATCAATAATCAAAAAAAAGGTAATTCATTTGGCCCGTCTGCAAGAATGTATTAATTTTGCAGCCGTAAAAAGTTATATGCGATTTTTGGGTTAGATCCGCTAGCTCAGCAGGTAGAGCACAACACTTTTAATGTTGGGGTCTTGGGTTCGAGCCCCAAGCGGATCACGTCTCATAGAGATTTTTTCATGTGTAAGTGTGGTACCAGTGATGGCACCACACTCTTTTTCTTTTGCAGTAGCTCAAGATGAAACAATCGTCGGATTATTCTAACATCTGTTCTTCCAGTTCAGCCACAGCCAGAGTGAGATCGGCGAAAAAGCGATCGTGGCAGAGCAAAAAATCGGGGCATCCATGGCTCAGCACCTGATAAAGGGCCGGATTCATCTGTTCCACATAAGAGGCAATGGCATATTCGATTTCTTCTTGCTGAACAGGAAGCATTGAGAAAGCATAGATGCGCCTTTTCTGATGAAAAAAGCTGTAGGCCGTTTCTATGCTGTCGCGCGTAATCATAAATTATAACCTATGGGACGAAACTGATGCTGCTCCTCACTGTAAACGAAGCCAAAGGGCAGCAGGTAGGCTTGAAGCTCGACTGCTGTAGTGCCAAAACAATAGGCAAGGGCATCAAGAGAGTCGAATTCCTCGTCGCGAAGCAGCATATTGACGCTCGAAACGAGTATGGCAGGATCGCGAGGAAGGTGGTCCATAATTAAGCCTCTATTTCGGCGAGCTCGCCGGTTACGGAATCGATAATGAAACCTCTAACCACCACATCATGGGGAATGAGCGGATGACTGCGGATAGTTTGCACCGTATGACGCACTGAAGTAGGCGTATCTTTGAAACCTTCGAGCCAAGCGTGAAGATTGATGCCGCAACGTTCAACGGTTTCGAGCGTAGCATCGGCAATTCCGCGCAAAATCATGGCTGAACGGAAGTGATCGTAACTCATGTGGCATGCTCCGCAGCCTGAATGGGCCACCACCATCACCTCTTCCACGCCTAACTCATAAATGGCCACTACCAAGCTACGCATGGCGGAATCGAAAGCTGAAATCACCAGTCCGCCGGCATTTTTAATGATTTTTGCGTCGCCATTGCGCAATCCCAAGGCTGCCGGAAGGAGTTCAGTGAGCCGTGTGTCCATACAGCTGAGCACGGCCAGCTTCTTTTCGGGATATTTGTCCGTAACATAAGGTTCGTAGGCCCGAGTGGCCACGAAATTCCGGTTAAAGTCTATGATCTGATCTATCATTGAGCATCTGTTTGTGATTGCAAAAGTACAAAAATCTCTTTATCCGCGCCTCTTCCGCCCACAGCTCTTTCGCAAAGTCAACGGCGCACGTCTGATCACGCCTAAAAAAGCGGCATATCGCTTTTCAAATACCACAACTTCCACTAACTTTGCACCATTAACATTTTTCATAAAAACCATTATCCGATGAAATCCTTCTTTTTCCTCCTACTCCTGCTCATGGCAGTCCTTCCGCTGGATGCCGAAGTGAGACTCCCCTCCGTGATTGGCAGCGGCATGGTGCTCCAGCGCGAAACCAACGTCAAACTGTGGGGCACGGCGCACCCAGGCGAAAAAGTGAGCATCAAGCCCTCATGGACAAAGCAACGATACTTTACCAAAGCTGACAGCGACGGCAAATGGCAAATCTCCATTCCCACTGCGACCGCCGGCGGCCCCTACAACATTACATTGGGCGACGGAAAGGGGAAAGACACACTACTCACCGATGTTTTACTTGGCGAGGTATGGATATGCGGCGGACAGTCGAACATGGAGATGCCTGTAGGCGGATTTATGTACCAACCGGTGGAGGGAGGCATCCAAGCATCCTTGGAGGCCGTCTCACAGCACCCCGACATACGAATGTTTACGGTTCCAAGGAAGATTGCCACAGATCCCGTGACCGATTGCGACACCACGTGGTGCCTCTCGTCACCCCTTACGGTGCGCACATTCAGTGCCATGGCCTACTTCTTTGGCCGTGAGCTCCAACGACAGCTCAAAGTACCCATAGGACTGATCACATCGAACTGGGGAGGCACCGTAATCGAGGCATGGATGGACCGCGAGACCCTCAACACTACACCGCGGCTCAAGCCCGAAAAGGAGAGCGAATATCATGGTGCAAATGCCGCCACCGTGCTCTACAACGGCATGATATGCCCTATAAAGGGATTTACGGCCCGTGGTTTCATCTGGTATCAGGGAGAATCGAACCGCAGCAACTGGTTCGACTACGCAGAATTGCAAAAATCCCTCATCCACCTGTGGCGTAAAGACTGGAACAATCCTGAAATGCCTTTCTACATCACTCAGATAGCTCCTTATTGCTACGAAGGGGCTCAATACCGACTCAACCCACTCTTTATTGACCAGCAATACAAGGCTGCCGACGAAACGGAACACTGCGAAGTGGCCAGCACCACCGACATAGGCGAGTATGCCATCATCCATCCGGCCAAAAAGCAGCCCATCGCCCAGCGCTTGGCCTGGCTCGCCCTGGGACGCGACTACGGCATTCCAGGAATGCCCGACAAAATGCCGCGGTTCTGCAACTTTGAGGAGAAAGACGGCAAACTCATCCTTCATTTCATGAACCTCACCACGCCGAGCAACTTCACGGTAAGCGATCCAGCCCAGCAAGACTGCTTTGTGGGCAAGAATCCGGCCATGGGCTTCGAAGTGGCAGGCGACGACCGCCGATTCTTCCCTGCACAGGCCAATCACAAATGGTTTCAGAACGTCATAGAGGTATGGAGCGACTCCGTGGCCCATCCTGTGGCCGTTCGCTACGCCTACCACAACTGGCCGTCGGAGGCTAACGTCATGACCCAAACCGGACTGCCTCTTCCCTCCTTCCGTAGCGACGATTGGGAAATCACAGACCTCCTGCCGCCCAAGAAAGACTAAGGC
>JAFUHF010000034.1 GCA_017468985.1 Bacteroidaceae bacterium
AAGCCTTCCAAGACATGCTTCCCGAAAGCGTGGCGTGGCGGCAGAAGGAACAGTTCAGCGACGGAGTGGGCTACAGCTGGATCGACACACTCAAGGACATCACCTCGAAGGCCGTAAGCGACGAACAGATGGCTCACGCCGCCGAGCGCTTCCCCATCCATCCGCCCAAGAACAAGGAGGAATACTATTACCGCAGCATTTTCGAAGAGCATTTTCCCAGCCCAAGTGCCGCACTTAGCGTGCCGAGCGAAGCCAGCGTGGCCTGCTCCACGGCCGTAGCCTTGGAATGGGATGCCAGCTTCAAGGGCATGAACGAACCCAGCGGCCGCGCCGTGAAGGGCGTTCATGAAAATGCCACTCTGTAATCGCCTCGTGGTTTTTTCTGGGAAAAGAAGATTTTTTACTTTGCCCCATGGGCTTTACAGGAAGAAATGATGTACTTTTGCAGCCATGAAACTTTCCCTACCCGAAACCTGGAACCTACTGCTCTCAGCCGAAACGGTCCTACCCTACTTTCAGACACTGAGTGAGTTCGTGGAGCAGGAATATGCCACGTCGGTTTGTTACCCTGCCGCTGAAAACATCTTCCGCGCCTTTGAACTTTGCCCTCCATGGCACGTCAAAACCGTGATTCTGGGACAGGATCCTTACCATGAGCCAGGGCAGGCCCAAGGCCTTTCCTTCTCCGTTCCTATTGGGATGAAACTTCCGCCATCGCTTAAAAACATTTTTAAAGAGCTTGCCTCTGATCTGAGCCTTCCCCTCACGCCTCAATGCGGCGACCTCACTCCGTGGGCCCGTCAGGGAGTGTTACTGCTCAACGCCACGCTCACCGTCCGTGAGCATCAGGCAAACTCCCATGCCGACAAGGGATGGGAAACGTTTACCGATGCCGTGATAAGCAAACTCAGCAACTACTGCGCTCACACCGTCTTCATGCTTTGGGGCAACTATGCGCGCAGCAAGGCCCACCTCATCGATTCTTCCAAGCACTTAGTACTGGCCTCGGCCCACCCTTCTCCCCTCTCAGCATGGCAGGGCTTCTTCGGGAACCATCATTTCAGCCAAACCAACCAGTTCCTGCTCAGCAACGGCCTGCTGCCCATCGACTGGAGCACGGACACTCAAACCTTGTTCTGAATCCCTATGAACCGAAATCAAATGGACATCATTCAGGTGGGAAACGTACTGCTCTCCATCGACTGCTTTCGCGCCAAATTCTGCTGCGACCTCAACCTCTGCCATGGTGCCTGCTGTATTGAGGGAAATGCCGGAGCACCCATCACGCTCGACGAAATCATGGCCATAGAGGAAATCCTCCCCATCCTCCAGCCCCATCTTTCGCCCAAAGCCCGTCAGGTCATTGCCTCACAGGGCATTGCCTACACCGATCCCGAAGGCGATCTCGTAACGAGCATCGTGGACGGCAAGGACTGCATCTTCACGTGCTACGAAGGCGACATCTGCTATTGCGCCATCGAAAAAGCCCAGCGCCAAGGGCTCACCCATACGCCCAAGCCCATTTCCTGCTGGCTCTATCCCCTACGCCTCAAGGCCTTCCGCGGTGGCATTGTAGGCATCAACTACAACCGTTGGGACATCTGCTCCTGTGCCGTAAAGAATGGGAAACGACTCAAACTCCCTCTCTACAAATTTCTGCGCGAACCGCTCATTGCACGATTCGGAAAGGAATGGTACTCTGAGCTCGAACTCACTGCCAAAGAACTAAAGTGCGAAGGACTTCTTTAAGAAGTATGGATTACTCTCCGCAAAATGCCTTGAGGGTCCTTTCTTCCTAAAGGCTTTTTCGGTGTTTTATGTTTCGAGCGTTAATGTACGCGGATGGTTTTAGGCTTTCAAAAAGGCGCGGAACCTGGTCGGAAAGCCGTTGAAAGCAGTAGAAATGGCGCAGAACATGATTTTGGAACGTGCTACGTACATTTGTTAACATTTCCAGGGGGCATGCCACGGTTTTCAGAAACCGATTTTGACGAACTTTCGTTCGGCACTTATGTCGAGCTCAGATATTACCCCGACTCATGTCAAACTTCACAACCCCAGAAAATGGCTGTATGCGAAGCGTTTTCTTTTCCGGAGTGAACTGGTAACGACCTTTTATCAACGATAGTTCGTAGCTGTGGCCACGGAATTCGGACTGCAATGTTCTTCCCACCACTTTGCGGAATGGAAGTTCTGCCCCACTGGCCGCTCTTATCTCTAATGTCCAGGCTGCGGAATGCGGTGACAGCAGCTTCACCTCCATCTGCTTTTCCGACATCGTAATCTGCAATTTCTGGCCATTGGCATTACTGGCAGTTACCTGCAACGTTTCATCCGAGAGTTCCTTTACGTCAAGATCGCCAAAGTGAAGCTCTTCGCCCGTCTTTGAATTGACCACGAACATACCGGACAGTTCCTTGGAAGATGCCCAACGATTGCCATCCACCACCGGAAGCGTAAAGAAAAACGTTTTCGACGATGCATCCACTATTTTCTCGCGCTTTTCTGGCGTATATCCCGTAGAGAAACAGACTGGCGAATAGGGATCCCACAGATGCGCCGCCTTCCATTTAAGCCCTGCGGCCTCTACTTGCGATTGTATCAGCTCCCACCTCGCAATTCTCGGGCAGGTCCTCCTTCATCAGGCGCACGTATGGCGGACTGATTAGGGCGTCATATTGCAACAAAAACGTAGCCAGCATGTTTCTTTTACCAACGCCAGCTCGCGCATCGTAGCCTCGTAGAGCGACTCCTCGCTATGAGGAATGCGACAATCGTTCTGCCTTACGAAAGTTCACGATATTCACAATGCGCGGTGCCTATCCTGCACAAGGCAAGGAAGGCATCATCGCAATGACACACAACAATAAAAGAACCATCTTATTCTTTCTGATTTTTATAAAAGTGATCGTCGGACTTATCATAGCCTCAGAGTCTACGAATCCAAATGTTGCGGAAGCTCAC
Source organism: Bacteroidaceae bacterium (assembly GCA_017468985.1). GTDB lineage: Bacteria > Bacteroidota > Bacteroidia > Bacteroidales > Bacteroidaceae > UBA6382. Next base: position 2,965 of record JAFUHF010000034.1, read on the forward strand.
GGGATCGCCATGCGACTGCAACATAATGGGACCGTCGCCGTGCTTCACTACACGGGGGAAGCCCACGTATGGCGTAGTGCCGCGAATCTCCGTATTGTTCTGCACGAGCACTCCGTTGAAGAGCACCGTAACACGCGGACGATACAGATAGGTTCCGTCTTCCTTAAACACGGGGGCTGTATAGATAATGTCATAGACATTCCATTCGCCGGGCTTGCGGATGGGGCTCACGAGGGGAGCGGTTTGCTTATAGATGGAGGCAGCCATGCCATTGGCATAGGTTTCCTCGCTATAGTCATCAATGATCTGCAGCTCATAGATGCCTTGGAGGTACACACCGCTGTTTCCGCGCGACTGCTTTTCGCCACTCGCGGCACGGGGCACATACCACTCCAGATGGAGTTGGAAACTGCCAAACTCCTCTTTAGTGCGTATACTGCCTGCTTCTCTGACCACGGTCATCACGCCATGATGCACGTCCCATCTGGCAGCCTCGCCCTTCATGTTCTGCCAAGCAGAGAGGTCCTTGCCATTGAACAGTACGATGGCATCCGAAGGTGCCGTATTGGTCACGATGCTGCCGGGCGTTACGGCATTTGGGCGTGGTAGCCAGAATTCCGACATGGCATGCGTCATGGGCTCCTGTTCGGGATACTTCTTGTCCTGAGCTTGCACTGCGCCGCTGAACAACATAAACCCTGCTACTAAAATGAGAAAAACTTTCTGTTTCATGCTGTGAAGTATAATCTTTATCAGTCCTTGATCAAGCATTTGCCTGTCATCTCCTTGGGCTGCGGCAGTCCCATGATGTGTAGAATACTGGGAGCCACATCGGCCAGGATGCCGTTTTCCACCTGGGCCTGCTTGTTCTCCGTTATATATATATAAGGTACGGGATTGAGCGAATGAGCCGTATTGGGCGTTCCGTCGTCGTTAATGGCATGGTCGGCATTGCCATGATCGGCAATGATCAAGGCCTCATAGCCTGTAGCCTTGGCAGCCTCTATGACATCCTTCACACAGGCGTCGACCGCCACCACGGCTTTCTCAATCGCAGAGTAAACGCCGGTATGACCCACCATGTCGCCATTGGCAAAGTTTACGACGATGAAGTCGTATTCGTTCTTCTTGATGCTCTCCACCAGCTTGTCTTTCACCTCGTAGGCACTCATTTCGGGCTTGAGGTCGTAGGTAGCCACCTTGGGCGAAGGTATCAGCGTACGATCTTCACCTTCGTAGGGCTGTTCGCGTCCGCCGTTGAAGAAGAAGGTCACGTGGGCATACTTTTCCGTCTCGGCCGTGTGCAACTGGCGCAGACCTTTTTGGCTCAAGTATTCGCCCAACGTATTGTCCACATTTTCCTTGGGAAACAGAATGTGCACCCCCCTAAACGAAGCGTCGTAAGGCGTCATGCAGTAGTATTGCAGCCCGGGAATGGTATGCATGCCTTCTTCGGGCATATCCTGCTGCGTGAGCACTACGGTAAGTTCCTTGGCACGGTCATTGCGGAAATTGATGAAGATCACCACATCGCCTTCCTTGATGCGTCCGTCCACATTGGCATTCACCAACGGTTCCATGAACTCGTCGGTGTCCTTGTGGTCTTCGGTATCGCTGTCGTAGCAGTACTGCACGCCTTCCACCATGTCGTCCACTTCCTTACCCTTGCCGTTAACCAGTTGGTCGTAGGCTATCTTCACACGATTCCAGCGCTTGTCGCGATCCATGGCGTAGAAGCGGCCTATGATGCTAGCAATGGCAGCACCGTTTTCTTCGCACACCTTCGTGAGGTCGGCAATAAAACCTTTGCCACTCTTGGGATCCGTATCGCGTCCGTCCATGAAGCAATGTACGAATACGTTCTTCAGTTCGTATATCTTGCCAATTTCTATCAGTTTCTTCAGATGTTCGATGCTGGAATGCACGCCGCCATCGCTCGTCAGCCCCATCAGATGAAGACTCTTACCCGTGCGCCTTGCATACTCGTAGGCATTCTTGATTTCGGCATTTTCCAGAATGCTGTTGTCGCGACATGCACGATTGATCTTCACCAGGTCCTGATATACCACGCGCCCTGCACCGATGTTGAGATGACCCACTTCAGAGTTTCCCATCTGTCCGTCGGGCAGGCCCACGTTTTCACCGCTGGCCTCCAACTGAGAGTGAGGGTATGTTTCGTTCAGGTAGTCCATGTAAGGCGTCGGTGTGTTGTAGATCACGTCGGCCTTATCCTTATGTCCGATTCCCCATCCGTCGAGAATCACTAAGAGTGCTTTTTTTGCCATGTTTTTACGTATTTCTATTATTTGCTTTGCAAAGTTACGATTAAGTGAGAGACACGCAAAACGAAAACACGAATCTTTTTCGGATGAGCAGACAGAGTATGAGAGTCATTATCGCTTTTCAGGCAAAAGTCTCTATACCCCATTCATTCCCTGCCGCTCTTTTCAGAACTTCCGCTTGAAAAGGAGAACGTAGAGTATGACGGGCACGCCGAAGAAGGGAGTGATAACGTTAAGCGGAATAAGGCCCTGATCACCCGGAAGGGTACACAGCGTGTTGCAAATCAGTGCCAAGGCAGAGCCGGTAAGGAGCGTAAGAGGCAGCAGTTGCCGATGGTCAGCAGTTCCGAGCATAAGGCGCGCTATGTGGGGCACGGCGAGGCCGATGAACGAAATGGGACCGCAGTAGGCCGTAGTCAGAGCGGTGAGCAGGCCGGTAATGAGCAGGAGCAATGTGCGTGTGCGACGCGTATTGATGCCTAAGTTCGTAGCATAATTGTCGCCCAGCAGCAGAGCATTGAGCGGCTTGATGAGCAACAGAGTGGCCAATAATCCTAAAATCATGGCTCCGCTGAACACCGGCAGTTGCGCCAGGCTTACCCCACTGAAGTTCCCCAGTCCCCAAATGATGTAGGAATGAACGCCCTCCGCCGTACTGACGTAATTGAGGAGGGAAATGACGGAACTGGTTACATAACTGATCATAATGCCGATAATAAGCAGCAGCAGATTGATTCTCACCACTTTCGAGAAAAAGAGCAGCAACAGAATAATGATTCCGGCACCCACACAGGCGGCCATTACAACAAACAGAAACCCCGTAAGGTTGAAGGGGCCGGCCATAAGGCTTCCGCCCAACAGCAGCATAACAATAGCTACCCCCAGACTGGCTCCGGAATTGATTCCCAATATGGACGGATCGGCCAGTGGATTGCTGAACACCGTTTGCAGGAGCAGTCCGCTTCCTGCCAATGCTGCGCCACACAGCAACGCCGTCACCGCTTGAGGGAAACGCGATTCCCTCACGATAAATGCCGCCGTCGAAGTGGAATCTCTACCGCTTAAGGCAGCCCACACTTCGGAAGCAGAAAAACTTACCGTACCATGGTACAAGTTAAAAACGAACAGCGCCACCATCAGTACTATCATTCCTATGCTCAACCACGTTCCCTTATTCATCCTCCAATGGTTTAAAAAAGATCAGCTCATGATCCGGCAGCAGTTCCGGATGAATGATGTGGATCACGTCGGCCAGCATTCGGTCAGGATGAAACGGTTCTTTGTCATAAAACGGCACACGCAACGTGTTACAGCCATAAACCTTCTTGTTCTTATAGGCCGCAAATTGCGTGTACTGCGCCTTTTCCTTGGCCAACGTCTTGTAGGTAAAACTTTCCGAACGTCCGTACTTCAACAGCCAGAAGTCTGCGTCACGCCCACGGCTGTATACGGTTTCAAACGAAAGCCTGATGCTGCCACTCTCCTTCCTGTCGGCAAAGAGATAGTTGGCCCCGGCATCCTGATACACCTTACCCACCGTGCTTTGCCCCCCGGGCACATACCATGCCGCTCCGTTCATCAAGTCACAAAGCAGGGTAGGTTTTTCCTTGACCTCCGAGGCCATGGTCTTCAGTTCGTTGTATCGCTGCTCCACCTGTCTGAACATGGAGTCGGCCTCCGCTTCTCGGTCAACCAGCATGCCATAGAACTTCACCCACTCCATTCGGCCCAATGCCGAAGGTTCCATGTAGTCAGCACATTCTATGAGGGGAATGCCCGTACGCTCCAAGGTGCCGTAGCCGCTCTTTTCAAAAGGAGAAACCAATAAGCCGTCAGCCTTTCCACTCAAGATGAGCTCTACGTTAGGATTGAGCGCACTCCCCATATTGCCTATCAAATGCTCTTCCACTCTCCGCCTGATTTCTTCCGACTGCACATATTCAAAGTCGCATACGCCGCTCACCCTGTCAAGTGCGCCCAAATCCTGCATCAGCCGGCAATGCACGGAGGTAAACACCGTCATGCGCTCCAGTGGCACCTCTACCACGGTGCCCTCCGGTAAATTTTCCTTTTGCTCCCCTTTCTTGACAATCACATAGCGATGAAGCTGCTCTTGAGGCTTCCAAGGATTCCTGATGGTTACCATCCGGACGCCATCGCCTCGCTGCTGAAATTGCAGCAACTTGGAGTATTGTAGGGGTATGGTGTCAAACCCCTCACGGTTTGCCTTCTCTTGTCTGCCTCCACATGAAGCAAAGAGCAGCATCAGACACAAAAACAAACAGACCCGACTTCTGATCATCATATCAAAGGAAAGAGGGCGAGACAGACATCCATCGCTGTCCCACCCTCTGTCTATTTTAAACGATTATTTTACGAATACGATCTTAGCCGGATTAACGCCATTGGATGAGAAAGTACTCTCGTAGTTACCATTGGCAGCAAACTTATAGATCTTGCCATCCGAAACGAAGTCGGTCGTAGCAATATAGATATCGCCGGTGTACTGATTTACGCTCACGCTGTAAACGGACGATGAGATAATCTCTTCGGGAACATTCTTAAAGAAAGCCGTATTGGTTCTGCCGGTCGTCAAGTCATAGCTAGAAAGCGTGGTTGTCGTTTCGTAAGTAGTCCAGTTGGTTTCTGAATAAGCCGTATATATGGTGTTCTGATAAGCAGCGAAGGCATTGGCACTGCCCAGTTGCGTAAACTCACCCGTGGTGGTATTGAGTTCACCCCATGGATAGTCGTAAGCATCTCCGTATCCTTGAACGAACACGCGGTCACCCACGAGCAACATGTTGTCGGGATTGCCCATCACTTCTACATTCTTGGGAGTAGCCACACCCATTTCCACAATGGCCACACTACGTTCCAGTCCCCAGCCCGAAACGGCCACATAGGCCTTTCCGTTCACAGCCACCACTCCTTCAGGATAGCGGCCCACTTCTACTGAAACCTGATAAATCAGCTTGTTCCCGGTCAGCTTCCAAATGGACACATAGCCCTTCGATGCTTCATCTTTCCTATCGGAATTTCCATATGACGTAATGTAAGCCAACGTGTCGCTGCCATAAGCCTCAACAGCCACATTGCGCACCTTACCCCAGGCGGTTTCCTCAAACGAAACGCGCTCAAGCTCCACACCATACTTGTTCATCAGCGAAATGTAGTTGGAGCCGTTCACCGTGGCAATCATCACATCGCCAAACACACAGATGTCATTACCCGTGTCGCCCAGCACCTTTGCGTTCTGCTGCTCGTAGATGCACCTGTCGCTTATGGAATCCTTCTTCCAGTCAAAATAGATCATATTGGAATTGTTGAGCCCAATGCTTCCTTCGTTCAGAATGAAGGCACGCGTGTCGGCCATCTTTACCAGGGTGGAGTCACGCCAGTCGGTTTTTTCTACGGCTGGAACTTCCGGCTGCTTAGCCGGGTTGTCATCGTCATCATCACTACAGGAGGCAAAACCTGCCGTAACCATCAGTGCGCACAGCACTGCATAATAAAAACTTCTGATTTTCATTTTTGCTATTAACTTTTAAGTATTGTTCTTATTTCACTCGTTTTACAGATACCACTTTGCCGTCACGTTCCAGGAGCGTCGTGGCATGGGGTAATATTTTATGATTTCGTATTGCTTATTAGTGAGATTCACGATGCTCCCCTGCAGGCTTAGCCTATGGCTTGCAATGGAAAACTCACGTGTGAGCGTCAGCGTATGCTCAGCATACGATGATATGGCATACTCGGGTTTGTTCTGCCCCATGGAATAGCGCATGCCACAGTAGTTAATGCCATAGCCCACATTTACCCATGGATTGTTAATCATCAGGGAGATACTCCCGTTTCGGTCTGGCGTATAAGGCAGACGATTCTTGTACGTTTGTGACTTGGGATTGCTCAAGTCTGTGGCCTTTTGCCAAGTGTAAGCCCCCGTCAGAGTGGCACTCACCTTGTCTCTTACGAGGGGCCATTCCGTAGCCAAAGTGGCGTCTATGCCGCGTATCGTGGTTCTGCCGAAGTTGGCCATGCGCCATACGTAGGTAGTGGGAAAGGCTACAATCTTGTCGTGCACATGGTTGTAGTAACCATCAACGGTAGCTGAAAGATAATTCATCAGTTTGCAGGGTCTTCCGCTCCACGTCAGGCCTACATTATACATTCTGGCCTTTTCGGGCTGCAAGCCGGCATTGCCCATACGACGGTAGTACAAATCATTGAACGTAGGCATGCGGTATGCGTCCTTATACATCAGGCGCAAAAAGAAAGACTCCTGCCTCAACAGCCGGAAGGTGGCAGACAGGGAAGGCGAGAGCCGACGCTTGTCGTGAGGCTCCTCACCTGCTTTCACCGACTCCGTAGCATACGTACCTACCAGATTGCCATGCAAATCCATAGGCCCCAACCTGTAACGGGCCGAAAGGGAGGAAAGCGTGGTGAAACGGTGCGGATTGGCCGGATGATCCTGCACGTTCATGATGATATTGTTACTGAGATCGTTGAAAGCCACGTCCTCAGCGAGTGCCACTTCGAAGTGCTTTACGGGATTCCAACCGCCCGTTACAGACACATAATATTCATTCTGCCGGTCAACATCATACTGATGGGCCTTGGGGTCTTCGTATCGGTTCCAAGAATGCGCATACTTCAAACTGCTCCGCAGTGAAAACCTATCTGAAAAATGCTTGCGATATACGGTCTGGGCAAAGAAGTCTTCATCCCACAACCGTTGTTCCGATGGGGAGGCATAGAATATCACGGCTCCGGGTAGTCTGCGGTCTGAATAATAGTAGCCTGCTTTCACCTTACATTCACTGCTGTCACCCAACGTACAGAAAAGGTTGGCCTCACCTCGCCATGAATAGATGTCGGAATTGTAACGTTTTTCATGCGTCAGGTTGTTCGCATTACGAAGGGTGAAAGGATAGGTGCCATCAGCGCGCATGTAGTCAGCCTCGGCAGTGAGCACCACCCTACGACCAATCCGACCGCCATAGTAGAATTCGGGATTGATCAGCCCAAAGGATCCTCCTCTTATTTTCTGCTGCACAACGTAGGATTTTCCATTCTCAAACAGGGGGCGTTCCGTTTCAATGGCCAGTACCGCAGCTGAAGCAAAGTGACGCGCTGAGAGCATCAGTTCCTCAGCATCGCCCACCGACAAGCTGATGAGCGACACATGGTCCGTACCGTAACGGCCCACGTCTATTTGGCCAGCCTGAGTGTTGCTCACGGGCACTCCGTCCAGACTCACGGCCGTATGATGGGCGCCCAGATTGCGCACCGACACCGTCTTCATACCGCCAATGCCGCCATAGTCGCGCACATTTGTTCCGGCAAACTTCCTGACTGCATCGCTCAGGTTATGTATGCCCAAGGCCTCTATCTCCTGCCTGTCCATGGTCTGTACCGGCTTTCCTGCCAGTACGCTCCGCGGAGTCTGCCGTGCCCTCACCTTGGCGCTCTCCATGTTTCTCACATGCAAAGTGTCAGGTTCTGCTACAGGATGGGCAACCCCCACCGCTATGTTCAGCACAAGCCATACCACAAACACACCACGTGTGCTTAAATGCAACATTGTCA
>JAFUHF010000002.1 GCA_017468985.1 Bacteroidaceae bacterium
AAACCATGATTCGGTCGCGGACATGCCAATTAGCACGTGTAAAAACCGTGATTCGGTCGCGGACATGCCAATTAGCACGTGTAAAAACCATGATTTGGTCGCGGACATGCCAATTAGCACGTGTAAAAACCATGATTTGGTCGCGGACATGCCAATTAGCACGTGTAAAAACCATGATATGGTCGCGGACATGCCAATTAGCACGTGTAAAAACCGTGATTCGGTCGCGGACATGCCAATTAGCACGTGTAAAAATCATGATTCGGTCGCGGACATGCCAATTAGCACGTGTAAAAACCGTGATTCGGCTGCGGACATGTCAATTTACACGTGTAAATCATCATGAGATGACTGATTTCAAGACCTACATTAAAGAAAAAGGAATAATCTGAGTCTTTTGGAGCCTGCCCGATAAGGGGACAATTAATCATTGTTTTTAATATGAAGTATTCAATAGATGCTCTTAACCTGAGACAACTCACTTCAGGCCAGAGCTTAGAGTTTCTGACTAACAGTGTGAGCAAAGCACAGAATGACGAAAAAGTCTCCGCCAAGTTTGCTGCTCACCTTACGTCATTACAGACTGCAGTCGAAGACTTCGACGTGCAGTATAGAAAAGTGAAAGCAAGCGACCTTACCAAGGACGTAGAGTCTGCAAAAAGTCGTTTGCGCAAGTGCTACAGAGCGTTGGCACTCAGCATTGCATCTGCGAACACCTATTCGTCCACCGATGCTGCTGCAAAAAGCGCTCAGAGACTCCAGATGGTTCTCAATGTGTACAAGATTGATGCAAAAATGAACCAACTGGATATGCTCAATGACATCAATAACCTGATCGACGACTTTTCGTCCGACAGCTACTCCAGCGATGTGAAGGCCGCCGGTGCGGAGAGTCCAGTGAAAGCACTGATGCATGAGGTCGGTGTCTTCAAGGCCCTGCTCCAGCAAAGGAATCAAGCTATGGAACTTGTAGGGTCGCACCACTTGACAACTTCTCGACATGAGGCCGAAGCTGCCTACCGCAGTTTCATTCGTCAGGTGAATGCTGTCATGGAGACAGACACTACCAAGGATTATGACACTTTTGTTGAAGCCATGAAGAAGGACATCCAATTCATGAAGCAAAGTGTCATTGCAGCAAACAAAAGGGCAAAGACCATTGCCCAAAAGAAGAAGGAAACTCCCGAAGATCCCATCACTCCTGATGCTCCAACCCAGGAGATGGATTCCACAGAATTTTCTTCTGATAGTGAAACAGATAACCAGGAACTGGCTAACGCCGCTTCCAACTAAACAAACCGTTCCCTAAGTCGTGACAGACTCCGAAGGCTCAGACATTGCAACCCCCGACTACCCTCGGGGGTTGTTTTTTATTTGGTAATGCGGCCTTAGGCCCTTTACCACAGTCACCAATCATTAAAAGTGAGGTTGCTGGCGTAGATAGTTCAGGAAATCGGGAGTATCAATCACCTCCACACTTGCAGGAAGCCCCATTACGAAGCGACCTATTCCCTTCCAACTGGAAACAGACGTGCTAAACAGCCAAGCATCTCCGTCGGGTTGTAACTCTGACGTTACGCCGTATTCTTCACGAAGCAGCTGGGCCGCCATGCGGTCAAGACGCAACGTTACGGGCCACTGCTCCTCGCCGCTGAAATGAAAAATGTCGGTAAACAGTTCCTTATGCAGGTCGGCATGGCTCCACTTTACATCATTGAGTACCACCACACGGCCTATGCGACCCACCTTAAATGTCTTGCACTGTCCGGAAGAGGGTTCATAACAGCGAATGTCTTCGTTGCGCGAAAGAAATTGGAATGGTTCGACCATGCGATGGCTCACGGAGTCGGAATGAGAGGACCGATAGTCCCTCAACACCACTACGCGCTCCGCTTTGATGGCTTGATAGAGCTGATGCAGATTGTCGGCCCACGCAGCATCGGTCTGATGCTGCTGCAAGATGTCGCCGTCGTAGATGCGAGCCAGCTTGTCTTTCAGATGGCGAATCTCGGGGTTTGTACCACCCACGGCATCGAGCAGGTTGCGCAACGTGACGGCCTCGCTCTCCGTGAAATGCACCAGCTCCGTAATGCGCTGGAAGAAAGGAGAGGAGCGATCGAGCCTGTAGCACCGGCCCGACTTCTCTACATGGAAGCCCATGTTACGAAAGGCTTCGAGGTAGCGGTAAAGACTGCGCGAAGGAATGTCCAAACGCTCGCAGAGCTCTGAAACCGTGAGGTCGCGGTTCTGCGTGAGCAGCACCATGAGCCGCAGTTCCTTGTTTAACTTCTCTAACTCCATGTATCAGTCTCCATCATTCCTCGGGAAAAGGCAACTCGGGCGCTTCCACTTCCAACAGGCGGAAGGAAAGCCTGTGATAGGGCGAAGCACCATGTTCGCGTATGGCATTACGATGGGCCTTGGTGGGATAGCCCTTGTTCTGGTCCCACTGATAGCAGGGATATTCCCTATGAATGGTGTTCATGTAGTCATCACGATAGGTTTTGGCCAAAATACTGGCTGCAGCAATGGAAAGATACTTGCCATCGCCCTTCACCACTGTGGCATAGGGCAGTCCGCGATAAGGAGAGAAGCGATTACCATCGGCAATGACTGCTTCGGGCCTGATCGTCAGCCCATCAAGGGCTCTGTGCATGGCTAAGATGGAAGCCCTGAGAATATTAATCTTGTCGATCTCTGCCGCCTCCACAATTCCGATTGCCCAAGCCTCGGCATCGCGTTCAATGACGGTGCGCAGCTCGTAACGACGATGTTCCGTAAGCTGTTTGCTGTCATTGATCTGCTCGTTATGATAATGGGGAGGAAAAATCACCGCTGCGGCAAACACGCTGCCTGCCAGACAGCCTCGGCCGGCCTCGTCGCATCCGGCCTCCACCACGCCGGCATGAAGAAAGGGGAGCAACATGTCAGACCACCACTGCCGTACCGTTGCACGTCACCATGAGCATGGAATTTCCCTCGCCCACCGTTTCATAATCGAATGCTACGCCCACTATGGCATTGGCCCCAAGCTCCTGTGCACGTTCTTCCATTTCTTTGAGCGACGTTGTGCGTGCCTTTTCAAACACACCCTCGTAAGCAGAAGAACGACCGCCTACTAAATCGCGAGCCTTGGCCCTCAGATCGCGAAAAACGTTTGCACCGATGATGGTTTCACCGTTTACGATGCCTAAATACTGCTTGATAGGACTGCCCTCAAGGGTAGGAGTTGTTGTGATCGTCATCTTGAATATCTATTTAATCATACAAACATCTTTTTCACCCGTTTTATGCCTTCTGCCAATGCGTCCACTTCATCGCGCGTATTATATAAGGAGAATGAGGCCCTCACGGTGCCTTCGATGCCTAAGCGGTGCATCAGAGGCTCTGCACAATGATGTCCGGTGCGTACAGCAATGCCCAAACGGTCAAGAAGAGTTCCCATGTCTAAGTGATGAATGCCGTCTACAAGGAAAGAAATCACGGCCTCCTTTCCTGCGGAAGTGCCATAGATGCGCACACCTTCTATGTCCTGCATTTTCAGGGTGGCATAGCGGCACAAATCCTGCTCGTAGGCTGCAATGCGGCTCATACCGATGGAAGCAGCATATTTGAGGGCTACAGAAAGGGCGTAGCTTCCCACGTAGTTAGGTGTACCGGCTTCAAACTTGTAAGGCAGCCGCTCGAACGTTGTTTTCTCGAAACTTACGGTTGATATCATCTCTCCTCCTGCCTGATAAGGAGGCATCGACTCTAACAGCTTCTCTTTGCCATACAAAACACCGATGCCTGTGGGTCCATACACCTTGTGTCCGCTGAAACAAAGGAAGTCACAGTCCAAGTCCTGCACGTCTACCTCCATATGAGGCACGCTCTGAGCTGCATCTACCAGGATGGGCACACCGTGAGCATGCGCTACGGCTGCCATCTGCTTTACCGGATTCACCGTACCCAGCACGTTCGATACGTGCGTCACGGCCACCAGACGCGTGCGATTGGTAAAGAGTCGTTCAAATTCTTCCTGTACGAGTTCCCCCTCATCGGTCATGGGAATGATGCGCAAGCGGATGTTCTTACGGTCCCTAAGCAGTTGCCACGGCACAATGTTCGAATGATGCTCCATGGTGGAAAGGATCACTTCATCGCCTTCCCTGAGCCGCTCCCCAAACGAAGATGCTACCAGATTGATGCCCTCCGTCGTGCCCCGGGTAAAGACTATTTCGCTCACGCTCTGGGCATGAATAAAGTTCCTCACCACTTCTCGGGCATCTTCCAGCCGCTGTGTGGCCTGTTCCGAAAGATAGTGTACCCCACGGTGCACGTTTGCATTGTAGGCATAATACATTTCTCTCTCTGCCTCTACCACTGCACGTGGTTTCTGAGTGGTTGCGGCATTGTCCAGATAGACCAGCGGCCGGTTATAAACCGTGGTGGAGAGTATCGGGAAATCTTCCCTCAGCTGAGATATATCTAATGGTTCCATCACTTTCATTTACACAACGAACAGTTGCCACAGCCATTGTTGCCGTAGCGAAAACGCTGTTCTATCATCTGCGACAGCCGCTCCCTCAAGGGCACCAGCTGAATTTGTTGTATCACCTCGTTCACGAAGGCATGTTGCAGCAGCAGTCGGGACTCCTCCGGCGAAATGCCCCTTTGCGCCATGTAGAAAAGGGCTGTCTGGTCCAGCTGGCCCACTGTGCTGCCATGGTTACACTTCACATCGTCGGCATAGATCTCCAACATGGGCTGCGTATACATGTGGGCCGTTGGCGACACGCACAGGTTGGCGTTCGTTTCCTGCGAGTCGGCATGCTGTCCCGAAGGTTTCACCATCACCTTGCCTGCAAAGGCACCCACCGACCGTCCGTCGAGCACGTACTTATACAGCACGTTGCTCTTGCAGGCCTCTCCCTCGTGTACCACCAGGAGATTGTGGTCCACGCACTCTTCGTCGGCCGCCACTACGGCACCCATAATGCGCGCATCGCTGCCCTTGCCCTTCAGGATGAAGTCTGACCGATGGCGCGAAGTGCCGTTGCGCAGTGTGATGGTGGCAAACTCCACGTGACTACCTTCTTCCTGGCTTACATAGAGGTTGTCATACAGCCTATTGCTCGCCGATGTCTCTTCAAGGGCATACCAATTCACCCTGCTGTTCTTTCCAACATATACTTCCGACACGTTAGTGGTCAGAAAAGTTCCGTTATCGACGGTATGGTCGCAGAAAAGCAGGTTAGCTTCGGCTTCGTCGCCTACTATCACGAGTGTTCGCCTGTGGGTCAGTATGTCCACATCCCCTCTCACCATGTTGACCACCTGAAGCGTGGGCTTCACCCTCACTCCTGCAGGTACGTACACCAATAGCCCGTCTTGCGCATAGGCCGTATTCAGTGCGGTAATGGCGTCTACTTCCGTTCGGGCCAGCTTGGCATAATAGTCTGCCAATAGCTCTTCGTGTTGCAGCGCGAATGTTCTGAGTGAACCCACGAACACTCCTTCCGGAAGCTCTGGCGTAGCAAATGGAGAGGTATAGAAGATGTCATTGATCATGTAGTAGAGGTTCGTCCCCATGTTGGGCACCGAACAGCGGTAGGCCCTGTAGGGATCCACCTTGAAGATCAGCCTTCGGAGGTTCAGACCATAGTCCGGGGCAAAGTCTTCGGCCACGTGAGCATACTTGTAGCGCTCCTGCTTTCGCGAGGGCAGTCCCTGACGGGCAAAATCCTCCATGCCGCGGTCACGCTGCCCGTTCAGAAGGCCACAACTGTGGTCCATTAACAACGAGCGCGCTTCTTGATATAGCTTCAGATACTGTTCCACACGCTTATCTTAGGAAATCAAACCCTTCTCGTTCTATTCTGTAGCCAAGTTCTGCATCTCCCGTCTCCACAATCTGTCCGTCCATCAATACGTGTACGGTGTCGGGCCTCAGATAGTCCAACATGCGCTGATAGTGGGTAATCACGATGGCACTGGTGTCCTCCTTCCGTATCTTGTTGAATCCATCCACCACTATACGGAGGGCATCCACATCCAATCCGGAGTCCGTCTCGTCCAAAATGGCCAGCTTGGGTTCCAACATGGCCATTTGGAATATCTCATTGCGCTTCTTCTCTCCGCCGCTGAATCCTTCGTTCACCGAACGACGCGTCAACGATGCGTCGAGCTCCACTATTTCCCTCTTTTCCTTCATCAACTTCAGGAAGTCGCCTCCGGAGATGGGTTCCAGGCCCTCATACTTGCGCTTGGCGTTGATTGCGGCCCTCATAAAGTTCACCATGCTTACGCCGGGGATTTCTATAGGGGCCTGAAAGGACATAAACAGTCCCTCGTGGCTTCTGTCCTCGGGCGGAAGGGCCAGCAAGTCTTTGCCATTGAAGCTTACGCTCCCTTCGGTCACCACATACGCCGGATTGCCCACCAAAACATTGCACAATGTGCTCTTGCCCGAGCCGTTCGGCCCCATCAGAGCGTGCACTTCACCATCTCCTATCGTAAGGTCTATTCCGCGCAGTATTTCCTTACCTTCTACTGACGCGTGCAGGTTGTGTATTTCGAGCATAAGAAGTTCTTCTGTTCCAATTAGGCTTGCAAAGGTACGAATTTATCGTGCTACGGGCAAACTTTATTTATTCTTTTAGGGAAATCATGCCATTCTTCTCAATCAGCACGTTTTGCGCCATGAGTCGGTTGATGGCCCAGCCAGTAACAGTGTCTATCTTGGCTCCACGACGGGCAAAACCCAGGATTTGGGCCGTCTGACGCCGTAAATCGTCTGCAGGCACGCTCACTTGGCTTTCCACCGCATACTTTGCAGCATTCATTACCTCAATGAGTGGTATATCCCCTATTTCTCGGCCTGATTCTGTTCGGAACACCTTGTAACCAAGGGCCTGACGACCATCTGCCCAGTAGTATGGATTGTCATCGACCACCAATGGATCTTTCCACGCCGCTTTCACCGCCAGTTCCTCCACTGCGGCCTGTAGTTTGGTGGTGATTCGCGTTATTCCCCATATCTGGGCCAGTCGTTTGCAGAGCAGGCTCAACGTAATGGGCTGTTCGGCCTCTACGAGTTTCTCTATCTGTTCCGTGAGCTTGGCCGGACGGGCCAGCATCTTCTCTACGTCATAGTTTCCGGTGAAAGGCTTGATTTGTGCCGCCACGTAGGGTCGCTGAAACTCTGGTGCGGGCACTACTTCGTCCTCTTTCAGCTCCTTTTCGGGAGCTTTCAGGGGTGCTGCGGCCTTCACTGACTTTTCCTCCGGCTGGTCAAGGGGTTGTCCGGCCTTTACCAGTTCCAATGCTTTCAATATGCGCGCTTCTACGTCTGCTGGATGCAGCATCCAGTCCACCGACCAGACTTTTACGATGTTCCACTTCAACATTTGCAGCACGCTGGGCTGTACGATTTCGCGGTCGCGCTCCGTTTTGGTCTCACAA
>JAFUHF010000035.1 GCA_017468985.1 Bacteroidaceae bacterium
AGCAGCTGCACACAGAGCGAAGACGAAGTTCCTGCTCGCAGCACGGAACTTGTTCCTGTTCAGTTTAGCACCTATCTGGGCCAGCCGGCACAAGTGAAGGCTGGAAAAACTGGCGAATTGACTGCAACCACCTTGACAGACTTCGGTGTGTTCGCAGAATACACTCATGCAAATGCGTCCAACACGTACACGCCCAACTTCATGTACAATGAAAAGATTACGGGTACAACGGGTAGTTACACTTATGCAGATGTTGCACTCACCAAATATTGGCCCAACGAGGTAGTTACTTCTGGAGACACCGATGGTAACGGAGCTACGACTACTGACGGTGTAGATGCACTGAGCTTCTGGGCTTATGCTCCCTACGTAAAGGTAACGCCCAGCACAGGCGCTCTTGATAGTGAAACTCCAACTGATAAAGGTATCACGGCCATCTCCAAGAACAATGAGAACAAGCCAACCATCAGCTACACCGTAGCCTCCTCTCCCGAAAACAGCGTAGACCTCTGCTATGGCGTTTCCAACATGAACAGCTGGACACCCGTTGTAGGCACAAAAACCATTAATAAAGGCGATTTCATTACTCTCCTTACCAAGCCTGCTGTAGATACGAAGGTAGATATTCTGTTTAAGCATGCTCTGTCTAAGTTGAGCATAGAGGCTGCTACATCCGTAGCTAAGGAAAACGCCCCCTTAGGCAACACACAAGAAAGTACCAAGGTGACCATCGAAAAGATTGAAATTAAGAGTACAGCAAAGCTGAACCAGAGTGGTAAACTTGATCTGACAGATGGAACATGGTCATTTGATGCAACAACAAAAGAATTGGCCCTCAATGTTGAAGGTGATTATCTCAGACCTTCTTTCAAAGATGGAGGAGATCAGGTTCAGACTGTAGAAGGCGTAACTGGCACATTGCAAAGCGTATTCAAGGATGAAACCACTATGCTCACCGTGATTCCTACGTCTACCACAACAAAGCTGGATGTAACCATCACCTACTATGTAACCACCCCAGACGAAAAACTTGCTGCTACATACGCTCGCGTAAAGAATGTGATCACCAAACAGACAGGTAACATCACCTTTGAGCAGGGCAAAAACTATAAACTCAAGCTCGTTCTTGGCTTGGCCGACGTTCAGTTCGATGCTACGGTTGAAGAATGGACTACTACTCTAGATACGCAGGCAGATCTTCCTAAGAACAAGTAAACCATTGTTCTCTCAGAAAAAGGATAAACATTAATCATTTCAACAATATCAAAAGATGAAAAAGTTATTATTCATTGCAGCAGCGACGCTGACATTGGCCAGCTGCTCACAGAACGGCGAGTTCGAAGATGCCCAGAAGGCAAAAGACCTCGGAGACCCCATCTCCTTCGGAGTGTACACCGGCCGCTCTGCCATCGTGAAGGCCGCTATAGGCGGTACTCCTGGTAGTTTGAATACAGCCAAACAGCTCGGTCATGGTAAGGACTACGGTTTTGGCGTATTTGCTTATTACACTAAAGCAGCCGACTACACTAAGGACGGATTCACTCCCAACTACATGTATAATGAGCAGGTGTATTCCACCGACGATGGTGCAACCTGGAACTATGACCTTATTAAGTATTGGCCAAACGACATCACCAATGGTGGCTCCACGGCTGCTCCAGGAACACAGAACAAGATCAGTTTCTTTGCATACGCTCCCTATACTCCTGATGAAGTAGTTTCTTCTGGCACAGGAATCACGAGCCTTCCAGAAAAGACAGAAAAAGACCCCATCGTGGGCTACAGACTTGCATCTGATAGAGAAACCGTAGATCTGCTGTGGGGAACAACAGATGCAACAGGCTATGCTGATGTTACTGGTGGAACAAATGCACCCAAGACATTGACCGGCGGAATTGGTCCTGTGAATGTTGACATCAAGAAGATGAAGACTGGCGATAAAATCAAGTTCCTCTTCAAGCATGCATTGGCTAAGTTTGGTGGCTCCGTATCGGAAGAAGATCCTAATGATAAAAAAGACGAATCCAAGAGCGGTCTTCAGATTGTGCTTGACGTTGATAACATTGACGCCTCAACTGGCGTATTCAAAAAAGAAGATACTAAAGTTACCGTAAAGAGCATCACAATCGTTAACAATGGTGATGAAAATCTCGGCGAAGGCGACTTAGATGGAAGTAGTCACAGTGTGATCTACAGCACGGGTAAGCTGAACCTGACAACAGGTGTATTCGAAACCAATAAAGGAGCCACTGATGAAACGACCAAGATTAATCACTCCATTGTACAGGAAGGCCAATCAGGAAGTGCCACGCTCAATAAGAGCATTGCAGAACCGTCAAGCGTTAGTACATGGGACAATCTGAAAGATGTTGATGGTGTTCTTACCACTACAAAGAACGTTTACGAGAACGAAGAAAACCCATTGGTATTCCTTCCCGGTACGAAACCTTCGTTCAAGATCACCATTGAATACATCATCCGTACTCACGATACTAAGCTTCCCAACGGACAATATTCAGAAGCTGTACAGAAGATTACGAAGAATGTAGCATTGGCAACGGCAGTAGAATCCAACAAGAAGTATAACCTCATCATCCACCTTGGCCTGACGAGCATCAAGTTCGAAGCTAACGTTCAGGAGTGGGAGACTGGTAAGAAGCAAACTGGCGTTGACAGCGATGGTAATCCTATTTACGGTTCCGATGATGTTAATGAGAAGGTTCACCTCCCCATCAATGTAAACTAATCTTGAAGATATTTTTTTCATAGATACGAACGAGTGTGAGGGGCGAGGATAGCCTCGTCCCCACACTTTAATCAAAAAACAAGACTTTGCACTTCACCCTACCTATCATGAATAAGCCATCAGGCAAAAAGATGACGAAGCTGTGGGCCGCGCTGGCCATGGGGGCAGCACTGCTGACAGGCTGCTCGCAGACGGAAATCGTAGAAACGGAGCCGGGCATACAGTATGCCGTGGAATTTCAGGCCTACAAGAGTCTGCATACCCCACAGGTGAAAGCCTCCGTATCTCACATCAGCAACGCCACCGACCTGCAAGAACTCGGCATCGGCGTGTTTGCCTACTATACCGACAACAAGAAGTACCAAACCCTACAAGCCAAGCCTAACTTCATGTATAACCAAAAGGTGTCGGGCTCTAACTGGAGCTACGATCCCGTGAAATACTGGCCCAACGAATGGAACACGCCCGGAACCGACCTGGGCAGTGGAGCCACATCCACTGGTGGTCAGGACTGCGTGAGCTTCTTTGCCTATGCGCCCTACACCACGGGCAGCAGCGTAGAAGGGCTGGAACTGCTCACCACGGCAAACACCACCGACGATCCACGCCTGCGCTACACCCTGCCCGGCGAAGGCAAGAAAGCCATTGACCTGATGTGGGCCGTTGGCACTGACGGCAAGCCCCACATTGACGAAACCAAGAAAACCGTAGGCGAAAAGGTGGGACTGCGCTTCCGCCACGCCCTGACAAGCATCAAGCCCACTGTGCAAGCCGTAGTAGATGCCATCACGCCGGACCAGACCAAGGCCCTGTCCGACAAAACGAAAATCACCATTGACAAAATCACCATCAAAGCCCTGAACCATCCCACCACGGGCATCCTGAACCTGAACAACACCACGGCCAACCAGCCGCGATGGGAAACCACCAGTGGCACTGCCACCACCACCTACGAAATCAGTACGACGAAGCAGAACCTGAACACTTCGCTACGCGATACCGACACCGACAAGAAAGCCGCTGCCATCAGCGTGGAAGGCGTCACCACCACACAGAAACCCCTGCTCGTTGACGAAAATAACAATCAGGACATCTTCACCTTCATTCCCTACTCCACCGCAGGTACGCAGCAGCTCAACGTCACCGCCGACTACTGGGTGACCACCGACGACGACGACCTCGTGCTCACCAACGGTCACTGGCGCGTAAAGAACCACGTAGAGCAAACCGTAGACCTCACCAACTTCACTGCCGGCAAGCAGTTCACCCTCAACATGCTCCTCGGCATGACCACCATGAAGTTTGACGTCAACGTACAGGAATGGGGAGCCGAGGAAAACTTTAATAATGGCGGAAAGACCCATGAATGGGAAGTGCCGGGTAAGACAGGCAGCGATGGTAGAATGATATGGGATACAGCTGTACCTGAAAATATTAAAGACAACGGCCAAAACATAGATTTGCTGGAAAACATTGCTGTGGCCCTCGAAACCTATGACCAGCTACAGAACCCCAACGCCCATCAGCAGTTCATTATTGAATATGAAATATCAGATCTGACCAACTACCGCATAGGCATTCACAAGGGCGACAATGCCGGAGAAATCGTGGAATTTACGAATACGAGGAACACGTCGTACGTAGATGGTACAACAGGAACCATTACATACGAACTGACGGCTGCGGATAAGGAGAATCTTCGTCAGTTTATGAGTTGGAAGTTCAATGTGAATAATACCTATATTGAATTACATCCTGATGAAGTGAGATCCATGTTCACATTATATCTTGTAAACGTAAGAGTCAAGAAGATCACGTTCATTCCAAAATAAATACACATGAAACGTCTTATTATTGCCATCATATCCATTGCCTTTCTGTTTACCGGATGCTCTGACAACGAGCAGGAAGCCGATACTAACAGAGTGCCCATTCTGTTCAGCCTGAACTATGGAATGACGCCCAACGTCAAGGCTGGTAGCATCTTCATTGACGGTACGGACAAAAAGACCATACCGTCAGGCGAGAAGGTAGGCGTGTTTGGCTACTACCATCAAACTACCAACTGGAACACATGGCAACCCGGCAAGGGAACGGCCAACGTATTCTATAACGAGCAGATGGAAAGCACGGGAACAGGAGACAGCCCCACCCAGGCAGGCCTCACCTACTCTAACCTGCGCTATTGGCCAAACAATGAAGGCGACAAATGCTCATTCATCGCTTACTATCCCTTCACGGCCAACGGGGCAACCACCAACGGACTGAGCATTACGCAGGGAACAAACGACTTTACGAAATTCCACTTCACGATGGCACAGAACTCCAAAGACCAGGTGGACTTCATGGTTTCGGACCTTGCGGCGAATATTGGCAAACAAGCCATAGCCGAAACGGTAGAACTCAAAATGCACCACATGCTCTGTCAAGTCACGGTGGACGTATCGAAAGCCTATGACATGAAGGACGTCACCAAGATAGAGCTCACCAACATCAACGTATCGGGCGACTGCACACCGGCCCTGACCAGCACCGGCATGACCTACACGTGGGACAACACCACGAAAGGCAGTGCCGTTATTGACAACTTCAACGAGCCGCAATCCATCATCTTGGCCATTCCCCATGTCACCTCAGGAGTAAAGATTGCTGTAACGGCGAAGGGCAAAACCGACGAACATGAGGTTAAAGACATGAAATGGGAGGCCGGCTATCGCTATAAGATTATTCTCAACAACGGATTCGAGACCGTTGGTGTACAAGTTCGCGGTTGGAGTATCTTCCATACTGAATCTTATACTACAAAGGATAATCAAGATTTTTTTATTGATGACTCGAAGGTTTCAACTGAAACAAGAAATGCTTTGCAAGAGGCAATAAACGCTGGACGTACACCTTATCTGGCCATCTATTACTTTACGCCAAACAATCAAGAATGGTTTCAAGTTGGTGAAATACAAAACAAAGCGTATCAGGACATTGGAAACCAACTATTATCGAGTAATAAGGGAGCCCACTATACCAGTAACTACGAGGTTGCGACTGCAATGTTTATCCCGATAACTCAACAAAAGCTGAATTATCTCAACCGGGCAGATGCAGGAAGCAATTTCCCTGGACGCGCGTTGAGATTCGCTTCTATTCATAATATAGATATTCGCGATATTACATTCATCACCTCCACAGAAGACATCGCAGCCGCCGATGCCGAAGTAGCAGGAGGCTACGCAACGAAAGCACCATAGACAGACTATTCTACAACCCTTGCAGGGTTATACTGCAGATTGACATTCTCATTTGTTGCGCATTTAGGAAACATTTCTTATCTTTTCAGCAGAATCAAGCAATATGGCACATGGCTGTTGGTTTGAAGTGTTCTTCATGGACGAAGCAACAGAGTTTATGTTCACGCTTCCAATATTTCCATATACATATTGCTCATAAAGAAGAATTGGGGAAGCTATCACAATGCATTATGTATCCTTTTTTGCAGAGATCTGCGATAGTGCCCGTTACCTTTGATTTTCAATCTTCATCTTCGCTCCTCAGTTCTTGCCGAACGTCGGTTTCTATGCGGAAGAGTTGGGCGGTGCAGGTGGAGAGCAGGGCTTTGGCATCACGCACCATGTCTTGCAGGCGGTCGATGCTAAGGTCGGGTTGATCCATTTGCTTGAGGATGGCTTCTAATTGCTTTACGTTCTGAGAATAGGTGGTTGGTGAGTCCATATCTATTGGGATTCTTCGGTTACTATACTTTGGATTTCGCCTTCGGCGAGATGGGTGTTCAGCCTCATGCCGGGCTTGAGGTCGCTCGCGCGGCGCACGGCACGGCCGTTGAGCAATGTCAGACTGTAACCCATGTTGAGAATGCGCTGTGGATCGTTCATGGCAATGCGCTGTGAGAGGAGTTCCAAACGGTGCTTTTCGTTCATGAGGCAGCGCTGGGCGGACTGACCTATGGCTTCGCGCAGGTGGGCCATGCGCAGCCGCTCTGACTGCAAACGAGCGTTGCAGAGGCGATAGAGCGCATGCTGCATTTGGGCCAGCTGCTGGCTGAGCCCGTCCATACGGGTAATGAGGAAGTCGCTTACGGCCGTGGGCGTTTTGAGGGAAAGATGGCTCACGAGGTCGAGTACAGTCTGGTCGCGCTGATGGCCAATGCCGGTGATGACAGGCAAAGGAAAC
The DNA here is from genome assembly GCA_017468985.1 of Bacteroidaceae bacterium. GTDB lineage: Bacteria > Bacteroidota > Bacteroidia > Bacteroidales > Bacteroidaceae > UBA6382. The sequence goes on from JAFUHF010000035.1 coordinate 6,932, forward strand.
TGCACCACGTGGGTAGCCAGTTCGTAGGTTTCAAACCCTGAAAGGTCGCTCACGGCTCCACCGCCGCGAATGATCACCACTGCGTCGAACTCGTCCTGCCGCTGCGCAATGTGCTCCAGGGCGCTGATGATGCTCTGCTCCACCTCATTGCCCTGCATCATGGCAGGGAAAAGCTCCACCTGGAAGCGGTAGCCGGCGGCATTGTGCTGCAACTGATGCTGAAAGTCGCCCCAACCTGCTGCCGTAGGACTGCTAATGACGGCTATGCGCTGCACCACCATGGGCAGCTGTAGTTCGTGCTGCATCTCGGCCACGCCTTCCTCTTCCAGCCGACGGAGAATTTCCTGCCTGCGCCGCGCCATGTCGCCAAGGGTGAAGGTGGGGTCAATGTCGTCGATGATGAGGGAATAGCCATATACCTCGCTGAATGTGGGGCGCACCTGCATCAGGATTTCGAGCCCGGCATGGAGCGACTGGCCCGTGATGTGCTCAAAATCCATGGCAAGCAGCAGGTAGACATCGCTCATGATGACTCCCCGAGCCTTGGCCACGGGCACATGCTGACGCTCATCCTTCTGAATCAGCTCTACGAAACAGTGGCCTTTGGCTGAGAGGCGCACTTCACTCAGTTCGGCACGCACGCGATAGGTGCCCCCCACCTGCTGCTCCAAGCAGGAACGCACGAGGGCATTCAGTTCGAAAAGGGAAATGCTTTCTTGAGGATGGTGCATGAAGGGAAGCCGCTATGCGAGAGACGGAAAAGATGGTTTGGAACGATTTTTCATGACATCGTTACGTTATTCCGAAAAAAGATGTAACTTTGCACACGCTTTCGGAAAGTAGCGCAGTTGGTAGCGCACTACGTTCGGGACGTAGGGGTCGGGCGTTCGAGTCGCCTCTTTCCGACTGTTGCAGGTTGATGGAGCCATGATCATTCATTGACCTGTTTTCTTTTTCACCCCCTCGCCACTGATCTACAGGTGAAGCAAAGCGCCGTAAGGCACGCTGAGCTTGCGGCCGCCATGGAGCTGGTCCAGCTCTATGAAGAAGGCATTCTCTACGTGAGGCGTGATGCGCTGCACCATCTTGTTGGCTGCATTCATGGTGCCCCCCGTGGCCAGCAGGTCGTCAATGATCAGCACGTGGTCGTCCTTTGTGATGCTCTCGGCCTGCACTTCGATGGCAGCAATGCCATACTCCAGCTCGTATTCCGCCATCAGGCACTTGCCGGGCAGCTTCCCTTTCTTGCGAATGGGCACAAAGGGAAGTCCCCAACGCTGCGCGAGGGGCAAGCCAATCAAGAAGCCGCGTGACTCCAGGGCAGCAACCTTAGTGAAATAAGGTTTGTGGAAACGCTGCGACAGGTCGTCTATCAGGTCGTCCAAAGCCTCGGCATTGCCAAAGATGGGCATGATGTCAACAAAAACAATTCCCGTTTTGGGAAAATCGGGATAATTCTTCAGCAACTTGCCGTAAGATGTACCAAGATTCTGCTTCATAAGGAGTATTCATCATTATTTATCATGCAAAAATACAGAAAAATTACATTTCCTCCCCTTTTGTGCAATAAAAACCGCATCAACATTGCACAAAAACACCAAAAACATGCAACCATTCACTCTGCATTGCTTATCTTTGCAACTAAAATCACAGCACTGATTCTTTTCGGGCATCATCAATATGGAGCAAAGTTTCTTATCACATCTCAGAAAATCAATAGAAAACCACTGGAATCTGTCTGCCTTCAGCGACGACGGTGGCGAAACCTATAGTTACGCAGATTTTGCAAAGCACATTGAAACCCTGAAGCTCCTGCTGGAAGCCGCCGGACTGAAGCAGGGCGACAAGGTAGCCATCATCGGAAAAAACTCTTCCATGTGGGCCATGAACTTCTTCAGCATCATGGCCTCGGGCTATGTGGCCGTGCCCATTCTTCACGACTTCAAACCCACGAGCATTCACCACATCGTTCACCATTCCGAGGCCAAGGTGCTCATCGTGTCGGATGCCATCTGGAATACCTTAGAGGCCGACGAACTGGCAGACCTCTTGCTGACCCTGCGCCTGGAAAACCTCGAAGTGCGACAAGCCAAGGAGGTGCGGCTCCAAGAAAAAGGCATTGCCTACAGGCTCTTTGCCGAACGTCACCCCAAGGCCCTGCGCTTAGAAGACTTAGCGTTTCATCAAGATCAGCCTGAGGAACTGGCCCTGATCAGCTACACCTCGGGCACCAGCGGATTTTCGAAAGGCGTAATGATTCCCTATCGCGCCCTGTGGGGTAACATGCAGTTCGGGAAAGACCACCTGAAAGTGCTCCGACCCGGAACGGACGTCATCTCCATTCTGCCCATGGCTCATATGTACGGCCTAGCCTTCGAGGTCTACACCGAGGTTTGCCTCGGAGTACACATTCATTTTATCACGCGCACGCCCAGTCCACAGGTGATCGCCGAAACCTTCAAGCGCCACAGGCCCGTGCTGATCATTGCCGTGCCGCTGATATTGGAGAAAATCGTGAGAAAAAGCATCTTCCCCTTCCTGCAATCCAAGAAATACCAGATACTGAACCGCCTGCCCATCGTGAAAGGACAGCTCCACCATCAGATATGCCGCAAGCTCACCGACGCCCTGGGCGGCAACTTCTATGAGGTCATCATCGGCGGAGCCGCATTCAACCATGAGGTGGAGAGTTTCCTTCACCGCATAGGCTTTGCCTACACCGTGGGCTACGGTATGACGGAGTGTGCCCCCCTCATCACCTATGCCGACAAGAAGACCTACGTACCGGGCTCCGTAGGCAGGGTCATTGACCGGATGGAAATACGCATTGACTCGCCCGACCCGGAAAACGTGGTGGGAGAAATACAGACACGCGGCGTAAACGTGATGCTGGGCTATTATCATAACGAGGAAGCCACGAGCCACGCCTTCACCGCCGACGGATGGCTGCGTACCGGCGACCTGGGCACCATCGACAAAGACGGAAACCTCTTTATTCGCGGACGGAGCAAGAACATGCTGCTCGGCCCCAACGGTCAGAACATCTACCCCGAAGAACTGGAGGACCAACTCAACGCCCTGCCCTACGTGGGAGAATCGCTCGTGGTACACCGTGGCGACAAACTCGTGGCCCTCATCCATCCCGACCTGGACCTCATGGACAAGGACAATGTTCAGTCGACGCAGTTTTCTGAAATCATGAAACAGAATCTGGAACACTTCAACCATGGCCAGCCATCGTATGCCAAGGTGAAGGCCTTCCAGATCTTTCAGGACGAATTTGAGAAAACACCTAAACGCAGCATCAAGCGCTACCTTTATCAGTAACTGAGCACAAACGTTTCGCGCATGACGTTTCTTTAAACGAAATGGCTGCGCCACGAACTCGTGCGCTTTTTCGTCCATGGTTTTGGGCCATTCGAAATGGCCCAGAGCTTTTCTTTCTACGGATTTTGATGACCACGAACTTTATTGAGAATTTTCTCATGAAGTTTTTCATTATCCCGAACGGCACGGAGTTTTTCCCTCGAGGGTTTCGGCCATACCGAACGGCGCGGAACTTTTCCCTCGAAGGTTTTGGACCATACCGAACGGCACGGAGTTTTTCCCTCGAGGGTTTCGGCCATACCGAACGGCGCGGAGCTTTTCCCTCGAAGGTTTTGGACCATACCGAACGGTACGGAACATTTCCCTCGAAGGTTTTGGACCATACCGAACGGCACTGAA
>JAFUHF010000003.1 GCA_017468985.1 Bacteroidaceae bacterium
AATAGCGCTCTTCAAAAACCTTCTGATGCAGACGGGCACCGTTGAAACCTACGGCCTTGCTCATCTCGATGTCGTGCTTCAAGTCTTCGTCAGTAGGTGCGGTCCAGATGCCGTCGGGATAGAAGCCCTGGTCAAGCACGAGGCGCTGATAGTATGGCTTGTTGTTGAGATAGAAGTATCCGTCGGCGAGATGCACTTTGCGCATGCCGACGTAGGACTTCACTTCATCAATCACCTCTCCTGCCTTATTCTTTACGGTATATGCAAGGTCGTAGAGGTAGGGGTCTTCGGGACTCCAGAGGTGGGCTTTCTTCACGGGCAGTACGATGACGTTCTCATTGTAGGCACCTACGGTCTTCTCGGCTACGACCTTGCCCTGGGCGTCGGTCATGCGGACGGTGAGCTGACCACCATTGCTCTCAGAAAAGAACTGCGGACGGATGACGAGCTGGCTCTGGTCCACGTCAGGCGTGGCAATGACCTTGGCAAGGCCTTCTGGATGAACGGCTTCGAGCCATACGGTCTGCCATATACCCGTGGTGCGCGTGTAGGAGCATCCGTAGGAGTTGAGACGAGTACTCTGCTTTCCGCCGGGCTGCTTGCCGCCGCGAAGGTTGTCGGTGACTTTCACTACGAGATTGGCCGTGCTGCCAGGCTGAACGAACTTCGTAATGTCGGCATAGAAAGAGGAACCAGTTCCGTAGTGCTTCATGACGAACTTGCCGTCGAGATAGATGGTGGCTTCGTAGTCTACGGCACCAAAGTGGAGCAGAATGTTTTTACCCTGCCAGTTGGAAGGAACGGAGAGCGTGCGCTGGTACCACATGCAATTGATGAAGTCGGTATAGGCCACGCCGCTGAGTTTGCTTTCAGGACAGAAGGGAACGGTGATCTTGCCGTCAAATCCCTTGGATTTCTGATAATCTTTCTGATCACCAGTCTTACCGAAATCGAAGGTGTAGGTCCATGTACCGTTGAGGTTTTGCCATGTGGCGCGCTCAAACTGTGGACGCGGATATTCGGCTCTGGGAGTTTGTGCCCTGAGCTGCGTCACGGCGGTGAACAGCAGGGCTACAGCCAGTAGGCTGAAAGGTTTGAGTTGTTTCATATTTGATGCGATTATGGGTTAAAAAAGTTTCTCGGGATATACGCCTTCGTCAACGAGCTTCTGAATCTTGGCCACGGTGTCGGGGCGGTCTTCTGGATAGGTCACGCCGAACCACTTGCTCGTAGTGTCGAGCACCTTCACACTGGCGGTGCCATCCTTGATGAGCTTGTCCACCATGAGGGGAATGAAGAATTCAGCCTTGATGTTTTGCTTCGTGCTTTCCTGACTGAGGAAGTACTTGAAGTATTCGTTGCTGTGGGCAAAGTAGTCGGGCGTGAATCCCCAGAAGTTCATGCTCACGGGCGTTGTATCGGGAATGCCTACCCATGTGGTATCATCGTCATCGAGGAACTTCACTACACCATCGTCCTTGCGCTCAATCTTGGTGCGCTCCACGACGGATTGCAGATAGCGATCGTTGTCCGTGGCACAAACGCCTCGGCTCACAGTGCCGCTTTCGCTCAGCGTGTTGCCTACGCGAAAACCTACCATGGCATACTTTCCAATGCTCCCTTCAGGCAGGTTGCTGAGGAACTTGGCCATCACGTTATAAGAGTCGCGACCGTAGAAATCATCGCAGTTGATGACGGCAAACGGTTCGTTGATGGCACCCTCAGCCATCATCACGGCGTGGTTCGTTCCCCAGGGCTTGGTGCGTCCTTCGGGCACGCTGAAACCTTCGGGCAGTTTGTCCAAACTCTGGAATACTACTTCTACGGGCAGATGACCTTCGTATTTGCTGACAATCTTTTCGCGAAAGTCCTGTTCAAAGTCCTTACGGATTACAAATACTAACTTACCGAATCCTGCGTGGATGGCGTCGTAGATGGAATAATCCATGATGGTCTCTCCGTTGGGACCCAGACCGTCCATCTGTTTCAGTCCTCCATAACGGCTGCCCATTCCGGCAGCGAGCAAAAATAATGTTGGTTTCATCTTATTCTATATATTAATGTATTAAATGCTAAATGGTATGCAAAGTTACAAATATATGGGCTAAAAATGCTTCGTGGAGTTAGCGTTTTTAATCTGTAAGGCGTGCGAGAGCAAATAATGAAGAAAAGAAACAAGTAGCAAAATCAGAAGGGATAGCCAATGGCGAAATGCAACGCCATGCCGTCCTTCCACTTCCCAATATTGTAGTAGCCAGCCTTTCGCCCTATCTGCGACGGATCGTGAAGAGCTATGCCTAAATCAAATCGCAGCACGAGAAAGCCTAAATTGTAGCGCAATCCGGCTCCAGTGCCTAAGGCAATGTCGTCAGCCAGACGGTTCCAACTGAAAGTACCTCCGGGGCGCTGTTCACTGCTCCGCATTAGCCATACGTTGCCAGCATCAATGAAGGTGGCTCCTTCCAAACTACCGAACATGGGGAAACGGAACTCAACGTTTGCCTCCAACTTGATGTCGCCCGTCTGGTCCATGTAGGAATACCTTGAGCGAGGCTCATAATAGCGTCCAGGACCTATGGTTCGGATGGTGAATGCACGGATACTGTTGGCTCCACCTATAAAAAACTGGTCGCTGTAAGGAGCCACATCGGAGTTTCCAAAACTCCATACCACACCGCCCATCAGTCGTGTTACGAGGCGGTACTGACGATGCAGGCGAAACGTGTTGTGTAACTCTGAGGTAATCTTGATGTACTGTGCAAATGGATTGTGGAAAAGGTTCTTGTTTTTCTCCCCAAAGCGTTTCCCTGCCAGGGCATAGATGCCGGAAGTTATGTTGCCGGCTTCTTTGACGGTGAACTGCCACCACAATGGATTACGGTGGCGTTCCGACGACTGATAGGTGTACGTATACTGCATGGCCGGAACAAAACGGTCGCGCATACTCACATAGAGAGCAGGATTAGCCTGCATAATGGAGTCGAAGCCGTGGGTGGAGTTGATGAGCTTGTCGTAAGTGAGCGAGAAGGGGGTGAGCTCGTGGTTTGACGTGCGTTTCTTGTGCCAGGAATAGGTGACGCCAATACCTGATGAGAACAAATTGAAATAGCCCGACCTGTTCAGCCAGTCGGCGGTGAGACTAAAGGTGGTTGCAGTGGGAAAACGGAATGTCCGCCGCGTAATGCCTGGGAAGACAATGCGTGGAAAGTCTAAGGAGAGCTGTGTTCCTACATTGTACGAATTCAGGAATTTGTCTTCTCCTGAGTGGCTCCCTTCCTGGTGAGTGCGCCATTCATACGATCCGTATACCTTAAAGTTTACCGTCTCGGCTCCGCCGAAGGCATTCTTCCTGCCCAGCGACCAGCTCAGCCCCGGACCAATGCGGTCGCTGTTCTTTTCAGTGACGTTCATTTCTATATCGGAGGTAAAAGGCTTGTCCAATATGGCATCAATATGTAGGTCAAGAGTGTCGCACGTGGCAGTAGAATCGCGCCGCTGATAGTTTACACTGAATCGGCTAAACACTCCGAGTGATGAGAGCATCTCCTGCGTGCGCTCTTCATCTTCCAATCGATAAATCATGCGCGGACGGTGGGCAATATTCTGTAAGAATACGATGGGATGGAGTGGTGGTCGCTTTCCACTGAAAGAAGTGGTGAGCCAGCGACGTGTGCGCATTTCGGTGGCAGAGTCGTTTTCGCTTCGCAGAATGTTGATGTAGGTATGCCCCATGTACCACGGCTTGTTGACTAACCGCGAAATGCCGTTGGTGGGTTCCATCACCAATTGCACATGGAGCGGACGTTGCACGGTATCGGCCTTGAAGGTGGCCATGTTTGACTTATAATAATAGTAACCATTGTTTCGAAAGAGATTTTCTAACCGAGTCTGTTCGTTGGTGAGGTTGAGCACACTGAAGGCCTCGCCCTTCTTAAGGTAGCTTTCTCTTTCGTTCCGACGTATGATGCTGTCGGCAATGGTCGGGAAGTTACGGTAGACTATGGAGTCGAGCCGATAAACCGGACCAGCTTTTACCTGATAGTCTATCTTCGCCTTGCGCTCATTGCTCTTGTTTTTTGCTATGGCATAGTCCACCTTTCCCTGAAAGTAGCCATAATTCTTCAGGGTGTTGGTAGCAATCTTGATGCGCGTATCTGGATTTACAGTAGAAATGAGCACCGGCTCGGAGGCAAACGTCTTATACATCCACTTTGCCCAGCCCGAGGTTTTGTTGACGTAAGCATTATAGGCCCAGAGCCCCGTAGGCAGCGGCATGCGATGGTAAGCGGAACCAAAAAGCGAATTGTTGGGGGCATATTCTAATACGGCGTTTACTTCCGTCTGGGCTGCCTCCAAAGCTTTTACGGCAGCTTTGGCCAATCGTTTGTCCTGTCTGGCCTTTTCCTTCTTGCTCAGGCTGTCATTCGTAGCAATACCTGTTTGCGCAATGGCTGAAAGGTCGCCTTTCAGGACCTGGCTTACCATGTCAGCGGCGTCAGCTATGGAGCGTATCACTCCAGCAGAGTCGTTGCTGGCTTTTTGCAGCTGTTCTCCCTTGTCGGTATAGACAATGCGCCCCGTTCCGGTGTAGAGCGTTTCTCCGTCGGGCAGGTTGGCCGTGGTGGAACAAGCGTTGAGCAGGATGCACAACGCAGACAGACCGAGCATTACTATGAGTGTTCCATGCGCGTGGACTTTATGACGTGGGGGACGAGGTTTGAACATAGACTTCATAGCGTAGTGATCTTCTTCCTTCGAGGATGGAACAGAAATATTTCACTGAATCGATCAGTCTTTTTGCGTAACACGAGACCTGCACCAGCCGATGAGTAGGTGCCTTCAAGAGGATCTACGGTGTCGTGGTCGTAGAACAAGCGCAAGTTGCGCGAGGTACCGTGGCCCAAGCGGTATTCTAACGAAATGTTGTCAATGAAACTCTGATTCTCTGACGAAGCCTCTGAACCGGCCGTTACCTTTCCGCCAATACGAATGGTGATGCGGTCGTTCCACAGGTGTTTCGCAAACTGGAAGGAGTAGTCGGTCTGTGCATTTCCTGAAGCCGAAGTGCTCCCCTCTACGCCCACGGTAACATCAATGGTGCGCAAGGCGTCACCGGCGATGTTCTGAATTTCACTTTGTAGAAAAGCATTGAGCGCATTGTTGGCCTTGAAGGAAGATTTGTTGGTAGAGGTGAGGTACATGCCTGTAGCCAGCATGGTAACGGCCAATTTGCCCTGCTCCTCCTTCGACATGGCGGCCAGATCGTTCTGTACGTTGAGATCTTCCGGTGCTTCTATGAGGAATTGCAGTCCCATATTGTTGAGCGTCTGCGTAATGGCTACACCTACATTAAACGTTACCATACGCGTGGATTGTCCATTATCATTCACAGAAGCCCGAGTGGTTTCAATAGCTGTAATGTGGAGGGAGGGATTGTACGGATCGCCCGTGAAGTTAATGTAGTTGTTGTCACCCTGCAAATTGAAGGTCTTCAACGGAATGAAAGGAAGGGCATACTTCAGTTCGCCTCGCGTCAGGTTGAAGCGTCCGGTAAGCGTAATTTCTCCATTTGGGAAGTACTTCAGGTTCAAATTGGCCGCACCTTGTCCGTCGAAATAACTATCGCCATCCTCTGATAGTTCCACATGTAGCTTGGCGGCATCGCTGATACTCACCTCCATTCCTACAAAGACGCCTCCTGCAGGCAGTGCTTCTTCCTTCTTAACCTCCGTGGTGTCACTGAAATCTACAAATTCCACTAAACCACTCAGTCGGTCCTCTACCGTAAGGGGGGAATCTTTCATGACATAAGTCATGTCGGTAGAACCGAGCACCTTGAGCTTACCGCGCATAGCCATAAAATTGGTAGTTCCCTTGAGTGTAGCATCAATGTCGGCAAACACTTTTCCAAACAGCACAGCTTCCTTGGTGCGTTCGGAACTGACTACTTCAAAACTGCGTGCCTTGAAGGACAAGTCCATACGGATGTTGTCCATCTCGGAGAGGTCTACGTTACCGTTCACAACGAAGGGGTTCTGCGATGTTTTGGAATACATCGAGAGGTTTTCAATCAATACGCGGCTATCCATGAGTTTTATGGCCTTGTCTTCCACTGAGAGGTTCACGCCGTAGAGCGGAGAGAGCACATGGAGAGAGTCAGGCATGATCTGCCCATTGATTTTGAAGCCCGAAGTGGGCCCTTTCACGGTGAGCGAACCGCCCAGTTCGCCGCTCAGGGCCGCTGTACCATCGTTGCCCATGAAGCCATTCAGCATCTGTGCCGGAAATTCGGTGAGCATAGCTTCCATATCAAGCAGGCCTTCGCCCTTATTCAGATAGTTACCAGACACGCTGAGCACTTCCTTTTGGCCAGTTGATATGTTGGCCTCGATGAAATGTTCGTCATCATCACCAGGCAAATACATGAGCTCAGCTTCAAAATCACCTAATGGAGCCTCTTCAAAGGCGAGTTGGGCCACATCCATCTGGCCTACGGCCGACAGGTTGTCCTCTTCCCACTGTACATGTACGTCTGCATTCAGCAGGCCGCCCAGCTGAGGCACATAGGGCAGCACAGACGAAAGTTCCCCTAAATTGACGTGTGCCAAATTCACCGAAACGTCGCGAGTGGAGTCTCCCTCAGGTGTGATTACCTTGAGTGCTGTTTGGTCGTCGGCTATGAGGGCCACGTTTGCGCTAATGTGGCGGTCGTGGCCAAGGGTGAAATAATTATTTGTGTTGACGGTAAAAGTGCGGAAGGCTATGACAGACTTCTCCGGAAAAAGATGGAAAGTCATGTCGCCTTGCGGAGAAAGTTCACCGCGCACGCCTAAGTCTACGCCCTTACGTTGCTTTTCGTCTTTGAACAGGGTTGTTACCGAGAAGCCATTGGTGAGCATGCTGCCCGACAAGTTGGCAGTGAACCGATTTGGGTTCTTTTTGCTTGTATTGCTGACGTCTGTGCTGAAACGTATGCCCGTGGAATCTTGCTTGAGGTGGGCCGTGGTACGGTCCAAGAGTAGACTGCCCGTTTTGAAGGAGAGCAATCGCAGGTTGCCATCAATGCCCTGCATGGTGCTGGAACGCAGGTTGAGGTAAACGCTGTCGGCATCGTAACCCTGAAAGTGAAGATACTGAAACACAGGATTCTGCTTACCAGCTCTCAGATAGACATCAAGATTGGGCACATAGGGCGTCAGGGCCTTGCTGTCGAAGTGGGCAGCCTGCAATTGTTGCTGGAGCTGTTCGGCCAAAGCATTGAAGCTCTCGGCAATGTGCATGGCGGCTTTATCGGAATGAACTACAGCCACCAGATCACCGCTGCTGAGACTACCCCGTGTGGAGTCGGGAGCCGAATGGAAAGACAGCGCTATATCATCAGCCGGATAGCCCACAGACGGACTCACGATGTTAATGTTCCTCAAGCCTCCTTCTACACCTAACGTCTGCCCATTGGTAGCAGCATAGGCCGAAAGGTCAATGTCACCCATAAAGTGGGTGGAATCGCCTCCAGAAGTAGCATAATAGAGATATAGGTCATCCACCCGTCCTGTAACCTTTCCTCTTATTTCCTTATCAGAGAGCATTCCGCTTAGTGAGGCCTTGGCTTTGAGCAGGCGGTTTTGTGCTGTAAACTGTGCGTTGGCTTTACCATCGGCAAGCTTAGCTTCAAAGCGTATGCTGTCAAGCGGATATACCCCATAGCTAAAGTGGTCTACATTGAACAAGGCTTCCATGTGTGCCTTACGTTTCAGTGGATCCAAACCGCGTCCACGAGCTTCCATGTTGGCAGTAAGCGGTGCCAAGGAGTCTTGAGGCAGGAAGGCATGCAGAGGAAACTGTATGGCTGTCACTTTTGCTTCGTAGGCTTCGTTCTTCAGGTTGTAGCCACCGCTGAGTGTGAGTCGGCCGTGTTCTACATCGAGTTTAGAGTCCGTCCCTATGCGTTGCCCCTTGAAGTTCAGATTTCCAGCCAGTGTCATGGCTCCAGGCAGGGCTACGCGTCCACCAGCCAACTGAGTAATAATCTTCTGAATGGGAGCCAAGCCTTGTGTTTTCAGGTAGTAGTCCACATGACCCTGTCGTTTCTCCTCATCCGTGAGATAGTGTCCATGGCCTGATGCTTTCAGACTCAGTAGTCCCGGCAAGTTCAGAAAGGCATGTTTCAGGGTAAGGCTTTCAGCATTTCCTGTAACCTGGGCTTCTACTTGCAGCGGTTCTTTAGGATAGTAGGGACGTAGGTCTTCAGCCATGTTACCCATGAGCAGCAATGCGTCTGCAGCTCCCACGTGTCCCTTCAGGTCGGCGTTCATACGCTCGCTGCTTCCTTGTTTTAGGGCATTGAAAACTACGTGGGCCGTAGCATCCAGCTGCGAGTAAGGTGTGAGCAGATGAAACAATGGCAGATGCACGCGCATAGTGTCCATGGCGATATGGGCTTGCAGCTGACGAATCTGTAGTCCACTCTTTTCTTTGAACGTTAGCCTCTGTAGGGCTGCGGAAAGATGGCCTTGATGATAGCTTAAAGTGTCAAGCTGAAGGTTGAGGCTATCCACGCCGACGTGATTAGGGTCGAATCCTCTGCCATAGGCCATGTAGGGCAGATCGTAATGCAGGGTGGCATCACGAAGGAAGGCATGTTGCACGCGGTAGTCTGCCTGCCCCAAGTTGAAGCTGGCACCCCTTACCTGTGCCAAAGGCAGACAGGCAAAAAGGCGCATGGAATCGTGAGGCATCGTCAGACTCAGCCTGGACTGACTCACCGAAGTTTCGTCTACACGAATGATCCACGGCAGTGGTTCGCTAACAGTAGTATCAACAGAGGCCGTATCGCTGAGAATAATGATTACATCTGCATCTGCCAAACTCACATGGTGAAGATCAACCGTCTTCCCCTTGATGCTCACCGTAGCCGGCCGCTCTATACGGAGCATGCCGAGACCGCCCGTCACTTCTACATCGCTCAGAAAGTCTTTGGTGTTTACCTTTGCCCTCCACAATTCGAAACCACTCACATCTACTACACCGCTCAGCAGAGGGCGCAGACCGATGTTGAGCCTTACAGCCTGAGCAGCAAGTAACGTGTCGCCAGATTGCGTAGCCACCAATTGATCTAATGCAAAATCTAAGGGAAATGCCAGTCTCACCCTTTCCAATGTGATCTTGGCTCCAGTTTCCTTTTCAAGGTAAGAGACGAGTTGGTTTTTTGCAAATCGCTGAACGGGTGGCAGATATACCGTTACTGCCAAAAGCAGGAATAACACGATTGGAGTGGCTATGGCAATGCCTCCCCACTTCAGTAGTTTTCTGGGTTTCATCCTCGTGCTCATCTTTGCTGCAAAGTTACGATTAAGCGAGAGACATGCAAAACGAAAACACGAAGTTTTTCAGATTGGCATGCCCGAGCAATAGTAACTTATGACATTTTAATTAGCCCAATGCAGCAATCTTCTAAAGAAGTGAGTATGTCGAATGTTGTTCGGCTTCACCTGTCTTGGAAGCTTGCCCGGAGATTCAAACACAAGGTGGTCTTCGAATATCTTAGGCCATTAACTGTAATTGAATTGAATGTATTGCAGCAGGAGTTCTGCCTCCTTTTTCCGCATATACGACTCCATGTAAACAAAATTTGGCTGGCCGTTGGTTTCCGGCAAAAGTATTTTTTGTCTGCGAAGTCGTCCAAGGGTTGCGCCGTTACCGCCCCAGTTAAATTTCTGCATCTGTCGCTTTAGAAGTGGAATTATGAACATTGCAATATATTTATTCATCTGACGGTGAGAGAAAACTTGTATGTTCTGGCCTGTATAGAATGGGATAGGTTGATAGAATGCCGTCTGTGTGTCAAGTCCTACAGAAATAACATTGCCTTTATCGCGGCCATAACCGTTTTGTTCCCCTACAAATGAGTCCCAAGCATTGTTTTTGTCCGTTCTGGTCAAATAGGGAATATCGCCAACAGAACCATTCATTTTCTTGCGGTCTATGCCGCTTTTTGTTGCCGTAATCGTAAAGATTTCGCTCATTGAAAAGGCTTTCCAATG
>JAFUHF010000036.1 GCA_017468985.1 Bacteroidaceae bacterium
CAAGGAGCGGTATGAAGCGGCGCCGGTTTGGCAATGGTTCAAGAAGATTGTGGAAGACGAGTCGTTGGGCACCGTGGGAGTGAAGGCCATCAGGCAGGATGCCGACGAAGAAGGCCTCAGCTACGACCTGCAGGGCCGCAGGGCGGATGAACACACCAAGGGCGTGGTGATCAGGAATGGAAAGAAGGTGGTGAGAAGATGAAGGTAAGCCCTTGGCATCTTCTCACCACATTGATCCTGTAAGAAGGACAACCTACCGGTCTGTTCGGAACGGAATGAGAGGAAGGTTATCTCCACTGCCGAAATTGCCGATTTGAAAATCCTTGAAACAATATCGCACAGCTTCGGGCGTCTTTACGAGTGGAGAGCTCACTTCCACCTGATGTCTGTTGAGTACGCGGACGACGGCAGGACAAAACTCACCTCCAAAGGCTCTTATTTCAAATCCCTGAATGTCAGCAAAACGATTGAAGCCACACTCGGCCGTATTACTGAAACTCAAAATGGCTTTTCCATCTTTGACCTCCATCTTCTGAAATTCCGGGCTTTGGGCGTTGATGCCCTTCACTCCATAAACTTTACTGAGGGCAAGCAGGCTCAGGCGCTCTCCTACTTCAAATTTCATGCAAGGATGTATCTGAGTCGTCTCATACGGTTTCACAAGATCATTTGTGCAAACCATGTAAGCATTTTCCACGTTATGCTGAACATCGCACTGGGCTTCGCGAAGCATTGCCGCCCGAGTATCGCTGTTATACTGGTAAGGTGCTATTTCCACAAAGAGAAAAGGAAGTTCACCCTGGTTCCACTCCTTACGCCATAGGCGAATCATGTCTCCGAAGCGTTGTGCATACTGAGCATGTTGCCAAACGTTGCGCTCTCCCTGATACCACAGAAAGCCTCGGATGCCATAACCGGCCAAAGGCTTCACCATGCCATTAAACATGGCCATTGGAGTTCCAGAGTCAGCACGCTTGCTGAACACTTCAGCATTCAACTTTTCGTCACCATAGCCTTCCAACACGTCGCGCGAAAGCCAGCACTCTACACGCGTGCCGCCCCATGCATTGCAAATGATGCCAACAGGAACGTCCATCTTCTCTGCAATCTGCGTAGCGAAGAAATATCCCACCGCAGAGAATCGACGAACATTTTCGGGAGTACATTCCTTCCAATCTGCATCGACAAATTCGGCTGGTTGGCGCAGTGGAAACCGTGGAATCGTCACCAAGCGTATCTTATCCTTAAAGCGGAGGCTTTCTGTAAGATACCGCGCAGAATTTTCTACAGGACAGTTTCCGAAGCCATAAACCATCATTTCCATATTGCTCTGGCCCGAAGCAAACCATACTTCGCCAATCAACACATTTTTTATGGTTGTTTTCTTTCCATCCGACAACGTAACGCTGTAAGGCGTGTAGCTTCCTTTCGGCGTAGGCAACATTAACTGCCAACGTCCCTCTGCATCTGCTTTGCAGGAATAAGTCTTGCCATTCCAGGAACCTTTCACGGTTACGCGTGCATTTGCTTTGGCACGCCCCCAGAATTTCACTTCCGTCTGCTGTTGCAACACCATCCCATCGTTAAAAAGCGAGGCTGGCCGCACAATGGCCTTAACTCCGCATACAAACAGGATAAGAGCCAATAAAACAACTAACCTTTTCATTATTTATCTGTTCTAAACGGGAAAACTGGCATTCCTCCCACATTGGCCAGATTGCCCAACTGCCAATTCTTGAAACAATAGCGCACCGCCGTGGGCGTCTTTACTTCGGGTGCAGAGAGCACTATCTCCAACCCATCATGGGTATGGCTGGCCTGGGCAGGATAATAGTTTTTGTCGGCACCACAGATTTCAAAACCTTCGATATGGTTGAATAAATTGAAACCATACTCGCAATGACTGAAAGAAAGATAGGCCTTTCCGTCCTTCACTTCCATTTTCTGGAACTCCGGGCTCTCAGCCATCAGCCCCTTCTTGCCATAGGTTTTCTCTAAGGCAAGATAGCAAAGCCGCTGACCCACTTCGCGCTTCTTGGCAGGATGGATCTGGCGCTCCTCGAAGGGGAGTACCAAATCGTTGGTACAAACGATGCCGGTATTGGGCACTTCGTGGGTGAATTGCAGCTGGGCTTCACGCAGCAAGGCCGCGCTCTGGCCATTTATCCCTTCATAAATGAATGGAGCAATCTCTACTTCATAGAAAGGAAGATCGCCCTGTCCCCAGAGCTGCCGCCAGGTTCTTACCATGTCGCCCAAACGACTGGCATACTTATCGGCATTGTCGCGATTGGCCTCGCCCTGATACCAAAGGAATCCCTTGAGCGTATAGCCCTTAATGGGGTGTATCTTGCCATTGTAGCGCACAATGGGCGTGTTCCAAACGTTCTTCTTGAGATTTTCGTCAGAGAGGTTGAGCTCCGTATAGTTCTGCGCCACTTCGCGAGGCACCCATCCCTCCACGCTGGTGCCTCCCCACGAGGAGCTGATCACCCCTACAGGGCAATGGAGAGCATCGATAAGCGTGATACCAAAGAAGTAACACGTAGCGCTACACTTCCATATGGTTTCGGGGGTACAATCCTTCCATTCCACCTTCACGCTGTCGACAGGCTGGAGCGGAGCCTGGTGATCCAACACAGCAAAGTGAAGTTTGCCTTGATAACGGGAGCAATCGGACACCACTTGGTTTAAATTCTCGATAGGACAATTCCTATAGCCCACCAACGGCATCTCCATATTGCTCTGGCCAGAGCCCAGCCACACTTCTCCAATCAGAACATTGCTCAATTTCAGTTTTTCACCATCGGATATGGTGACTTCCTGCGGCATGAAACTCGCCTCGGGAGTCTGCAAGCGCGTTTCCCATTTTCCGGAAGCATCGGCCTGAGCAGTGGCCTTAGCCTTCCATGAGGAGGTGATCTTCACCGTGGCGTTAGGCTTGGCCCATCCCCAGAGTTTCACTTCTGACTTTTGCTGAAGCACCATACCGTCGCCAATGAGCGAACCGGGCTTCACCTTTGCCTGAATACTGGCTACTACGCCACAAAGCGCCATCAATAAAGCTATCTTTTTCATACTTTTCTACTTTGTGTTGTGATGTGTAATTTGAATGAATATCTACTTGTCTGTTCTAAACGGAAAAAGAGGCATACCGCCTACATTGGTGGTATTGCCCAGTTGCCAATTCTTGAAGCAATAATGCACGGCGACAGGGGCCTCCACCTTTGGGGAGGAGACAACGAGGCGCGTTCCTTCCACCCGGACCTCTGCCGGATAGAACTTTCGATCGACACCGCTCACCTCAAACCCCTTGAAGCCCTCAAAACGATTGAATCCCTTCTCAGCATGAGTGAAGTTGAGCACGATTTCCTTGCCTTTCACCTCCATGCTCTTATACTCTGGACTGAAAGCATAGAGTCCTTTGAAGCCGTAATCATTGTTTAAGGCCAGATAGGCTAAGCGTTCGCCTATCTCACGTTTCATCATAGGATGAATCTGCCTCAGTTCAAAGTCTTTCACCAAGTCGTTGGTACAAACAATGCCTACTTTTTCCAATCGGTGGGAAACCTCAAGCTGGGCTTCACGCAACAGAGCGGCTCGGTTTTTCTCTGCTCCGTCGTAAATATAGGGAGCGATCTCTACCTGATAGAAAGGAAGGGGACCTTGCTTCCACCTTTGCCGCCACGAGGTAATCATTTCCGAAAGCATATTGGCATATTGAGCATGGCGGCTTACGTTGGCCTCGCCCTGATACCAGATAAAGCCACGAATGGTGTAGCCCTCGAGTGGGTGAATCATTCCATTATAGCGCACGGCATAGTCGGCCTGCTTTTTGGCATCGGTTACGGGTGGAAGCACTTCCTTGGGCGACCAACTCTCGACCGACGTACCTCCCCAGCAAGTGCTGATCATACCTACAGGGCATTGCAATGCTTCAATCAATGTGGTAGCGAAAAAATAGCACACGGCATTCCACGGGGCCACAACTTGTGTGGAACAATCCTGCCATTGTACCTTCACACTGTCAACTGGAACCTTTTGCTCATTGTGGGCAACCGTTGCCATACGCAACATGCCTTTGAAACGATTGGCTTGGAGCAACTCGCGGTTGGCATACTCTATGGTACGGTTAGGGCGTCCTACCAGACACATTTCCATATTGCTTTGGCCTGAGCCTACCCATACTTCACCAATCAGAACATCGCGTATCGTAAGCTTTTCTCCATCCGAAAGCGTCAGTTCCTGCGAAGCAAACGAAGCCACAGGAGTTTTCACCCAGAGTTCCCATCGCCCTTCATTGTCAGCCTTCGTCGTGGCCTTTGCTTTCCATGAGGTAGTAAGACGCACTGTAGCATTGGGCTTTGCCCAACCCCACAGGCGCACTTCCGATTGCTGCTGCAACACCATACCATCGCCGATGAGAGAAGCCGGCTTTACCTTAGCCTCAAGCCTGAACGTCAGGCTCAACAGAGCGGCAAAAAACAGCACTTTCTTCATTATCGTCTTCATTGATTGCCCCTACTCCTTTCCAAGCAGTTCCAACGCCTTTCTCACCGATGGACTCTCCTCGTTTACGATGGCATAATATTCGGAGATATCCCAAATATCGCGCGCAATAAGGGCTTTCAGCGTGATTCGGAGTCGCGAAAGGGTTTTCTGCATTTCTTCTTCGTCCTTTGCCTTCACATTGGCCCTATGGCCTGCCGAAACAACAGAATCGAGCAAAGCCTGTGGTACTTCGAAGTCTTTTTGATACTTTTTGAATCCGCCATCAGCATACTTCTCCGCTATTTCCTTGCGATGGAGGTCAGCATACTTCAGATGGGTGCTCAAAATGATATTTTTCAGGTTCAACATCCGATAATAGGGCGTAAAACGGGTAGTATCGAGCGGTATGTAGTAATCGGGCATAATACCGCCACCTCCATACACCGTGCGCCCTTTGCGCAGCGTCTTAAACTTTAAAGAATCGGCAAAATGGATGCTGTCGGGATGCATCAGCTCTCCATTCTTATATCGCTGATAAATATCGTCCTCATATTCCTTGCTCTGGCCCTTCACGTAGGGTTTTTGGATACATCTGCCCGATGGAGTATAATAATGAGATATGGTTATGCGGATCAACGACCCGTCTGGGAGTGGAACAGGGCGCTGAACGAGCCCTTTGCCAAAAGTTCGCCTTCCCACAATGTAGCCACGGTCCTGATCCTGCACAGCGCCGCTTACGATCTCGGCCGCCGAAGCCGTATAGTCATCGACAAGCACCACGAGTTGGCCTTGCCTGAATTTTCCCTCCCCTTCTGAGAAATGCTTCTTCCCAGGAACGGCACGACCATCGGTGTAGACGATCAGGTCGCCTCTTTCGAGAAATTGGCTCGCCACTTCGGTGGCAGCCTCCAGATAGCCGCCGCCATTCTCCTCAAGATCGAGAATCAGGCTCTTCATGCCTTCTTTTGTGAGTTTTTTGATGGCCTCTTCCACTTCCTTACCCGTAGTGACAGCAAAATTGCTGATCCTGATCAGACCGACATGGGGCCTGATCATGTAGGCTGCGTCAACAGAATAAAGGGGAATCTTATCGCGCACAATGCTAAACTTCAGAACTTCGGGAACGCCCCTTCTCACCACACTTACATTCGCAAGTGTGCCCTTGGGGCCCCTCAAATTCTTCATTATGTCACTCCTGCCCATCTTGACGCCGGCAATGGTTGTGCCGTTGACTTCAATGATACGGTCTCCGGGAATGATGCCTACTTTTTCTGACGGCCCCTTCGTGATGGTCTGGATCACCACTAAAGTATCCTCCAGCACATTAAACTGGACTCCTATGCCTTCAAAATTGCCGTTAAGGGGTTCGTTCAACTTCTTCGTTTCCTCGGCCGTAGTGTAACTGCTATGTGGGTCGAGGGCCGAAAGCATTCCTTTGATGGCATCGTCAGCCAGTTTGTCGGCATTTACCGTATCAACATACAACGCCTTAAGCGCCATCTGGGCCATCTGCGTTTTTCGGAGTGCCATTTCCAAGTCTGGCGGCATTTGCTGCTGTTGCTGGGCATTCACAAACGGCGTGACGACCATCAGCAGGCCTAAGAGGTTTAGCAGGTATTTCTTCATGGTATTTTTTAAATCTGCTTTTTATGGAATAAATGAACTGATGTCTTTCCCAAATGTCTTTAATTCGCGAACGGCACTGGAGCTTACGTAGGCAAGCTGTGGTTCCGTGAACAAGAAGACGGTTTCGATGCCCGTAAGCTGTCGGTTCAGATCTGCAATGTCACGTTCGTATTCAAAATCGCGTATGGAACGTATCCCACGAAGAATGAACTGCGCCTTGAGTTCTTGGGCAAAGTCAGTTGTCAGCTTGTTGTAGCTTTTCACCTCCACTCGGGGCTCATCTTTATATATAGCCTCAATTTGTGCCATTCTTTCCTCCACGGACAACATGGCATGCTTGCCTTCATTGATGCCGATGGCAATGACAATACGATCGAACAGAGGAAGCGCCCTTTTCACGACACTGGCATGTCCTATAGTGAAAGGATCAAAGGTCCCGGGAAATAAAGCTATTCTTTTCATCACCTTATCACGCTATATTAACCCTCTACAAAGTTCTCGTCGGGCCGATCTTCTTCAATCACAAGATTGTTGATGATGAAGTCCTGCCTTTCTGCTGTATTCTTGCCCATATAGTAACTCAACAACTCGTCGAGTAAGTCATCCTTGTGCAACGTGACGCGCTCCAGACGCATATCAGGACCTATGAAGTTCTTAAATTCTTCCGGCGAAATTTCTCCCAGACCTTTAAAACGCGTAATTTCCGGATCAGGGCCCAATTCATCAATAGCCTGCTGCCTTTCTTGTTCAGTGTAACAGTAACGCGTTTCAAATTCGGCCCTACCACTGCTCTTTTGCTTTTTCAGAATGGCTGCGCCGGCCGCATTGGCAGAAATGTGGACCTTATCTTCAGCCGATTTGCGCGGTTTCTTCACCTTGTTGCGCACTCGGAACAGCGGTGTCTGTAAAATGTAGACATGTCCTTTCTTAATAAGGTCGGGAAAGAAGTTCAAGAAGAAGGTAATCATCAGCAAGCGGATGTGCATGCCGTCCACATCAGCATCGGTGGCCACAATTACCCTGTTATACCGCAGTCCGTCCAAGCCGTCTTCGATATTCAGGGCAGCTTGCAGCAGATTAAACTCTTCGTTTTCGTAAACCACCTTTTTGGTCAGTCCAAAGCTGTTGAGTGGTTTTCCCCTCAGGCTGAACACGGCCTGCGTAGCTACGTCGCGGCTCTTCGTAATGCTTCCGCTGGCCGAAAGCCCCTCGGTGATGAAGATGCTGCTCTCTTCCTGACGGTCGCCTTTGGCATCGTTGTAGTGAATGTGACAATCGCGCAACTTATCGTTATGCAGATTGGCCTTTTTGGCCCTTTCACGCGCCAATTTGGTAACGCCGGCCATGGCTTTGCGCTCTCTTTCGGAGTCCTGAATCTTCTGCAGGAGGATTTCAGTCATTTCGGGGTTCTTATGGAGGTAGTTATCCACATTTTCCTTTATAAAATCCCCTATAAACTTGTTCACACTCACGCCACCGGGCGTCATGGTGAGTGAACCCAGCTTGATTTTCGTCTGACTCTCAAACATAGGCTCTTCCACATTGATGGCAATGGCGGCCACAATGCCATTTCGCACATCCTGAACGTCGATATTCTTACTATAGAATTCCTTGATGGTCCGCGCGATGTGTTCCTTGAAAGCGCTCTGATGAGTGCCTCCCTGAATGGTATGCTGGCCATTTACAAAGGAATAGTATTCCTCTCCATTCTGATTGGTGTGCGTAAATGCAATCTCTATGTCCTCTCCCTTCAGGTGGACGATGGGATAAAGAGCCTGAACGGTCATATTGTCGTTCAGAAGGTCCTCCAAACCGTTTCGGCTTACGATATGGCGGTTGTTATAGTAAATATTCAGACCTGAATTCAGATAAGTATAGTTACGGAGCTTCTCTTCAACGAACTCGTCATGGAAATGGTAGTTCAGAAAGAGGGAATCATCTGGCACGAAGCTCACCTCAGTTCCGTTTTCTTCGGATGTTTCCGTCGTTGAATCTTGCGTAAGTTTTCCCTGCACAAATGTAACGCGTCGCACCATTCCGTCACGGTATGAAGCGGCCTCAAACTTCGTACTCAGGGCATTCACGGCCTTCAAGCCCACGCCGTTCAGTCCCACACTCTTCTTGAATGTCTTGGTGTCATATTTTGCTCCTGTATTGAGCTCGCTCACTGCCTCTACGAGCTTTCCCTGAGGAATTCCACGCCCATAGTCACGCACGCGGATGCCATTTTCTTCTGTTTTTTCGATGTCGATACGCCGACCGAAGTTCATGCGGAACTCGTCAATGCTATTGTCCATCACTTCCTTCAATAAAACGTATATTCCGTCCTCGGCATGACTGCCATCACCCAAACGGCCTATATACATTCCTGGGCGCAGGCGGATATGTTCCATATCGCTCAAATGGCGAATAGCAGACTCGTCGTAATTGGAATCTTCGGAAGTCAGAGGGGTTTCGGGGACATATAATGGTTCGTCACTCATGTTTTTGGTTATTATATTGTGGGACTAATGGTTCAGATAAAAGAGCAATGAGAAAACCGTTCAGATGTTTTTGGCGTAACAGCGGCGGCGTTTGTGAATCTGATGATCCAGATATTTCCACTGCGACTGCACTTTGTCATTGATTTCCAGTTCTGGATTGGTTTCAGCCCATTCAAAGCCATACTTGATGTAGACTGGAATCAAATCGGTAAACAACAGGGCATTCACCCCCTTGTTTTGGTACTCCGGCTTCACGGCTACCAGCAACAGGTCTACTATACGCGGCCTTTTCAGGTACAATGACTTCAAGAAGTGCACCCATCCGAAGGGAAACAGTTTGCCGTGGGCTTTCTGCAAGGTGGTTGACATGGATGCCATCGAAATTCCCACTCCCACCAGATTGTTATTCTCATCTTCAACGAGAGTTACCATATTGAGGTCAAGGATGGGCAAATATTCATTTATATATTGGTCAATCTGCCCCTTAGACATCTCAGAATAGCCAAAAAGTGGGGCATAGGCTTCATTGATGAGATCAAACATCTTGTAACCTATCCCGGTGCGTTTCACCTCCTTCACATTTTTCAGTTTGCGGACGTGCAGATGATACTTGGCCTTGACAATCTCCGAAATTCTGACGTACTCCTTAGGTGTTTCGGTAGGAACCATCAGTTTCAGCTCTATCCAGTCCATTGCTTTTTCCATTCTCAGACACTTCATGTGCTCCACGTAGTAGGGATGGTTGTAAATCGTAGCCATGGTGCCCAACTGATCATATCCTTCCACCAGCATACCTTCAGCATCCATGTCGGTAAAGCCCAGAGGGCCCTCCATGCGGTTCATGCCACGCTTCTTCCCCCATTGGGCCACAGTATCAATGAGCGCGCGACTCACCTCCAAGTCGTCAACGAAATCTATCCAACCAAACCTCACCGTTTGCTGATCCCAACGCTTATTGGCCTTGTGATTGATGATCGCGGCCACACGCCCCACCAGTTTTTCACCCTGATAGGCCAAAAAATAGTCTGCTTCGCAGAATTCAAAGGCCGGATTCTTGTCACGCGAAAAGGTTTTAACCATATCTTCATACAAATCCGGCACTGAACAGGGGTTATCCTTATATAATTCATAGTTAAAGCGGATAAAATCGTGGAGCTCCGCCTTGTTCGACACTCTTACGATGGTTGTTGCCATGCTATATGCTTGGGAATTCTTCTGAGTTTGTATTAAAAATCATACAAAATTACAATAATGTAGACAAACCGCAAAGCAAAAACGCGTTTTTTAGTCCACGGCGCAAGATATGACTTTTCCGCTGTTCATACAGCCTTGACAAAGCATAACAACGGGAACTGCCGCCACTGACTCTGCCCCTTTTTCGTTCCATTCCGCTCTCAATCCAGAATGCTTTGGTTCTACATCCTGGTCAAGCAAACATCAGCTGCCAAAACGTGAATGAAATGTCACGATAATGCCCCGATATGCCACAGATTGTGTCCCAGCAACCGATAAATTAAGGCTCGAAAATTAAAAAAAGCGCAAAAAGTTTGGCAAATATACGGGAAAGGCGTAATTTTGTTGACATAATGCAAGTTGAATATGTATAACTCATTTTAAATATTCTATGAATAAGCTAAAGTTTTTTCTTATTGCTGCCGGTTTAACGCTGGCAACAGCTTCAACTTGGGCTACTACTACCGAAGAGTGGAACAAGGATTACGAACCGGCCCCCTACCTGTTTATCGGTGCGCAGGGTGGAGCACAAGTTACATTCACCAACTATGACTTTTCGAAGTTAGTAATGCCTGTAGGGGCAATCTCGTTTGGCGGATACTACAATACCGTTGTTGGTGGTCGTCTGCACTTAATGGGATTCCGCGACAAAGGCGGTTTCAAGTCCATCGACAAGACGTATTACTACGATTTCTATACAGCCGATGCCGACCTTTTGCTCAACGTCACCAATCTCTTTTGGAAAGGCAGCCGTACTCACCTCTTCAATCTGGTACTCGTTGGAGGTGTCGGACTAAACTACGCTTGGCACAACCATCAGGTTAATAACCTCATCAGCACCTATAGTTTGGAACAAATAGCTCCCGAAGCATGGAAGCACAATCGCTTGGGCCACAATTTCCGCGCAGGTGTGCAGTTAGACGTGAACCTTTCAAAGCATTTCGGCGTAAATCTGGAATGCGACTTCAACAATCTGAGCGATCGATTCAACTCCAAGAAAGCAAACAGCGACGATTGGCAGGCTACAGCCATGTTAGGCCTTCAGTACAAGTTTGGATACAAGGCTCGCAAGTTCGTTCCGGCTCCAGCCCCCGTTCCAGTGGCTCCTCCGGCTCCAGCGCCCAAACCAGCACCTGCTCCAGCACCTGCTCCGGCTCCAGCGCCCAAACCAGCTCCGGCTCCAGCCCCAGTGGTGAAGACCATCAAGGAAAACATCTTCTACGATATCCGTTCGTCAGCCATTCCCAAAGCTGAACTCAGCAAGGTAGAAAACGTGGTGAAGTTCCTGAAGGAGAATCCAGATGCCACCATCGAAATTGTAGGTTATGCTGACGTTAAGACCGGTAATCCGACCATCAACATGAAGTATTCTCGCCAGCGCGCTCAGGATTTGAAGAAACTCCTGACAGATAAGTACGGCATTGAATCCAACAGGATTGCCGTTGACGCTAAGGGCGACACCGTGCAGCCCTTCACGGAGAATGCAAAGAACCGCGTGTCCATCATCACGGGTTCCACGAAGAAATAAGTTTCTGAAAGGTTCATCCCTTTCACTGATACCGCTCCGAATCACTTCGGAGCGGTATTATTTATACCACGATTGGCGTATTTATTGAAAATTTATGGGTCAAGGCGATGTCACGTAAGGAAATAATGTCTACATTTGCACCATCATTAACCGCTAAGGGGGCCAATTCAGGTGACCCTGAAGCATAATAATTATTAATAGAATGAAAAAGTTAGTAGTAATGATGAGCATAGCAATTGCTTTGGTTGCAACTGCATGTTCAAACAAAAAGGCAAAGACAGCCGAAGCTCAGCAAAAGGTAGAAGCCGCCCAGCAAGAAGTAGACCAGCTCAACACCCAGATTGCCGAGGCCACCGCACAGCTGGAAAGCATCGTAAATGACGCCTCCTACGAGACAGAAGAAGCCAAGGAAGCTGCCATAGCAGAGGTTAAGGAAGTTATCGAAGGAGCCAAGTCTGCATTGGAGAATGCCCAGCAGAAGTTCGAAGCTGCCAAGCAAGCCTTCAAGGACATAGCAGGCCACGACTATGCCGCCGATGTGAATGCAGCTGTTGACGCAGCCGTAAATGCCACCACCGACGCTGCCAATGAGGCTAAAGAAGGCGTAGAGAATGCTGCCAAGGAGGCCGTTGAGGCTGGAAAAGAAGCAGTAGAAAACGCTAAGGATGCCGCAAAGGAAGCCGCTGACAATGCAAAAGAAGCTGCCGCCCAGGCTGTTCAGGAAAAGGTGGAAAACACTCAGCAGGCCGCCAATGAAAAGGTAAATCAGGCCGCAGAGAAGGCTAATGAGGCCATCAACAACGCAGCAGACGCCGCCAACAAGAAGGTGAGCGACGGCGTAAACAAATTGCTGAAAAAATAAACTGACCTCAAGACGAATCAAATCTCATAATAAGCCGGCAAGTCTCAATGCTTGCCGGTTTTTTGATGTCCAGAGGCCTCCACCTACGTGCAACGGGACAAAAGGAGATCCGGCGCCGTCCCACCACTACAAACAAAGTCCCAAAGAAGCCTCAAATCAGCCTTAAAGCATCACTACCAGGCAGAATAAAACCTCAAATCCGACCTCCAGAGAAACGATAAGGCCGAAAAAAGTTTCAAATCAGCCTTAAGGCGTCACTACCAGGCAGAATAAAACCTCAAATCCGACCTCCAAAGACACGACTAGGCAGAATAAAACCTCAAATCCGACCTCCAAAGACACGACTAGGCAGATTTACAACTTTTTTCAGCCTTACGACCCAGCTTCAAGACCGACAAAAAGCAAGAGGGAACAAAAAACCTAACCGCCGTCCACGTCATAACGCTGTGGACGGCGGTTAAGGAAAATCTTTAGCCTCTCTGGATTACTTACGCAGACCCAGTTTGCTGATGATGGCACGATAACGCTCAATGTCCTTCGCTTTAAGATAATTGAGCAAAGCGCGACGCTTACCTACCAACTTCGTCAAGGCCCTTTCTGTCATATGATCCTTACGGTTGGCCTTCATGTGCTCCGTCAAGTGGGAAATACGGTAAGAAAACAAAGCTACCTGACTCTCTGCGGAGCCGGTATCTGAATTAGACGTTCCGTATTGTCCAAAGATCTCTTTTTTCTTCTCAGAATCTAAGTACATAAACTGTATTTTGAATAATTTATAAATCTTAAACCCGTCCAAAACGGACAAGCGGCTGCAAAGTTAGCAACAAATCTGCTTAAGCGCCAAACTTTTTCCTAAATATTCTTCAGAAAAGAGTCTGGCTGCTACTTCTTTTCGTCTTTTTTCTGTTCCTTGACGTGATAAATGATGTTTTCCTTATCGTTTTCGCGGTAAGTGATTACAAACATGTATACGTCACCGTCGTCTTTCACGATGTCAACGAAGTACTCGTCATCGTTGTAGGTACGCAGGCTCACCCTCTTGGCCTTATGCTTGCCATAGTGGGCCTTAGTATTGTCAGAACAGGCATAAGTACCCGTCTCCAGACTGCCGGCATTGTGATAGCGGCGTCCATAGTGCTGATCTTTCGTAAATTCAAAGTAAGCTGTGGAATCCACCTCAGTGCGAGTCTCGTCAGTATATGCATACCAGCGTCCCACTACGTCGATGCCGCTCGTTGGCGACGTTCCGCACGATGCCAGCAATATGGCAGCGAAAGCCATGAAGAAAAACTTTTTCATGATAATGTCCTTTATAATGAAATGATATAAACTTTGCTCCTATTTGTCACCCGAAAGCGGCAACTTCAGGAAATTCGCTGCAAATGTACAAAAACTTTGTTTGAAAAGCATTTGTCAGCTTCCAATTTTTAATAGTCAGAGGCCACTCCTTAAGTAACTTAATTGTAACTTTGGCCCCCGAAATTAAAATCATTAGTTAAATAACATGCAAGATATTCGAAACATAGCAATTATTGCTCATGTGGACCACGGTAAGACCACATTGGTTGACAAAATGTTGATGGCAGGAAATCTCTTTAGGGACAACCAGGCCGCAGGAAACCTGATTTTGGACAATAATGATTTGGAGAGAGAGCGTGGCATCACCATTCTGTCTAAGAATGTTTCGATTACGTACAAAGGTATTAAGATTAACATTATAGACACTCCGGGACACTCCGATTTTGGCGGCGAAGTGGAAAGGGTGCTCAACATGGCCGACGGATGCCTGCTTTTGGTAGATGCATTCGAAGGTCCAATGCCTCAAACGCGATTTGTGCTCGAAAAGGCCCTGAAGATAGGCCTAAAACCGATTGTAGTGGTCAACAAGGTTGACAAGCCGAACTGCAGACCGGAAGAAGTATACGAAATGGCATTCGATTTGATGTTTAATCTTGGCGGAACAGAGGACCAGCTGGACTTTCCGGTAGTTTACGGCTCTGCTAAGCAAGGCTGGATGGGTGAAGACTGGAAAAAACCCACAAATGACATCAACTACCTCCTGGATAAGATCATTGAAACCATTCCTGCCCCCAAAAGAGTGGACGGGACACCGCAAATGCTCATCACTTCGCTTGACTATAGCAACTATACCGGAAGAATAGCCGTAGGTAGGGTTAACAGAGGTACGCTTCGCGAAGGCATGAACATTACCGTGGCTCACCGCGACGGCTCGATGGAGAAAACCAAGATAAAAGAGCTTCACACCTTTGAAGGGATGGGGCACCACAAAACTTCTGAGATGGAATGCGGCGACATATGTGCCGTTATCGGTTTGGACAACTTCGAGATTGGGGACACACTCTGCGATTACGAAAATCCAGAGCCCCTGCCTCCCATCATGATTGATGAGCCTACGATGTCAATGCTTTTTACTATCAATAACTCTCCTTTTTTCGGTAAAGAGGGCAAATACTGCACCAGCAGGCAGATTGAAGAGCGTTTGCAGCGCGAACTGAAGAAGAACTTGGCCCTCCGAGTGGAAAAAGGAGAGAGCTTCGACAGCTGGGTGGTCTCTGGACGTGGCGTTTTGCACTTATCGGTACTCATTGAGACCATGCGACGCGAAGGATATGAATTACAGGTAGGCCAACCGCAGGTAATTTACAAGGAAATAGACGGACGAAAGTGCGAAC
Organism: Bacteroidaceae bacterium; assembly: GCA_017468985.1. Taxonomy (GTDB): domain Bacteria; phylum Bacteroidota; class Bacteroidia; order Bacteroidales; family Bacteroidaceae; genus UBA6382. The sequence goes on from JAFUHF010000036.1 coordinate 14,917, forward strand.
CCATCGAAGAGCTCACCATTAACGTTCCCGAAGAGTTCTCAAGCAAGATTATTGACATGATTACGCGCCGCAAGGGCGAAATGACCTCTATGGAAACGCAGGGCGACCGCGTAAACATTGCTTTCGACATACCATCGCGCGGAATCATCGGTCTGCGCACCAACATCCTTACCGCAAGTCAAGGAGAGGCCATCATAGCCCACCGTTATAAAGGTTATCAGCCTTATAAGGGCGACATGGCACGCCGCGTGGCCGGTTCGCTCATTGCATTGGAAGACGGCACCGTGTTTGCTTACGCTCTTGACAAACTTCAGGATCGCGGCCGTTTCTTTATCTCGCCACAGGATCAGGTTTACGCAGGGCAGGTAGTGGGAGAGCACGTTCATGAGAACGATATCGTTATCAACGTAACGAAAGCCAAGCAACTCACCAATGTTCGCGCAAGCGGCACCGACGAGAAGGCCCATATCATTCCTCCTACCATCTTCTCACTCGAAGAAGCCTTGGAATACATTAAGGAAGACGAATACGTAGAGGTAACACCTCAAAGCATGCTCATGCGTAAGATCATCCTTGACCATAATGAGCGCAAAAGAGCGCAAAAAGACTAACACCAAGTCCGGGATTTCGATACTTATTTCTTGGGATAAGTATAGATCTTGAAGCGGTAGATGCCTGAAAACTTCAGCGGATCTTGCCACTGCTTATTATTCATGCGCTGATAAGACGGTCTGTAAAGCGGCGCAGGAATGTTGAACCCATATTCCTTATAATCTTTCAGCGGCATGCGACCGCGAAGGTAAATCATGTTGTGATGCGCCGTTTCGTCGCCGTTCAGGACGTAAATTGTCTGCCATTCTCCGTCAGGACCCAACTGTAACTCCTCCGCATAGGCTATTTTGCACTCCTGCTTGTCACTGTTGACAGCCTGAGGCAATAAATAGCCTCCTACACCTGCCACGATGAACTCATCGTCAGACAAACGGACCACCAAGCCATGTGCACGGTGCTCTCCTTTGATGTATTTCACCTTGAAAAGCACATCTTTGAAATCCAGAAGGCAAGAATCGTCGGGCTGGTGAATGCCTTCCTGCCTGATGAAGCCATGCATGTGCCCAGTACCTTGATGTTGCGTGATAAGGGGTAAAAGTTCTCCTAATGTCTGGTATTCCCCCAAAAGGTAAGGATCGTTATACGTCTCCTCAAAGCCAAAGGGCGCATAACACATTGCATCGTGCTCCCCGAAAGCATAATAGGCCGGCCCACCCTCACGATTAATCTCCGGAATAAACAACGGATTGTCCGAACGATGATATTGCCCAAACACACTGCTGTAGTTCGTAGAATAAACGTCAGGAGAGAGCCAATCCACGTGCGGCGCAAAGATTTTCCAAATATCAAGCACCTTACCACGTGGTCCGCTATTGGGAAAGGTCCCTACTTTTGCGTCATCGCCTGCAAGCCAACAATTGGTATACATTGGCAACGGATGAGCCTTTTTGCCCTCTTCAGCCACATAGTCTACGTAACGGGCGTACGCCCACGCCATAAAGAACTGCTTGGCATCCTCATTTTCGCCAAAGAGGTCCGCCCAAGAACCTTTGGTGCGCTTACCGTTCTCATTCCAGCGTTGAGCAAGGCGTTTGCCAGCCGTAGCGTAGTTCTTCTTAAGAAATACCGACAGTAACTCAGGCACATCTGTCCGAAATTCCTTCATGCTGGCCTCAGAATGGTCAATATCAATAAAGGCCCCCACCTCATTCTCCACCTGCATCACACAAACCAATCGCTTTGTATCTTTTTGAGCGATATATTCCATCAACCGCCGGTATGCGGCTGCATCGGCCTTCATGGCAGCCTCGCAGAATGGCGATAGCGTCGTGGTGTTACGCTCTTGAGCGTCACGAGCGCGAAAAAAACGTTTTGTGTCCGACTTTACCCACAACGGAGCGTAGGAAGACTCTCCATTTTTCCACGAACCAAACCACGCAATCCCCAACCGCATTTTGTAGGTTTCGGCAGCCTTCAGCAATTCGTCCATACAGGAAAAGTCGAATCTACCCTCCTCAGGCTCTATCTGCTCCCAACTCACCGTGGCAATGACGGAATTCAGTCCCATAGCCTGTGCCGTTTTCATGGTGGAATGGAGCGCAATGGGCGTAGACGATGAAGAATTGTGCAACTCCCCTGCAAGCATCACAAAAGGTTGTCCGTCTTGCACCAATTGCCACGCATTGCCGCGCTTTTGGAGCGTAGTGATGGACTGCGCTGAAAGCAACGAAGGCAGCGTAAAGAAAACACACATCAATAAAGCTCCTAAACTCGAGCCGCGAGCACAAAGCTGGCTACGACACGGAGAAAACATAAGACAAAAAAGGGAAACGGAGAATTTCATCGTAGATATGTTTGAATATTTTGACTGAATGGAGAGAAAATTCAGAACTTAGGTGCTGTATATGCATCGGCTGGCTCCTGACCTGCCACAAAGGGCCACCCATCCTGATCCCATTGCACCTTGTCAAGCAACACAATGCGCCCCTTCTTGGGGTCGTCGCGATGGTAGGCATGATAAGGAATCCAGGTGTTGCCCTTCTTGTCTTTAATGAGTTCGCCATTATGGCCCGTTCCTGCCCAACGGCTATTACCGTGGATCAACACTTCGTGATGGTTGGTCAAAAGGGTTTCGCCTTTCTTGTTCACGTAGGGCCCCAGGAGGTTTTTGGAGCGTGCCACCACCGTAGTATAGGTGCTTTTCGCCCCCTCACAGCATGTCCCGATGGAACCGAAGAAGTAATAATAACCTTTACGTTTATATACATAGCTACCCTCGTAGGCCTTGCCTGCCAAGGGGATAGGTTTGCTACCTGGCTTCACGGCGAGACCGTCTTTTGTCAGTTCTATGGCATAGATGCCACTAAAACTTCCCCAAATAAGCCAGTTCTTACCTTTATCCTTGATATAAAAAGGATCAATGCTGTTCCTCACCCCTATCTCAAAGCTGCGAAACAGTTTGCCTGTTCTGTTGATGCAGGTAAACGGCCCCTCAGGGTTTTTAGACGTTGCGACGCCCACGCCGCAACTGTCTTCACCGCCCCACTTCGAAAGCGCAAAATACAGCACATATTGTCCCTTGATGTAGTTGATGTCGGGAGCCCAGATGCGCCTCACGCCTGGAACAAAGCTCGGGGCACCATCTTCTGCAAAACAATTACCCACTTCATTCCATTGAAGCATATCCTTCGAGCGGAAGATTCTTGCGCCAGTGGAATATAGGTAATAATAACCATTTTTTGCCTTCATTACGGTAGGATCGGCGGCATTTTCGTCAATCATGGGGTTCTTGAACACTTGCGCCGAAGTCTCAGAGCCCCATGCCGAGAATAACAAAAGACCAAGAACAAGGCCATGCCATGGAAGAAGGGATTTTTTTAGTGAATGTTTCATCTGGTATAGGTATGTTTACTTATAATCGTTATGATTTTTCTAATTCACGGCTTTCGCAATCCTTGAAGCCACGAATGGAAATATTCCCCTGCCGGTCTATCTCCACAATGGCATAACTGTTGTGAGTTGGATAGTCGCTCTCTATCACGGCCTTCATCGTCCAATAATGAATGCCATGAAGCTGACTATAGTTTCCCGTATGATGATGACCCTGAATCACGGCCATCACACGGCCACTGCGCTCCAAAAGGTCTATCACCTCTGCGGCATTACCCACGCACAATGATTTGGATACTCCAGAGAAGTGGTCGATCATCTGATGATTAAAAACAATAACCGGTTTCTTGTCACGCCGCAATTCTTCATTGAGCCAGTCCAATTCCCATTGGGGAACGAAAGCTTTCTTCCAACTGAAGTTGCCGCGGCAGTATGGCTCACGCTGCTCGTTAAAATTAGCATCGAGCACAATGAATCTCACACCTTTCTTTACAAATGAGTAGTAGCTGCGTCCCTTGGTTTTCCCAGCGTTTGTCGTATGGCTTAGAAATTCCTCTTTTGAGAGGCAGTCCATGTCGTGGTTACCCAAAGCATGATAGATAGGGCCATTGAAGGTTTGAAGCACACCTTCTATATCGTCCAGGAACCGAAGGGTGTCCGAAACGTCGCCATTGGTGTCTTTCAGGTCACCCAGTTCTATCACAAAGTCCAAGTCTGACTCGTTAAACAAATTCACGGCATCTTTAACCTTCTGGAGGGACTGCTGATAGTAACGGTTAATGCGCGGTTCCATCTCGCCGTAATGGATGTCGGTAATCACGCCGAAACGGAGCGGAGCCTTGATGGCCGAAGCCAGCATCGGGAGCATAGACGTGAGCACCACGCCACCAGAAATGTCCTTAAGGAATGTACGCCGGTTCATCATCTGACAACAATAATTTTTCTCCTTGCAAAGTTAGTGTTTTACAAAGAAACAGTAAAAACAATGCCTGACGTTTTTCCTCTTTCCATACAAAAAAAGGGGAGTGGCTTTCACCGCATTTTCAAACGTACCACGAGCCTTTCGCCCACAGCCTTCCGCAACAGCACCCTCGGAGTGGCACCATGATGCGCACCATGGCTGCCAGCAAGCCTCGGCAAAAGCCGCGCTTGGAGCAAAGTAGCACGTTCATGGTAGAAGGCGTGCCCATCCTTTGGTAGCCAAAATACCCTCTTGATGGGATTGTGGGCAGGAGAAAATGCGTCGTAACTTTGCAGTCGAAATCAAACCATAAAAACGGCGTATGAAACATCTTGTATTTCGTACATATTCCACCATCTTTGCGCTGACCATCTCGGCATGGCAGCCCAAGATGGTTTTTGCACAAAACCAAGCCGTGCAAGACCGTTGGCAGGCCCACTACGATTCCATACTGAATAACCAAAAAGACAAGAGCCTGAGCGAAGTAATCGTAGTTGGTTACGGCACGCAGAAGCGCACGCATCTCACGGGGTCAGTGACAAAAATCTCGAGCGAGGTATTCCAGAACTACAAGACTTCCACCGTGGACGAAGCGCTGGGTGGAGCTGCCGCCGGCGTGAACGTAACGACAGGTGGGCAGCCCGGTGCAGGCTCTCAAATTCGCATCCGCGGCGGAAACAGCGTCAATGCCAACAATGCTCCGCTCTACGTCATCGACGGTTTCATCTACTACCACGATGCTTCTTCCATGCAGACCGGCGTGGGGGCCATAGAGAGTGCGTTAGACCCTCTGTCTTTCATCAACCCCTCCGACATAGAGCACATTGAGGTGCTCAAGGATGACGGTGCCACAGCCATTTATGGCAGCCGCGGCGCCAACGGCGTGATCATCATCACTACGAAGAAGGGCCAACGCGGCAAGAACTCGGTGCGCTACAGCACCAACGCCACGCTCTCCACCGCCGCCAAGAAACTCCATTTGCTGGATGCGCGCGAGTGGGCGCAGTTGCAAAAAGACTATTTTGGCAACAAAGTGGGCTACAGCGATGAGGAAATAGCTCAGTTGGGCCACGGAACGGATTGGCAAGATGCCGTACTGCGCTCCGCATGGAGCCAGACCCACGAGATTTCTTTCAGCGGTGGCGACAACAAGACGCGCTACCAAATCTCCGGAAACTATACGAATCAGGACGGCATTGTGATTGGCTCCGACTTCAGCCGATACAATCTGCGCGCCAACGTGGAGCGTCAGCTATCCGACAAATTCCTGCTTTCGGTGGTAGCCACCGCCGGCAAGACGCGGCAGCATGCCCTGAGTACCACAGAGCCCGTCAACTACAAGTCCTCACCCTATTCCGCAGGTATCACCAATTCACTCACCTACGCTTTGTTCATGCCGCCCGTAGTCCCTATCTACAATGCGGACGGTACCTACAATTATACCAACCCCTACGAAAACTCTTTCTTCTCCATTGGCGGAGTGAGTGCCAATCCGGTGAGCGACCTTAACAACACCACGGCCGAGAGCATCAACAACTATACGTTGCTCAACGCGTTTCTGAAATACAACTTCAACGACTTTCTCTCAGCCAAGCTGAGCGTGGGAGCCGACCTGACCAACATTACGCAGAACTACTTCGCCCCCTCCTACACGGCCCTGGGGCTCAACGAACACGGTGTGGGCAGCATTGGCCATCGTGACAACGAAGCCACCCAAACCGAACTGCTCCTTACCTACAATCGGCAGCTCTCTGCCAGCCATCTGATCGATGCCTTGGCAGGATACACCTTCCAGAAGACTGAAACGGAATACAACAAAACCACCGTGAGCCATTTCACCAACGAAACGCTGGGCCACCATAATTTGAGCGACGGTTCTCAGGTCTACACGCCCCAGTCGGGCTATTCCGACAGTCGCCTCCACTCACTCATAGCCAGAGCCAACTATACGCTGCTCGAACGCTATAATGCCACGGCCACTCTGCGCGCTGACCACTCTTCTCGCTTTGCCAAATCCCACCGCTGGGGATGGTTCCCCTCGCTCGGGCTGTCGTGGAACGTCAACCATGAGCCCTTCTTCTCCCCTGCTTCTGCCATCTCTACGCTCAAGGTACGCGCTTCCTATGGTGTCACCGGAAACCAGGAAATCGGCGATTATGAATACGCCGCCCGTTACAGTGCCAGCTCGTATGGCGGTTCTACAGCCTATACCCGTAGCAACCTGGGCAACGAAGACCTGAAGTGGGAAACTACGTCACAGCTCAATTTCGGCATTGACCTGGGGCTTTTCGAAGGTCGACTCAACTTGGTGGCCGATCTCTATGCAAAGAAAACGAGCGACCTCCTGCTTACCGTCCCTGTCAACTCTTCTACAGGAACGGGGGCGCAGCTCAAAAACGTGGGCAACGTCAGCAACCGAGGTCTGGAACTCACCCTGAGCGCTACGCCCATCAAGCGAAAGCAGCTCACGTGGAACGTGGGGGCCAACCTCTCTTTCAACAAGAATGAACTCACCAAGATGGGTAACGGCCTTACGCAACTTACCTCGGGCGAGAATACGCAATACATTCTCAAGGAAGGCGAAAGCGTAGGCTCCTTCTATGGGCTGATATTCGACGGAGTTGATCCCGAAACGGGTGCAGCCAGATTTCGCGACGTGAGCGGTGCCGATGGCACCCCCGACGGAAAGATCAACAGCTACGACCGTGTGGTGCTGGGCAGCTATCACCCCGACTTCTTCTACGGTTTTTCCTCCTCTCTGAAGTGGAAGCAATGGGATTTCTCCCTTTCTTTCAAAGGTTCGCAGGGCGGCAAGGCGTTCAATTCGCTCCGGCGCTCATTAGAGATGGCCTCTGCCAGCTACAATACGCTCTCCTACCTGCTGAGCAGCTGGACGTCGGAGCATACGCTCACTGACTATCCCAAGATTACCGGCACCTACCAGAGTTCCTACATTGACAGCCGCTACGTGGAAAACGCAAGCTATCTCAAGCTGAAGCACCTCACCGTGGGTTACACGTTCAAGCTGCCGCGCCTTGTCAATCAGATTCGCCTCTACGCTCAGGGTAGCAACCTGCTGACCCTCACGAAATACAAGGGATACGATCCCGAACTCAACGAGGGCCGTGACCTGGGAGCCTACCCTACGGCGCGGAGCTTCACGCTGGGAGCCGAGATCACCTTCTGATCACCTTCCGGCAGCACAACCATAAAAAAACAATTGTTCAAACCATAAAAACATTTCATCATGAAAAAAAAGTATTACATTTGGATTGTAGTGGCTCTGTTGGGCACTACGACATGGCTCAGTTCATGCAGCTCTGACGATGACCCTAAGCCTACCATCATTGACGAAGAAAGCATTATTGAGAGCGACGAAGAAGCCTTTGCACTGGTCAACGGCGGCTTCGAGGCCTTCCAGGACCTTTGTTCTACGTTTACCGAGCTGTCTGACGTGGCCACCTTCTACGGTTCGAGCTACTTTGGCAACGAAGACGACAACGTCATCAGAATGGCACGTCTCACCTATGACGAAACCAACGACTATCCCGTATGGGCATGGGACGACTTCTACTGGGCCATAGGCACCGCCAACGACGCCATAGAGAAGATCAATGCGTCACCCAAGGTTTCGGCCGCAGCCAAGACGGAGGCCATTGCCCGAGCTAAGTTCATTCGCGGACTGGCCTATTCCTATCTGACGCTATACTTCGGCGAGGTGCCCATCCGCCTGACTACGGATGACGTGAACACCACGCGCTCCTCCATCGACGCCGTCTACGCCCAGGTGGTCAGCGACCTTACTGACGCTGAGGCAGGCCTGCCCCTCACCACGTCGTCACCCGTTCTGCCCAGCAAAGGCGCAGCCCAGGCACTGCTCGCTCGCGTCTACCTGCAGTGGGCCAGCAATCCTTTGACGCAGGCGCAGGTAGAGGCCATCAAAGACAGCAAGACCGACCCTGCATCGTCCTACAACACCAGCCGTCTGGAAAAAGCCATTGAGTATGCCGACAAAGTGATCACCAGCGGTAAGTACAGTCTGGCAAGCGAGTATGCCAACCTCTTTGGACGTGCCAACGAAAGCCGCGCACCAGAGCATATCTTCACCATTCAGCACGACGGCGACGGTATTGACGTGATTGGCAACCATCAGTACCACTGTGCCTGGACCTATCCCTTCCAGACCGACAAGGTGAGTCACATCCACCCCATCAGCACCTTTGAGGACTGGTCGTCGGCCGACAAGCGAAAGGATTTCTCCGTGATTACCAGCATTACCGACCCTAAGAGCGGCACCACCTACTCCTACCTTCCGCCGGCCGCGCTGCCCGTGTTTGGCAAGGGCATAGACCGCAGCTACACCAATGCAGAATGGGAAACCATAGAAACCAATGATGTAGACCAGATTGAGATACGCTATGCCGAAGTGCTGTTGATCAAGGCCGAAGCGCTGGTGCAGCTCCACCGCCACGGCGAGGCCAAGGCGCTGGTGAACCAGCTGCGCCAACGTGCCTACGGGAGCAGCTCCCACGACCTGGAGACGGTCAATCTGGAAGACATTCAGGACGAGTGGCTCCACGAGTTCATCTATGAGCACAAACACTGGCAGAACCAGGTGCGCTGGAAGACGCTCATCAGCGACCTCAAGAAAGCTCAAGATAATCCCCTCTACGACGACCTTTATGCTACAGCCGGCGTGCAGACCGAAAACGGCGTTGTGAGCAGCTATGCCGTAAGGACTCACAGCATCTTGCATTCAAAGGTAGACAATGCCAACGGCCACCTCTACCGCTACCCCATTCCCGTAGGGCTGGAGGGAGAAGATCTGGGCGTTCGTCCGCAGAATCCTGGTTATTAAGCTTCTTTTCATACACATGCATCGCTCTCTCGGGTGAGCCTCATCTGAGAGGCGATGATTTTCTTCAGCCCTTGCTTCATGACATTATCCACCTGCCTTCGGCGCCTTTTTGCAGCATAAATTAGAGATTAGAATTGTGATTTGAGTGTATATTAGCTTGTTTATGGGCCGGTGGGGTTGAACGTTTTTGATGTTGTACGTTCAATGCTCACTGGCCCGTAATAACAGCCAGGCCACCCTTTGGCCCCAACCTTACTGTCCTAAACATTCTCCCATCCCATGAAACGCATCCCCTTATTCCTCCCCCTCCTGGCATGGGCCCTGCTGACAAACTTCGCCAGCCTCGCACCGCTCAGCGCCAAACCCCGATTTGCTCTGAAAGAGCTCCTGCCCCTTGTCAACGCGCAGGACGACTATCTTCGCGACGTGCGCCGCCACCTCCATCTGCATCCCGAACTGGGAGGCCAGGAGCTGGAAACGGCCCGATACCTCAAGGCGGAACTGCAAAAGGCCGGTCCATATGAGCTCCACGACGTGGCAGGAAGCACGGGCTTCTATGCCGTGCTCGACACTCATCGCGAAGGCCCCACCATTGGGCTGCGCACCGACATCGACGGGCTGCCCATACTCGAAAAGCCCACCAACGGCGGAGGCAAAGCCAAAAGGTGGGTATCGCAGAATCCCAACGTAACGCAAGGGTGCGGCCACGACGCCCACATGGCCATCCTCCTGAGCACGGCGCGCATCCTCGCACAGCTGAAAGAAAAACTAACGGGACGCTACGTGCTCATCTTCGAGGAAGGCGAGGAAACCAATACGGGCATACGCCCCATGATAGCGGCGCTCAGAAAGTTTCGTTTCGATGTCATCTACGGCAACCACGTTTCGGTGGCCGTTCCTTCAGGGCAGCTCTACGTGCAAGAAGGACCCATCATGGCCGGCATGGCCACGCTGGCCTTCCACGTAAACGGGCAGGGCGGCCACGCCAGCCGGCCCGACAAGGTGATCAACCCCATTCCGGCGGCAGCCGAGATCGTAGGCGCCTTGGGACAGGCGTGGCAAAATCAGCGCGACATTACGCAGACTGTCACACTGGGTATTGCCCAGATAGAGGGCGGTAAGGCCTACAACGTACTGCCCAATTCCGTATTTGTGGGAGGGACGATGCGTTTCTTTAATCGGGAAGAGGGCGAAAAGGCCATAGACATCGTAAAGCGTGTGAGCGAAAACGTGGCCGCCGCCCATCGCTGCACCGTGAACTACGACAGCGTGATGCAGGTAAACCTTCCGCCAGTGGTCAACGATACGCTCTACACCCGTCAGGCCAGGAGCCACATAGAAGAACTGTTTCCGCACCATGTCGTCACAGGGACAGACTATGTTTGGTACGCCTCCGAAACCTTTGCCCTCTACAAGCAGCTGGCCCCTACCGTGTTTGTCCACGTAGGCATACGCAATGAGCAGCTGGGCACCACCGCGGCCCACCACACCGACCAGTTCGACCTGGACGACGACGCTCTGCATTACGGTCTGGGAGCCATGCTCACGTTTGCCGTGAACTTCCAGCCATCAGAAAACAGGAACCATTAACCGACCGTGCCCCATCCTCATAACACCATCTCCCTATGACCTACTCCAAAACCATCACCTCGCTGACCACCGCTTTCCTTTCAATCCTTATCCTATGCCTCGGCTCACCCTCCTGCCAGCGCCACGCTACGGACGGAAGGGGCCAAGCAGTGCTGCCTGACCTCGACTCCACAGGAGGGGCCGACAACGTGTTTCGCTCGAAAACAGGCCATCAGCCCCAGTCCATATACGTGCCGCAGACCGACTTCTACGAGGCCCAAAGCCAAGGCCCACTCACCATTCTCTCCCACTTCACCACCATGCAGCAGACCACAGAGTGGTCGTGCGGAAACGTGGCAGCCCTCATGGTGCTTCGCCATCTGGGCCTGGAAGACGAAACGGAAGCCACCCTTGCCCTGAAAATGCACACCCACACCGACAGCGACCAGCCCCACGCACAGCCCGGAACGGCAAAGAAGCGCGAAGACTTTGGCACCAGCATCGGCGAAATGTGGCACTATTTCAAGGACCGTACAGACCTGCGCATCGTAGCTACCAGCTATCGCCCCCACTTCGAACGCGACAGCCTGCTCACCGACACCGTGCAACTGGGCGTTCAGAGAGTAGGCAACCTGCCGCCCCCTTTCCACAGTTATGCCGAGGCAGGCGCTTACATCAGGAAAAACATAGCCCTCGGACAAGCCATCATCGTTTGCTGGAACGAATGGGGCGGTCATTGGACGGACATCATAGGCTACGACGATGGCAACACGTCCTCCTTCTTCGACGACGATCTGCTCATCATGGCCGACCCTTACGACACCTTCGACCGTAAGCACGACGGCTACGTAGTGGTATCGCTGCCGCAATTTTTCTACAACTGGTATTGCACCCTTACGCCCAAGCCCTGGCAACTGCAGCCCTTCATCATAGTGGACAAAGCATAGCCCAGTTCAGCAGGGCAGCGGCAAACAGGTGGAAATCGTCCCTCTCACAGCGCGGCCATTTCTACCTGGTGGAAATCGTCCCTCCCTCAGCGCGGTAATTTCTACCTGGTGGAAATCGTCCCTCCCTCAGCGCGGTAATTTCTACCTGGTGGAAATCGTTGCTCCCTCAGCGCAGCTATTTCTACCTGGTGGAAATCGTCCCTCCCACAGCGCAGTAATTTCTACCTGGTGGATATCGTCCCTCCCACAGCGCAGCCATTTCTACCTGGTGGAATTCGTTGCTCGCACAGCGCGGTAATTTCTACCTGGTGGAAATCGTTGCTCCCACAGCACGGTAATTTCTACCAGGTGGAAATCGTCCCTCCCTCAGCGCGGTAATTTCTACCTGGTGGAAATCGTTGCTCCCTCAGCGCAGCTATTTC
>JAFUHF010000037.1 GCA_017468985.1 Bacteroidaceae bacterium
CGAAAGCCGTTTATTTACAAAGAGTTGCGAGGGTTGAGGCTATGAGGTCGGCACAAAACGAAATGTTTACATAGGCTTACGTTTGCTTTACGTTTGGGGCAAATTCGTTTACGTCCTTGGGACGATAGATTTACGCACAGAGGGCTGCACGTTTACGCGTGTGGCCTTGTTTGTTTGTGTGTGTGTAAATCCTTTGTATGTGGGCGTTTAGCGCGTCTGTGGGCTTTATATTGTGTCCACGTTTGAACGGTGTTCTGATGGCATTAGAAGGCGGCGGGTCTGGAAAAGTCCGTGTTTCAGTCCCAGGGGGTGAATTTGGCGAAAAATGAGGGGTGGGGTTACAGGTGGGGTTACAAAGTGGGGTTACATTTTGGGGGTAACTGGGGTTACAAAACTCTTGCCCGAGCATACCGTGAGAGGGGGGGCAAAAGTCCAAAAAACGGAGTAAAGTATAAGAAACTGACACTTTCGGTGCAACTTTTTCGGGGGTGCATCATGCCGCAAAGCCCCTTAAATAGCGGTTTTTCTGTGTTTGTAGTACCGATTAGGTGGGGGGAACACCCCTCACGGGGTATCGGATGGGTACTATATAAAGTACTCGGTGCCGTTCTTGATGATCCGCACTACCCTACATTTGCAATGCCGGAACTCTGGGCATCCCCAGCATTGTCCCCCCTACGTCTTTCAAGTTCAGATATACGAGCCTTCAGCCGACCTATTTCTTCGGCTTGTTCTGCTATTTTCTCTATTAAGAATGTAGAGTGTTCTGCGCTCTCCTGTGGTTTGTTTCTTTCAGGCGTTGTGGGTTGTCCTGCTTCTTTTGCCTCTCCCCTACCCGTCAGTAACCATCGAAGACTGATGATTGCAGAAAATTCTGACATTGCAAACTTGCGGAAAAAGTCATAACTCGGAGCAGACTTTCCACTTAATATATCGTAGAGAGTCTGTGCACGGCTGTACCCAAGCCTCTTGGCGAAAGAATTGGGCGTTTCGCCTAAAATTTCTATCATTTCTGCTACTCTTGCAGAAATTTCTGCATTTTTTTCGCTCATAATTTTGGTAGTTACAGAATTTTCTGTATCTTTGCAGCGTCATTCATAAATGAACGAGCGGCCAAAGGTACGAAAATTTGGCGAGACTAACGAAAAATAACAGTTAAAACTTAAGAAACATGGACGAAATTAAAGAATGGAAGACGCAAAGCGTGAAACACAAGGTAGCCACGTTGCTGATTTGTGACGGCGTTTCCTTCAGCTACAATGAAGAGGACGGCATTGTGTTCACCGCCCCCGAGTTCTATGTAAAAAACATGATCCGCAGACTGATGAACTGCTACGGTGTAAGTCTGAGACCGATTATTAACGAAATCAAATAATACGACTATGTTACAGAAAGAATTTGAAGACCGCATCGGTCGCAAGGTTACGACCGAGGAGTATGTAGAAGCCAATGCCATGTACATGATGGCTGGTGAATTGGATAAGGACGAGTTCTGCAGGGAATGGCTGAAGATTGGCTCGTCAAAGCTGGTGCAGTGCCTGTTTGAGAAGGCGCATAGTCTTGATCAGAATCTGCAGGAGCAGCAACTGGTACTGAAAGAAGGTCAGGAGATAATTAGCGATGCCGCCGATGCCATGCTGGAGATATTGGATCTCGTCATTGAGGCAAGAGACAAGTCAGAAGGTGAATACAGTGCAATAGATGCGATAGGAGTCAAGCTGGACAAGAAAATCGCATGGCTTATAGGACGCGGTGAAACAACAAAGCGTAAGGTACGCAAAGGTATTGCAATGTCACCTGAAGATGCAGATTATATCATCAACAACCTAAAATAAATGATTATGGCAAGAAGAAAAAGCGCAAGGACCATTAAGGTCACGAGCGAGTCGAAGAAGAAACTCGCTAAGATGTTTAACTGCACAGAGCGTATGGTTTACAAGGCTCTTTGCTTTGAGTGCCAGACCCTCCTGGCAAGAAAGATTCAGTACGTCGCCCGTAAGGAAATGGGCGGCTGGGTTGAGGCTGCTGTTCCTGAAGCCGAAATCTTCTACGACACGATGGATAGCGGTGAACGCTTCATGCGTCAGTATTTCAATAACGGAGCTGTGTTGGAGGTCAGCATGAAGACTGGTACGGGTACTGTGTTCTTCAAGGGTTCGCCCAGATATCGCTACAATGAGGTGCTCGTGAGTGATATACCGACCATTCAGAACTACGCCCAGAATTTGAGATAAGGAGGGGATATGGAGTATTACGGAAACAGGTTGTGCATTTCGGCCCGCGAGCTATTGGACGGTGGCATCATGAGTGCCCCGAACTACAAGGCTATGGCCAGTCGCGGTCGCATCGATGTGGTGCGTCGCGGTGGTGGTGCTGCCGGTACCTACGCCCTTGTTGCCGTTGAGAGTCTTCCCCGTGACTATAAGGCCAAGGTTCAAGCCCTGTACCCTGACGGTGACCTTACTCACCTGAAGGGCTGGGTTTGCAGCAACTACGAAATAGACCAGAAAGCCGTCGCCTTCTTCCACAGCAGAGAGCAAGCCGGACTGGACTTGCCAGCGGACAAGATACGGGAATATGTGGTGAACGCCTCGGTGCTGAACTGCTGCATCCGTCTGTATGAGCGTGCCGCCACCGCCCAGAAGCTGTTTGGAGGCAAGTACAACTGGGAGCAGATGGCGAAAGCCATTGAAGCGCTGCGTGAGGAGTACGGTCATACCCTCCCTGCGAGTACGCTTCGTTTTCGCAAGAAGGTGAACGAGTACAAAAAAGTGGGCTACGTCTGCCTTATCAGCGGCAAGTTCGGAAACCAGAGCGCCAGGAAGGTGGACTTCAAGACCGAGCGTCTTATCCTCGGCTTGGCGGTACTGCCCAACAAGCCTTTCAATACCAACATCGCCGAAATGTACAACATGTTCGTGTGCGGTGAGCTGGAGGAGGTTTATGACCCCAAGACAGGCGAACTTATGAACCCAGAGGACTTCGTGGATAAGAATGGCGACCCCAAATCTTTGAGCGAAAGCACCATCTGCAACGTCCTGAACAAACCCAATAACAGGTTGCTTATCGACCAGAAACTGATGAGCTGGACGACGTTCATGCACGAGGCGATGCCACATGTACACCGTCACGGTGGCGACTTCTCCCTGAGTCAGATCACGATGGACGACGTGGACTTGACGCGCAAGCTGAAGGACACGAAGCAGCGCGTACATGCCTACTATGCCTACGATGTGGTGAGCCAGTGTGTTGTCGGTGCCTCCTACGCCCGTAAGAAGGACGAGGGTTTGGTTGTTGACTGCTTCCGCGACATGTTCCGCCTGATAGAGAAGCAGGGCTGGGGAATGCCGGCAGGCATCGAGGTGGAGAACCACTTGATGAGCCAGTATAAAGACGGCTTCCTGCAAGCCGGTGTAGCGTTCCCCTTCGTGCATTTCTGCGCCCCTCAGAACTCACAGGAGAAATATGCTGAGCCGTTGAACGGTGCGAAGAAGCGCAGCGTGATCCACAAGAACCACGAGGGCATCGGTCGCTTCTACGGCAAGGGCAAGTGGCGCACGGAGTACAAGAAGGTGAGCGACGCGACCAACGAGCTCTACGAGGACAAGGAGTATTTCGGCTTCGA
>JAFUHF010000038.1 GCA_017468985.1 Bacteroidaceae bacterium
CTTCGGAGGCTGCCAGACCATTGCTTCAACAAATGCGGCAGCCTGCTTCAGGTGATACTGCCCTCCAGAATGAAGGAGATCGGGAAGTATGCCTTTGCTGAATGCAGGAGGCTGGCCGGAGTAACCATGCCCAAGGCACCCTCCGTGATAGATGACTTTGCATTTGCCTATTGCAGCGGACTCATGTCCATAGAACTGAGTGAGAGCATCGAGAGCATTGGCAAGGAGAGCTTCATATATTGCTCTTCCCTTCTGGACATCAACATTCCGGCAAAGGTGACGGAGATTCCCTGGGGCGCCTTTGCATTCTGCACGGGAATACGGACGCTCACTTTCTCAGAGCCATCATCACTGAAATACATTGGGCCTTCAGCATTTTATGGATGTTCCTGGCTTTCAGAACTGCACGTACCGGAGCCCATAGAGACCGTAGACATTTCAGGGTTTTATGGATGCAGCAGTGTAAGCAAACTGTGGTTACCCAAGACGTTGAAAGTGATTGGTCCGGGAGCATTCGGATATTATCAGGAATTGAAACACATCTACACGGCAGCGCAGGAGCCACCAGAACTTGACGAGAATTGTTTCATTCAGGAGAACACGCTCCATGCCACGCTGCATGTGCCGGTGGGGAGCAAGGAGCGGTATGAAGCGGCCCCCGGGTGGAAATGGTTCAAGAAGATTGTGGAAGACGAGTCATTGGGCACCGTGGGCGTGAAGGCCATCAGGCAGGATGCCAATGAAGAAGGTCCTATCTACGACCTGCAGGGGCGACGGGCGGATGAACACACCAAGGGCGTGGTGATCAAGAACGGGAAGAAAGTAGTGAGAAGATGACTCCCAAACGCTCCTTACCACCCATGATACACTACGTGCAGAATCATGCCACAATTTATGCCATTTCTGCTTCTTCATGTATTTAATCTGAAATTGTATTGGAAAAATTAAACTATTTTAGTAATTTTGCAGCCATAACAAAAAATCATATCAGATGAAATACTTTTCTTCCTTGGTGATTTGCCTATTCGCATTTACCTCCATCGCGGCACAGAACGTGCCAGAACAAGATGCACGCCTCATTGCAACAAAATTCTTGGAAAGCAAGCAAAAGACGCTTACAGCAAAGCATCCCAAGTATTCCTTGCAGAAAAAAGAACATCAGAAAGCCAGTGCTCTCTACTATGTATTCAATGCTGACGATGAAGGCTTTGTGATTGTGAGTGGTGACAAACGAACGATGCCCATACTGGGATACGCTCCAAAAGGCATCTTTGAGGAAGAAAGCATACCCGAGAATCTGAAAGTATGGTTGGAAGGATATGCAGAGCAGCTCCGACAACTGGACGGCAATTCTTACGTAACAGCTGAAGAAGGACCGAACGATTGGGACATTGTCAATCCCATGATCATTACCAGATGGAATCAGGACTACCCCTACAACAACAATTGCCCCACATTGGGCGGTTATGGAAGAACCGTAACAGGATGTGTGGCCACGTCGATGGCACAAATCATGTATTTCCATAAGCATCCCACAGCAACCACAACCACTATTCCGGGCTACACGTGCAGCACTAACTGGGCAGGCATCGGCCGATTGGAACTAAGCGAACTGGAGCCCATCACTTTCCAGTGGGACAACATGATGACGGCCTATTTCGGCGGAGAAACCGCAGAACAGCAGGCCGCAGTAGCTCAACTGATACAATACTGCGGAACAGCGGTCAACATGGAATACCGTCTAGCCAGCAGCGGAGGTTCAAGCGCTTCGTCGCTCAACATGGTAACCGCACTGAAAACCTACTTTAATTATGACGAAGGCATACGCTATCTCTCCCGAAACAACTACAGCACCTCCGACTGGGAACAGCTGATCTATAACGAACTCAAGGAAAGAAGACCCGTGGTCTACGACGGGCAATCCACCGGCGGTGGTCACGCTTTTATCTGCGACGGCTACAGTGGCAACCATTACTTCCACATCAATTGGGGCTGGGGCGGAAACTACGACGGTGACTTTCTGCTTTCCATTCTTCGTCCTGAAAGCGAAGGCATTGGCGGTAGCACCACCAGCGACGGTTACTCCATGAACCAAGGGGCCATCGTAGGGATTCAGCCACAGACGAGCAGCACGGTGGAACAAACACCCGTACTTTACGCCAGTAACATCTACCAACAGAATGGCAGTCAGTTGTTATACAACAAGAGCAACCAGACCCTGCAAATCACCCAGTTGGCCTTAGGATTTGGCAGTGAACTGCCGAAGGACCATAAATTCTACATCGGCTGGGGAATCTATGACAACAACGAAAAGCTCTTGGCGCAACCTCGCGACTATTATGGTCAGGCCTTCTCGGTGCAGGGAAGCTATACAGGCACTTTTACCCTCACGGCCGTAGCCTCCGGAGCAATAGAAAACGGAAAGACCTATACCCTGCGCCCCATGTGCAAGGAAGAGAGCGCATCAGAATGGCTTCCGTTCAAGAATAGCGAAATCTATCACATCGTCATCACCGCTGACTCAAAAGGCCAGCTCAGCATCAGCACGCCCAAGACAGACATTCGCATTGATTCCTATAACATGACCACGGAAGGATATGTGAACGAAGAACAAATACTGACCGTCAACATCAGCAACACCGGCGATACTCCCTTCAGAAACAACCTGTACCTCTTCCAAAACAATCTCTACCTGTGCGGCCAAGGCATTTCCATTGAGCAAGGCGAAAAGAGCACGGTTTCCTTTGTATTCACTCCAACCACACTCGGCGAGCAGAGCTTCCAGATCTATGCCGACCAGCAACGGCAAAACCTGGTAGGCACCCTTACGCTCAGCATCACCGAAAAGCCGGCGTACTCCACGACGCTGAGCTACGAAAACGTTTCTTTCAAGAATGCCACTTCAACAGCCGTATATGGTTCCATACTGAACGGAACGGTAACCGTTGTCAACACTGATGAAACCCTGGGCTACGTAGGTTATCTCCAAACTCAACTCTACCAGAATGACTCGCCATTCGGGAGTTACTCCTTCGTCTCCCGACAAGACACCAAGATCAGCATAGAACCGGGCGGAAGCACCGAAGTACCAGTAAAATTCGATGGGCTCAACATTGGGAAATACTACATCATTGTATTCTCTGCACAGAATGTGAGCAATACTCGCCAGCTCAGCGCTATGCAAGTAAACCCAACCATTACGGTATATTCCAGTGACGGTACCAATACCGATTGGGACGTAAGTACTCCCATTCCATCAGGAACGACGGCCATCGACCTGCGAGGCATACAAACCGTACCCACCATAGATTATCACAATCCCAACTGCCTCTACCTGTTCGACATCATGACGGAAATCCCCTATGAGTTGGCAGACCACAATATCGTGATTGACGGCAACGCTGAACGCATCACACTGACAGATTACGCCCCCTTCTTCTCTCCCATTGCATTCAAAGCAAACGAAATCAGTTATACCACTCAGTTTGCCGCACGAAATGAGAGTAATGGAGGGTGGAACACGCTCTACCTGCCCTTCATGCCAACAGAATGCATCATCAGCAATGGAGAAACCAGCATAGACTGGTTCCGCAGCGACACCGACAAGGACAAGCAGTTCTGGGTAATGCAATTCGACGGCATAGAAGGCGACGTAGCCCAGTTTGTCAACGCTTCCATGATTAAGCCCTACAAGCCCTACCTCGTAACGGTTCCCGGCACTTCATACGGGAACCTCAGTCTGGAAGCAGTACCTATCACCTTTACGGCAAAGGACGTTGAACTTACGGGTACCATACCTCCCACACCCGATACCAACCAGTCCATGCACTTCCTCGGCACCACCGTAGGCCTTTCCGATCCAAACATTTATGTACTCGATGACAATAGGCTACACTTTGTGCGTTCCGAAACGCAGGAAGCCTTCCCCTTCCGCGCCTACTTCACGCTTAGCAATGACTATAGCGGCGAACCCATTGAACGCATCAGCATTCAGGCTCAACTGAATCCCATCACAGGTATACTCCAAACACAGATGGCTAAGGAAGCCGGTGCGAAGGGCATCTACACTGCTGACGGAAAGAAGCTGAACCTGAAGTCAGCAGGCACTGCTGCAAACCTGTTGAAACAACTGCCCAAGGGCATCTACATCATCGACGGAAAGAAATACGCCAAATAGCATCGGCTACTGAGCAGAAGCGTTTAGTCAGATTCCACAGAATGTACACGAAAACTTCTTCGAGAATGTACAATCTGTGGAATCTGCTTATCTATAATCTACATTTTATCATTAACTTTGCAGCACCAAAGAGATCAGCAGAATGATAAACTTTTTTAAGACCAACAACAGCATTATTGCCGTTGAATCCCCACAAAACATTCATCAGGATGACATCCATGCTTTAATCTGGCTTTTCGGCGAAGCCCAGCATGTAGCCGAACCCACGATTAGCGGTTACTTCGTAGGCCCACGCCGAGAGATGATCACGCCCTGGAGTACCAATGCCGTAGAAATCACGCAGAACATGAACATTGCCGGCATTACACGCATAGAGGAATATTTTCCCGTTGACGATGAACATGCAGAATACGATCCCATGCTGCAGAGACTCTACAAGGATCTGGGACAGGACATCTTTATCATCACTCACCAACCAGAGCCCATCAGATACGTTGACAACATAGAAGAAGAAAACGAGAAAGAGGGTCTGGCCCTCTCCCCCGAAGAAATTGCCTACCTGCATAAAGTAGAAGCACAATTAGGCAGAAAACTGACCGACTCGGAAGTATTCGGATTTGCACAGATCAATTCGGAACATTGCCGGCACAAGATCTTCGGTGGCACCTTCATCATTGACGGCAAGGAAATGCCCTCGTCGCTTTTTGCCATGATCAAGAAAACGACTAAGGAGCATCCCCACCACATCATTTCGGCCTACAAGGACAACGTAGCCTTTGCCGAAGGTCCCGTAGTGGAACAATTTGCACCAAAGGACCAGAGCACCAGTGACTACTTCCGCATCAAGGACATTGAGAGCGTGATTTCCCTCAAAGCCGAGACCCACAATTTCCCCACCACCGTTGAACCCTTCAACGGTGCCTCCACCGGAACGGGTGGAGAAATACGCGACCGCATGGGCGGCGGCGTTGGCTCATGGCCCATTGCCGGCACCGCTGTCTACATGACAGCCTATCCACGTTTGGACGGAGGAAGGCCTTGGGAAGACATTCTGCCCGTCAGAAAATGGCTTTACCAAACACCTGAACAGATTCTGATCAAAGCTTCCAACGGCGCCAGCGACTTCGGGAACAAGTTTGGCCAGCCACTCATTGCCGGCAGTGTGCTCACATTTGAGCATCAGGAAAACAGCGAGAAGTATGGTTACGACAAGGTAATCATGCTGGCAGGCGGTGTGGGCTACGGCACGAAGCGCGACTGCTTGAAGAAGGAGCCCCAGAAGGGGAACAAAATTGTTGTCGTAGGTGGAGACAATTACCGCATCGGACTGGGAGGCGGAAGCGTTTCGAGCGTTGACACGGGAAAGTATTCCAGTGGCATTGAGCTCAACGCCGTGCAGCGTGCCAATCCCGAAATGCAGAAACGCGATTACAACCTGATCCGCGCCCTGTGCGAGGAAGACATCAATCCTGTGGTGAGCATTCACGACCACGGCAGTGCAGGCCACGTAAACTGTCTGTCGGAACTAGTAGAGGAATGTGGCGGAAGAATTGACATGACCCAGCTACCCATTGGCGACAAAACCCTATCGGCCAAAGAAATCATTGCCAACGAAAGCCAAGAGCGCATGGGACTGCTCATAGACCAAGAACACTTGGAGCACGTGCGCAAAATTGCAGAACGCGAGAGAGCTCCCATGTATGTTGTGGGAGAAACTACGGGTGATGCCCATTTCTCCTTCGTGCAAGGGGACGGCAAGAAGCCTTTTGATCTGGACGTGGCACAAATGTTCGGTCACTCCCCCAAAACCATTATGGTGGACGAGACCCAAGAGCGCACCTACAAGGAGGTAACCTATGACACCTCCAAACTGCAAGAATACCTCACAGAAATGCTGCAACTCGAAGCTGTGGCCTGCAAGGATTGGCTCACCAACAAGGTAGACCGCTCGGTAACGGGAAAAGTGGCACGCCAACAATGTCAGGGCGAATTGCAATTGCCCTTGAGCGACTGCGGCGTTGTGGCTCTCGACTACAGAGGAAAGAAAGGCATTGCCACCGCTTTGGGGCATGCCCCCATAGCAGGTTTGGCAAACCCCGAAGCCGGCAGTGTGCTGGCCGTTGCAGAATCGCTCACCAATATTGTGTGGGCGCCTCTTGCCGAAGGCTTAGACAGCGTTTCATTATCGGCCAATTGGATGTGGCCCTGCCGGTCGCAGAAAGGTGAGGATGCCAGACTCTACAATGCCGTGAAAGCACTCAGCGACTTCTGCTGTGAACTACAGATCAACGTTCCTACGGGCAAGGACTCTCTGTCGCTTTCGCAACAATATCCCAATGGAGAAAAGATCATCAGCCCGGGAACCGTCATTGTAAGTGCCGGTGGCGAAGTGAGCGACATCCGAAAAGTTGTGTCACCAGTACTCCAACAGCACAAACGCTCCACGCTCTACCATATTGACTTCAGCTTCGATGCCCTCAGACTGGGAGGTTCGGCGTTTGCCCAATCCCTGAAGTTCGTAGGAAGCGATGTGCCCACGGTGAAGAATCCTGAATACTTCCGAAGCGCATTCAATGCCGTGCAGCAACTCATAGAAAAGGGTATTGTGCTGGCAGGCCATGACATCTCGGCCGGAGGCCTCATCACCTGCCTTCTTGAAATGTGCTTTGCCAATACGGAAGGAGGCCTTGACATCACGCTTGATACTTTCAAGAAAACCGACATCATCCATATTCTGTTTGCCGAAAATCCAGGCATTGTGGTACAGGTGGCCGACGAAAACAAAGCCGTCTTCAAAAAGATTCTTGACGAGGCCGGTGTAGGATACGTCAAGATAGGTACCCCCACTGACGAGCGCCACATCCTGACCCACTACGAAGGCAAGACCTATCAATTTGGCATAGACCACCTGCGCGACGTATGGTATTCCACCAGCTACACTCTTGACACGAAGCAGAGTTTTAACCATCAGGCCGAAGCACGCTTTAACCATTATAAGCAGCAACCCTTAGAGTTTGCTTTCAACTCCACCTTCAGTGGCAGTTTCAGTCAATACGGCATTTCGCCCGATCGGCGCACGCCCAGCGGAGTGCGCGCTGCCATCATCCGCGAAAAAGGCACCAACGGTGAGCGCGAAATGGCCTATGTGCTCTATCTGGCTGGCTTCGACGTGAAAGATGTAATGATGACTGACTTGGTTAGCGGCCGAGAAACCTTGCAGGATGTCAACATGATAGTATTCTGTGGCGGTTTCTCCAACAGCGACACGCTGGGCAGTGCCAAGGGATGGGCCGGAGCCTTCCTGTTCAACGAAAAAGCCAAGAAAGCACTTGATGACTTCTATGCTCGTCCCGATACCCTTTCACTGGGTGTTTGCAATGGTTGTCAGCTTATGATTGAGTTGGGACTGATCAATCCGGAACACACGAAGAAAGCCAAGATGCTCCACAATCAGTCGCACAAGTTTGAGAGTGCATTCCTTGGACTCACCGTACAGACCAATCGCAGCGTAATGCTGGGAAGCCTGAGCGGCAACAAGCTTGGCGTATGGGTGGCCCACGGCGAAGGCCGCTTCTCCCTGCCTCTTCATGAGGAGCAATACAACGTAGTGCTGAAATACAGCTACGACACATATCCCGGAAACCCCAATGGCTCCGACTACAATGTAGCTGGCATTTGCAGCCCTGACGGCCGCCATCTGGCCATGATGCCCCATCCGGAGCGTGCATTCTTCCCATGGCAGTGCGGCACTTATCCTGAGAACCGTCTGTCAGACGACATAACACCATGGATTGAAGCCTTCGTCAATGCAAGGAAATGGGTAGAGCAGAAAACGCAAGAAAAATCATTATAAATCATTCAATCATAACATTATCGAGATGAAGAAGTATGTGTGTACCGTTTGCGGATATGTTTACGATCCGGCAGTAGGCGACGTTGACTCAGGTATTGAACCCGGAACAGCATTTGAAGACATTCCCGATGACTGGGTATGCCCTCTGTGCGGAGTAGGAAAGGAAGATTTCGAGGTTACAGAATAAGCTACACTGAAACCCTCTGTCACCATGAGGAGCCACCAGCCCAAGGCCGTGGCTCCTCATGTTTTAGGGTCATTCGGGACGGGAAATGGTTAGAGGCCACTCCTCCGTAAGTTCCAAGGTCGGAAAAGGGATACACAGGGGAGTGACGAGGCTTTATGGGGCCACGAAACTCCATTACTTTGAATCGTCCGAAGCAATGGGGAATGTCAAGAAAACTCTTCTGTGTGGACCCACATGCTTTTGAGGGCATCACCGCCATGGATAGGCTCGTGCTTTACTCTCCGTCACGCAGCACCATGCAGATGCCATTCGGGTCGCAGCATGAAGCGGAGAAGGAGAAACATCCACGTTTCATCCACCATGCCATAGGGAACCACTCAGTGCACATTAGAAGTGCCCAATGGGACCTTGGAAAAAAACGTCGTGCCGTTCGGAATGGTCAAATGGAACGTGGAAAAAACGCCGCGCCGTTCGGAATTTTTCATTTCCCCCTCAAAACAAATTTATTAGGACAGCATTGAAAATCATGATTTTATGAGAGAATAGCTCAACACGCATTCCTCTACATAAGAGGGAACGTACGCTCTAAGGAAACCTGAGCAGCCCGAATCGCAAGCCTCTTTACCACAAACAGACGCTCGGCTGCACCGATTAATTAGCAACAGCCTGCCGCACGTCAGACAAAATCCAAACGTCGCCCTACCAAATGAATGGAGAAATGCGTATTGCAGCAAAAATATTCGCCATGGAATACGGCATGAAAGAAAAGAAGTTGCTAATTTTGTTGAAGCATTCGAAGCCCTTAGTCCTATCGTTCTAAAGATGGAACGAAATCTACACAAAGGCTTTCGGCCCAGCTCCACTTCAGACCAGACAAACAGGATACATAAACCATAAATAGCAAACCAAAACTTGCACAGATGAAGAAGATCATATTAGCATAGGCGGCAGCCACGATAATGCATGGAATCCCCTCGGAAGCCAAGAGTGTATACACCAATCCCACAGGGAAAGAATTTCCCATACTGGCCTGGTATTCCATTATTGGAGATGAAAACCAAACCCCAGAGCGCTACAAGGAACTTAGGGAAGCTGGTTTCAACCTTTCATTTTCTCACACGGGAAGTCCGGCCAACGTAGAAAAAGCCATGCAGGCCTGCAAAAACACCGGTGTAAAGCTTGTGGTTATGACGGCAAGCATGGAGGGCAATACCGCCGAAGAAGTCAACAGACTGAAAGGCGATCCGGATTTGGCCCTCTGGTTCCTGCGCGATGAACCCGTGGTCTCGGGCTTTGAGCAACTGAGGGCATTTAGAGACCGGATTTACGAAAACGATGGCCTTCACATGGGGTACCTCAACCTACTGCCCGACATGGTAGAGCCTCAGGTACTTGGTACAAAGAATTACGAAGAATACGTCAGAAGATATGTAGACGAGGTGGATCTGCCCATGATCAGTTATGACTTCTATCCCATTGTGAAAGATGGAGAAAACGTAGTAGTAAGGCCTACGTTCTATGAGAATCTGGAGATTGTCCGTAAAGTGGCACTGGAAAAGGATATGCCTTTTTGGGCCTTCTGCCTGAGCACAGCCCACGCCGCATACCCCGTTCCGCAGCCATCTCACTTACGGGTAGAGGCCTGGAGTGCTTTAGCCTATGGTGCCCAATGCCTGCAATACTTTACCTACTGGTCGCCTGGCACCGAGGTATGGGACTTTCATAATGCCCCCATCAACGAGAAAGGCGAAAGAACCAATGTTTACTACATGATCAAAACTCTGAACAGGGAAATTCAAGGGCTCGCCCCCATCTTCCTCGGAGCAAAAGCCGAAGCCGTTTGGCATACGGGGGCCAAGCTTCCTCAGGGCACACAACCCCTCAAGGATTTGCCCATCGGCATCAAAGCTGTGGCCGCAAGTGGAGAGGGCGTAGTAGTGAGTCATCTGGCAAATGGCAAAAAGCATTATCTAATGGTGGTGAACCGCGACATCCATAACCCCCAGGACGTTACTCTGACGGCCGAAAAGGAAATGACACGCATCCTGCCCGATGCCTCACGACTAAAACCTGAAATCCCCACGGGGCAACCCGTAAGAGTTGCCGCAGGAGACTATCTGCTCTATGAATTCAAATATCAGAAGCCTCCTAAAGTAAAAGAAGAAAAAGAGAAAAAGAAAAAATAATCGGTCACAGTACAGCATCATCTTATTTACCCATCATGATCCGAATCATACACAGTGCCGATTGGCATCTGGGCGACAGTTTTCACGGATTCGAGCGCGACGATGAGCATCGTCACTTTCTGGCCTGGATGCTTCGGCAGCTTGAAGAACAGCGGCCCGACGCCCTACTCTTGAGCGGTGACATCTACGACAATCCCAATCCCTCTGCCCAAGCAGAACGACTGTTCTACGGATTTCTGGCCGACGCCATCCGTCAGCAACCAAAGCTTCAGATCATCATCATTGCCGGAAACCACGATTCTTCCTATCGGCTTGAAGCCCCGAAACCACTCCTGAGCAAGTTTGGTGTCAAGATATTTGGCGTTATTCCCAAGACAAAAGACAATGAACCCGACTGGAAAGCCCTGCTGGTTCCCATCAGAAACCAAGAGAATCAAGACGAAGTGGAAGCCGTAGTAATGGCCCTGCCCTACATGAGACAGGAAGAATTCTGGCCAGGCGAAACAGTGAGCGATGCCCATCGGCGCATCATCACAGATCTTAAAAAAGAAGCCGAACGAGCCTATGGTCCTCACCTCAAGAAGATTCTTATGGCTCATCTCTATGCCAATGGCAGCGAAGTAAACGAGACGGAACACAGCGAACGCATCATCGTTGGAGGACAAGAAGCAGTGAATTGCTCTGGCCTGGGCGATGGCATTGCCTATGGCGCACTCGGACATATTCACAAAGCCCAAGGCCTGCGAAGCGAAGACCAGTTGCGCTACAGTGGCAGCATCCTCCCCATGTCGTTCGCAGAACAAAACTACAGCCACGGAGTAAATCTGGTAACCATAGAAGAAGGTAAGGACACTCTTTTGGAACGCTTGGAATATGCCCCACTACGAAAACTCCTCAGCATACCTCAGGACGAAACGGGAGACTATGATCAGGTGATGCGCGAACTGAAGAAGTTGCCCAGCGGCAACCGCAAGGAAGGTGCCGACGACTGGCCCTACCTGGAAATTCGCGTTCAGGTAACACACGTTGACCCGAACATGGTGGGCAGCATCATGCACCTGCTGGAAGAAAAACGCTGCCGTCTGTGTCGCATATTGAGAGTGCGTCAAAACGGCGATGCCCCGGAGCCTTCAGCCCAGATCAGCTCGGTGGAAGACCTTCAGCGGCTCAATGCCGCACAATTGGCACGAAGCGTTTACAGCAACCTCTATGGTGAAGCAATGCCTGACGAAATCGCCAAGCTCTTTGCCCAAGCCAAGCGGCAGGCCGAGCAACAAGAGGATGAAGCCTGATCCAAAGAAGGCCTGCAACGAATCTCTAAACATTATGAACGAGCAACTACACACATGAGAATAGACAAGATTGAACTTTGTAATCTGGCCTCGCTTGAGGGAGTACACAAAATAGACTTCGCCGAAGAACCACTCAGAAGTGCCGGAATCTTTGCCATTACCGGCAACACCGGAGCAGGAAAGAGCACCATACTGGATGCCATCTGTCTGGCCCTCTACGGAAAAGCGCCAAGGTTTGAGAACGGAGAAAAGAAGAAAACAATAAGCCTTGCACCTACTGACGAAAAGGGAGCCTTGTCGGCAAGCGATGTCAGAAACATCCTTCGCCGTGGTCAGACGGAGGGCTACAGCCGCGTAACCTTCTCACTGACCGATGGTACCACCTACGAAGCAAGTTGGAGCGTGAGAAGAAAGCGCACTGGCACTTTCGACAGCACACAGCGCTCGTTGAGACGGATTTATCCCCGAAAAGAAGAATATGACCCACGGGAAGTAGCCACCCGAATAGAAGAACTTACTCACCTGAACTATGAACAATTTACCCGGACCGTCATCCTCGCCCAAAACGGATTTGCCAACTTCCTACATGCCAAACAGGCCGAGAAGTCGCTCTTGTTAGAAAATCTCACAGGCACAGAACAGTTCGGCAGAATATCCACCATCGTTTACGACGAAGCCCAAAAAGCACAACGCGCCTACGAAGAACTCCTTAAAAAGCTGGAAGGCATAGGCAGCATGCTGATGGACAAGGACGAACTTCAGCAACTAAACGAACAACTTGCACTCTACAAAAGCCAACTCACCAGAGACGAGGCCGAACTGAAACGAATTGATGCACAGCTGAAGTGGTACGATGACTATGAAAAGATTCAAACCGCATACGAGGAGCAAAAGAAAGCACAATACGAAGCCCAACGGGCATACAACAGCCTCTACGATCAGAAGCAACTGCTGGAACGCTACGACAGCGTTTTGCCCTTCCATAGCCTATACCAATCCATTCGCATAGCCGAAGCCGATGTTAACCGTCTGAAAGATGACATCGCTGAAAAAATGAAGGCCGTCAACGACCAAAAATTACGGCTTGGCGATGCCTCACAGGAATATACCACGGCGCAGAACAAGGAAGCCGAAGCACGCGAAGCCTATGAACAAAAGCTGCCCCACTTCCGACAGGGGCATACCCTTGAGGGCGAAATATCGGCCATCCGCAACGAACTCAAGAAGAAGGATGAAGAGCTCCGAAAGACGGAAGAGGCCATTGCAACGCGCAGCGACGAAAAGAAACGCAAACAGGCTGATCTGGAGGAGAATAAACGTAACATGACGGCCGTACGATCACGACTTCAAAGCATCGCCATGCATCAGCCCATGGTGGAAGATATCGAAAGGATTAAGGTGTCCCTGCAACAAGCCAATGACCTGCGAAACAATTCCGCAGGGCTGCAAAAAGCCGTAGACGAAGACCGTCAGCATTTGCAAATCCTAAAAACGAATCAGGAACGGCTCACCAAGGATAGAACAGAACTGCAAGCTGAATTGCAAACCTTGAAGGACGAACTGCTCATCCACGACCAGGCCAATCACGGTTTGGACTTGGCGGAACTACAACAGCGGCTTTCGCAACTTAGCGATATCCATCGCAGAAGCAAGGGAGCATTGGAGCTTTGGAACCGCATATCAGAAGATTACGCCGAAATTGACGAGAAAACGGCCGAAATACGCCAACGGGAAATTTCACTGAACATGCTGAACGACCAGAAGCAGCAACTGGAAAACAAACTTGAGGTCAAAACCGAAGCCCGAAACGTTCTGAGACAATCCTACATGCTGAGCCAGAGCGACAGCATCAAAGCTCTTCGTCTGGAACTGAAGGAAGGCAATGCCTGCCCCGTATGTGGTGCTACCCACCATCCATATCATTCCGAAACAGAACTTGAACTGGGACGTCTGCTTACCGACTTGGAGAAAGATTACAAGAAGGCCGAAGAGGAGGTAAAAAAGATCCGCGAAGACCTCACACAGATTGTACGTCAGATAGCCGACGAACAGGGACGATTGCAAATGGTGAAGACCTATTTAGCAAAAACTCGGGAAAACTTAGAAACGGAACGCGCCCATTGGCGAGACTTTCAGGACATGGACCAATCGTTCAACGATTGTTCTGCTACGGTAAACCGACAAGGACGGTTGGCCCTCATCATGCAGCTGATCGACAACTCCGGACGCGAAATGGAGCAACAGACGAAGCTAAACGATCAGTTCAACCAACATCAGGAAGCCATCAATGCCATTAACCAGAAGATCCGAAAAAACACGGAAGCCCAACAGGAAAACTTCCGCAACCTTTCTGAAATTCAGGGAGAGGCACGATTATTGGAACTGCATATTGCCGAGAAGCAGGAACAAATGCAACGCAACAGGCACGACATGACCGTAATTCAGGAAGAAGTGGATCGGAAAATGACCCTCGCTCTATGGAAAGAACGATGGGAAAAGAGCCACGACAGCTTCATGCAGGAAATCAGCATGCTCGCCGAAGACTGGATAGACGGAAACAAGACACTCACCGAAGCAGCGCAACGACAGTTCCGACTCACTGAGGAATGCACGTCGGTGGATGAATGGATCACAGAGAAGCAAAATGACAACAAGGCACTGGCCAAAGAAATACAAACCTTGCAACAAACCGTGGCCGACAAACAGCAACAACTGCGCCACATGTTTGGCAGCCTAACACCCGAAGAGGCCATAGAAAAAGGGCAGACCAGCATCAAACAAGCCACAGAAACGGCCCAAAAGGCGCGCCTACAATTCGATCAGGCTACATTGTTCATGCAACAACTGCAAGGCGAACTCTTAGGATTGGAACAGCAGCAGAAAATGCGTGAGTCGCAGTTGCAGCAACACCATTCGGAATTGGACATCCGCATCTCACGCTTCAATAATGATCATTCAACGTTGCAATACTTCGAACTGGAGAAGATCTTTTCTGACCCACGCGACTGGACCCAACTGAGGAATACCATTACGTCAAGCTACGACCACCTGAGAGAGGTGAACTTCCGAATGGATACGATTTCGGCCCGTTTGGTTGAGTTGCAGCAGTCGGATCAGCGACCATCGGAAGATCAAGACGAAACTTTGCACGCATTGCAAGCCCAACGCGTAAGATTTGCGGAACACCTGAAAGAAGTGTCGGATCATGTGTCACAAGCTACCCTGAGTATGCGACAACACGAATCGGCGCAAGAAAAAATAAAGCAACATGAGAACGAACGGCGAGAGCTAGAACAGGCCGCCAGCAACTGGGAGAAGCTTAATCAGGCCATCGGAAGCGCCGATGGTAAGAAATTCCGCGTCATTGCCCAATGTTATACCTTCGAAGTGCTGATTGGCTATGCCAACCAACATTTGCGCAGCCTCACCACTCGCTACAGGCTACAAGCCAGGCCCGGAACGCTTTGGCTGGACATCATTGATCGCGACATGCTGTCTCAAGTTCGTAGCGTCAACTCCCTTTCGGGCGGCGAAACGTTTATCGTAAGCTTAGCCCTGGCATTAGGCTTGTCTTCCTTGAGCTCCTGCGGAACGAGCATCGCCAGCCTGTTTATTGACGAAGGATTCGGAAACCTCGACAACCAGAGCTTGGAGCTCGTCATAGGCACTTTGGAGGGTCTGCAGCAGTCACAAGGAAGAAAAGTAGGACTTATCAGTCACACCGAACAGATACGCCATCGCATTTCGCCGCAGATCCATCTGCTGAAAATGCCTGGCGGCAAGAGTCGCATTGAAATCAGATAGAAAGACCATCCAACTTCTGTTTACGCGCAGCGGTAACGTCATCTCATTTTTGGCGGCACCGCTGCGTAGGAATTTTGTATTTGTCCTGTTTCAGTTCATCCTGTGGATAGTGTGCGTTTGGCGGCAAAAACACTACGAAGGGGAAGTAGGAATACACGCTGCGGAGTTACTCGTAGACATCTATCTGCTGTGCATCATTTTCAACAGTCTGCCAAGAAACGTCGCAAAAAAATTTAAGGGAGCTCTCTACGCTATCACCTACCTGCTGGCTTTCGTGGAGATTTTTCTCACCGAACGCTTCATGATGCTCTATACGCCTACCACCCTTCTGCTGCTCAGAGAAACAACGGGCCAGGAAACATGGGAGTTCTTCCGTGCCTATCTCCGCGGCCATGCACTATGGACTACACTGGGCATGTTTTCTGCCATTGGCTTGCTGAACTACTGCACTTTCCGCTTATCGAGAGCTCTCGGATGGCTTACTCCCCCTAAATGGCCTTTGGCTTCCTCCGTTTTATTGCTTATGCTGCTCCTCAGCATTCCCTCCTGGAGTCACGAGAAAAAAGAAATGCTGCATTTCTTTGAGCAGCATTCCACTGCAACGGCCGAGAAGGTGAAATGGCAAACCTTCTTTACGCCAGGTTTGCGGTTGCTTCACTCTGTCAGAATGCTGCAATTGGCAGACCGAGATCTGAGGAAGCTGAGGCTCAACATGCGCCATTTGGACAGGCCACGCCTGAAAAATGAGGGAGAAGTCCTCCCTTACCTCGTTCTCGTGATTGGTGAAAGCTATAACAAGTATCATTCCGAGCTTTACGGATATAAACGCCACACCACGCCTAAGCAACGCCTCAGAGCCCAGAAGGGCGAGTTAGCCATCTTCACTAACGTGGTAAGTCCGTGGAATCTCACCAGCAACGTGTTCAAGAACATGTTTTCCACGCATAGCATTGACGATGAAGGCACGTGGTGCAACGGAGTGCTTTTCCCTGCTCTGTTCAAGACCGCAGGCTACAGCGTAGCTTTTATGACCAATCAATATCCAGCCATAAAGCGGCAGAGCAGCATCGACTACAACGGAAGTTTCTTCCTGAACGACAAGGAAATGGACTCGCTATGCTTCGATTTCCGCAACCGCTACATCTATCGCTACGACCGCGTATTCCTTCACGAATACCGGCACTACGTTCCTACTGACCGTAATCTCGTCATTCTCCATCTTTACGGACAACACCAGAAATATGATTACCGGTTTGGCAAGAAAGACGTCTATTTTACTATGGATAGCCTCCAAGACCGCAAGGCGCTCCGTCCGTGGATGAAACAAATGCTGGCCGACTACGACAATGCCACACGATACAACGACGATGTCATCAACCGCATCTATTCCCTGTTTTCTGCCGAAGATGCCGTCGTGATCTACGTGTCAGACCATGGAGAAGAGGTCTTCGACCGTAGCCACACCTTCGGAAGAACGCCGGCCGACCCCGTCACTCCCCTCGTGGCCCACTACGAGTTCGAGGCACCCATGACCATCTGGTTTTCACATCGTTGCGCCCAGCAACATCCCGAAATGGTCCGCCGCACCTTCGATGCTGCCCACCGCCCCTTCATGACTGATGACCTTCCCCACCTCCTTATGGGCATGGCCGGCATACAGAGCCCCTACTATCGTCCGAACAGGGACCTCCTCCATAAAGACTATAACAGTCATCGTCCCCGACTCTTGAAAGGCGTGGCCGATTACGACAGTCTCTTAGCCGGCACTCCGTATGAACGCGAAAGACGCAATGCCGCCAGCCATGCTAAACATTTCATGAAGAACTTTTATGCAAAAGATTGAACTGAAACTCAACGACACCCAGCTACTCAAGGGATTCGGCATCCTCTGCATCGTGCTCCACAACTTTTGCCACTGGCTGCCCAAGTGCGCACTCGAAAATGAGTATACTTTCCACCTCAAGCGCACTTTTGTACTTCTGGATTTTTTGAAAAATGGAGAGCATATCTTCCTCAATCTCTTTTCATACTTCGGCCACTACGGCGTCCCCTTGTTTCTCTTTCTGAGCGGCTACGGATTGGTGCGAAAGTATGAGCAGCAGCCCCACTCTCCTTCATCTACTGCCCTAAGCTTCATCTGGCATCAGGCCTGCAAGCTGTGGCACCTGCTGTGGCCAGGCTTGTTGCTGTGGTTCTTTTCCGACCTGTACCTGCACGACTGGCATTGGACGCATACGTGGCAGCACGTGGTCCTTCTGGTAGGATTTGTAGGCAATTTTCTGGTAGGTCAGGACATTGCCGTAGGTCCCGAATGGCTCCGTCATTTCGTTAACAGCCTGCCCAAGCGCGATCTGCTGATGGGGCCGTGGTGGTTCTTCTCGCTCATCATGCAGCTCTACATCGTTTACCGTCTCTTGCTCTATCGGCGCGGAAAGCTGCCCCTCATCCTCATCACCACAGGGTGTCTTGCCCTGCTGACATTCTCCGTCCTCATCCACGACCGCCATCAGGACCTCCTCTGCTTTCTCCGCTACAACTTCGTTGGCTCCTTCTTGCCGTTTGCCATGGGCATCTGGGCCGCACGCTACGCCCTCTACGTTGACCAAAAGCTCAGCCTCCTTGCCTTGTGCCTCTTTGTAGCCAGTTGCTTCCACTCCGTTGCCTGGCTTTTCAGTCCCCTCCTCTTTGTCATCTCCTGCCTGCCCATGGTCAGTGCAAAGGGAGCGGTGCGCCTTGTACTCGAAGAAATCGGCCGTCTTTCTGCCATCCTTTTCGTCGTCCACCCCATTGTCCGTGCCTATTTTATACTGTACATCAACCAAGGAGGCCATTGGTATGCCGGCCTCTTCGGCTATCTGCTGATCACCTTCGCCCTCGCCCTCGTCTACCGCCACGTCCTGACGCACACCGACCGGCAATGGCGCCGCTTCCATCCCACCACCCCTTTCTAAATTCCGTTGGATGCACAGCTTTATTGCTATCGATTTCGAAACCGCTAACGGCAGCCCCAGCAGTGTGTGCTCTGTGGGCGTCGTGATGATCAAGGACGGACTTCGTGCCGACAGCTATTACAGCCTCATCCATCCTTACCCCAACTACTACGCCTGGTATTGTCA
Organism: Bacteroidaceae bacterium; assembly: GCA_017468985.1. Taxonomy (GTDB): domain Bacteria; phylum Bacteroidota; class Bacteroidia; order Bacteroidales; family Bacteroidaceae; genus UBA6382. The sequence continues at coordinate 18,616 of JAFUHF010000038.1, forward strand.
GAAGGTCCACGGCCTTGGCCTCCAAGATACCGACGATGCACCCTGCTTTCCCGAAGTGTGGCGCGAGGTGGAAGAACGCATCTGCATGGTTTTTGAAGACCACTGGCCGCCCTTCGTTGCTCACAATGCCCATTTCGACGCAGGCTGCCTCAGGTCCGTGCTTCAGGCCTATCGGCTGCCTTGCCCCGACTTCCTGTTTCTTGATACGCTGCAAGCATCGCGCCGCCACTTTGGCAAAGCCTTGCCCAACCACCAGCTTCAAACGGTGGCTCAAGCCTGCGGCTACGATCTTTCCCACCATCACCATGCTCTGACCGATGCTGAGGCCTGTGCCGCCATTGCGCTCCACTTAGCGCAGGATTTGTTTCCGTAGTTTCCTCCCTTTCCAGCCTGATTCCAAAAGAAAGAGTTCAGAAACCTGCCTTACTGCCTTTCGGCCTCGGCGGCATTCCTGAACTCGTCTGCCGTTCACAGTTCCTTCAGCTTACAGCTTCGGACCTGCAGCAACCAGAGCTTTACCGGCTTCGTTGCCTTCGTATTTCTTGAAGTTCTTGATGAAGCGTCCAGCCAGATCTTCTGCTTTCTTCGTCCACTCTGCGGCATCAGCATAGGTGTCGCGAGGATCCAGAATGGCAGGATCTACTCCTGGCAGAGCCGTGGGCACTTCGAAGTTGAACAATGGAATCTGCTTCGTAGGAGCCTTGTTGATGCTTCCGTCCAGAATGGCGTCGATGATGCCACGCGTATCCATAATGGAGATGCGCTTGCCGGTTCCGTTCCAACCCGTGTTAACGAGGTAGGCCTTAGCACCGCTCTTTTCCATCTTCTTCACGAGTTCCTCGGCATATTTCGTGGGATGCAGTTCGAGAAAGGCCTGGCCGAAGCATGCCGAGAAGGTCGGCGTGGGTTCGGTGATACCGCGCTCCGTTCCTGCCAATTTTGCCGTAAAGCCGGAAAGGAAGTAGTACTTGGTCTGCTCGGGTGTGAGGATGCTCACGGGAGGAAGCACACCAAATGCATCGGCGCTCAGGAAGATCACCTGCTTGGCTGCTGGACCGTGGCTGATAGGCTTCACGATGTTTTCAATGTGATTGATCGGATAGCTCACACGCGTGTTCTCCGTCGTACTCTTGTCGGCAAAGTCAATCTTACCGTTCTCGTCTACCGTCACGTTCTCCAACAGGGCGTTGCGCTTGATGGCTTTGTAGATGTCGGGCGCGCTATCCTTGTGCAGTTTGTTGACCTTGGCATAGCAACCGCCTTCAAAGTTGAACACACCATTGTCGTCCCATCCGTGTTCGTCGTCACCGATGAGTTTGCGCTTCGGGTCAGTAGAAAGGGTGGTCTTACCCGTGCCCGACAGACCGAAGAAGATGGCCGTGTTTTCGCCATTCATGTCGGTATTGGCAGAGCAGTGCATGGCAGCGATGCCCTTCAGGGGGAGGAAGTAGTTCATCATGGAGAACATACCCTTCTTCATCTCACCGCCGTACCAGGTGTTGATAATAACCTGCTCCTTGCTCGTGATGTTGAAGACTACGGCGGTTTCGGAATTCAATCCCAGCTCCTTGTAGTTCTCCACCTTTGCTTTCGAAGCGTTGTAAACGATGAAGTCCGGCTCCTGGTCGAGTTCTTCCTGGCTCGTGGGCTTGATAAACATGTTGGTCACGAAATGTGCCTGCCATGCTACCTCCATGATGAAGCGTACCTTCATGCGAGTGTCCTTGTTTGCACCGCAGAAGCCGTCTACCACGTAGAGTTTCTTGTTCGAAAGTTCCTTCTTGGCAATTTCCTTCACGGCAGCCCAAGCTTCTTCAGAAGCCTTCTTGTTGTCGTTCTTATATTCTTCAGATGTCCACCATACGGTGTCCTTTGAGTTTTCATCATACACGATGAATTTGTCCTTAGGCGAACGACCGGTGTATACACCCGTCATTACATTCACAGCACCCAGCTCCGTGAGCTGACCTTTGTCGAAACCCGTCAGGTCTTCCTTGGTCTCCTCCTCAAAAAGAGTTTCGTAGGAAGGATTATAGAGGATTTCTTTCACGCCGGTAATACCGTACTTCTCTAAATCTTTAGCTTGCATAACTTGAAAATATAATTTTTGTTTGAATTTACCGCTTTTGGGCCAAAGCCCTTTTCGACCCATGCAAAGTTACGAAATGGCGTTTCCTCGTTCGCGGAGTTTTGCCCTAATTTTTCACAAAAAGACCAGAATTAAATGTTTTTTAAGGAATACTTTCTCCCCATCTCCTCCATTTGCTAACTCTCCTTTGCAGCAACGCTGCGTTTCGCCTCTTTTCGCTTTCTTCTTTATCCTTCCGTCTTGGAGTCTTCCTTTGCTTCCCCCTTCACTTTCCTGCTGCTCCAGCGCATCTTCACCAGCACCCACCAGGCCTGCCACCCGTCAAGGGCGCGGATCTTTTTGCCCTGCTCCTTCGAGCGCGGCGTGTAGCGTATGGGCACTTCGGGTATTTTCCATCCGCGTAAAGCTGTAAGGGCCGTCACTTCGGGGCAGAACTCAAACCTCCGGCTCCTCAGGGGGAGGCTTTGCAGCAGCGGCGTAGTAAACATCTTGTAACAGGTGGCCTCATCGGTAATGTGCTGCCGGTAGAGCAGGTTGGTGGTGACGGAAAGCAGGCGCACACCGTAGTAGTACGTCGGGTAGAGACTCTTGCGGAGCCGGCCGCCGCCCAGATAACGCGAACCGTAGAGCACTCCGTAGCCCCTTTCCATCATGAGCCCTACCATCATGGCCAGATCCTCGGGGTGATATTCCTCGTCCCCGTCCTGTATCACGGTATATTTCCCCTTTGCCATAGGGAGCACGCTCCTGATGGCCGCACCTTTCCCCTGATTTCGTCCGCTCTCGCTGAGCGTCATGTCTACGTCGGGATGCGCCGCCATGAACCGCCTCACCTCCTGCGCCGTCTGGTCCTCCGATCCGTCGTCCACCACGAGGATCTGCATACTTCCTCCCGATGGCAGCGCCACCCCCACCAGGCGTTCCAGAATGGTCCCGATGTGAGCAGCCTCGTTATAGGCCGGAAGAATAACCGTAAGCAATGGCATCATGTGGTTCCTGACTTTTTCTGCACAAAAATACAATTAACTATGTTGACGCACAAGTGGAATTTCTAAATTTTCATCTGCTCTCATCCAAAAAAAGCGTATATTTGCACATCATTCGGCTTTTTCTGCCGGACTCAGGGTTTTCCTGCAAGCTTCACATGGATTGTAATGCATCTCTCGGTTAAGGATAAATGGTGGCGTATTGTTCTGCTCAATGTCATGGCAGTAGCGGTTCTGTTGGTGATTTTCCGATTTGCCCTTGAGTTCAACACGGCTTACAACTGGGCGTGGAACTCCTACATCAAGCACAATCTCAACGAGATCCGCCCCCTCCGCCATGCCCCCTTGGACCAGCGTCTGGGCATGAAGCTCGGCGAAGACTACCACTATCTGGCCTACATTCGCGACCACACGCCCGAGGATGCCGTCATCTACTATCCCTCGCTTTCCGACTTCAAAGACCCTATGGAGGGAGAGAACGAAAGTCCGTTCACCGGCAAGCTCACCGACAAGCTGTCGGCTCTTCGCGTGCTCTATCCCCGTCGCCTCGTCATGTCCAATGAGTGGGGCGCGTCTCCGTGGACCGAGAAGGTCACCCACGTGGCCATCGTCAACGGCAAGAATCTCGACAAGCTCCGCTACGCTCCCCCTCAGGGGCTCTTCATCGGCATCCTGCCCATCGACAGCGTAGCTCCATCAGCCCCAACGACCACCAGCGTCACCGCCCCCTAATCTCCTGCCTCATGGAATCATTACTCCTCTACCTTTCGCTTTTCCTGATATTCCTCACGGGCTGGCTCCTCATTCAGAGCATCAGTTCCCGATTCTCGTGGAGCGAAAGCCTGGGCTTTGCTTTCCCCGTCGGCCTGGGGCTCATCACGCTGCTCATGTTCGTAGCCGACTGGACCGGTCTGGGCATTTCGGGCCCCGTCAATGCGGTGCTCACCCTTCTTTTATTTCTCGCAGCCCTCTGGCTGTGGGCTTTCCGCCTCAAACGCCACCTTGCGCTCCGCGCTCAGGCTGCCGCCCTTCTCCATAGGCGCAACTGGAAGCCCCTGCTTTCAGGCTACAACCTCGCATGGCTCCTTTTACTCCTTGTCATTGCCTATGTCGAATACTCCAACTTCCTCAAGACCGTCTACTTCCCCACTTACGACCGCGACAGCATGGCCGGATTCGACACGATGGGCTTCATTGCCGCCCGAGAGGGCACTTACCGCCACATGAGCATCTTCGACGGCAACTATGCGCTCCACATCCACAACCCCGGCAGCTACATCACCTACATGCCCATGCTCCAGCTCGCCTACGCATACGTTTACTCCTTAGGTGCAGCCACTTCCAAGCTCATTCCAGCCCTTGTCTACTTAGGCTTCCTTTTTGGCTTCTACGGCAGCACGAAGCGTGCCACCTGCCGCACCGCCGCCATGCTCGCCACGCTGGGCATGATGATGAGTCCAGAAATGCTTTCGTTCAGTTCGCTCTCCAATACCAACGTGGTCCATGCCTGCATGGCCTCTGCGGCCCTCATCTATTATTGCCTCTGGTTCAGGCAGCACCGCCGGCGTTACCTCCTGTTGGGCTCCGTGCTTCTGGCCCTGAGCTGCTGGATCAGGATTGAGAGCCTCGTATTCGTAGGCGCCGCCTTCCTCCTGGTGCTGCTGCGCGCCCTCAAAACGCGCCACTTCCGCCCTTTGGTTCTTCCGCTTACGGCCTTGCTGCCCATCCTGCTCTTCACCGTCTATGCCCATACGGGCGGACTCACTGCCCCGAGCGTGATCATTGCCCATCCCTTCTGGGATGGCCTCAAGGCCGAGTCGGTGCTCAACGGTGCCCTGTTCCTTCTGGCCAAGCCCTACTACTACGGGTGGACGTTCCCCCTCATGTTCATCGCCTTCCTGCTCAACGTGCGCCATCTCTTCCTCCACGGCGACAATGCCCACGTCTTACTGGCTTTCTTCACCGCCTTGGTGCTCTACTTCTGGGGCCTCTACCATATTAACTACGTTTGGGACTCGCTCGACCACGTGCTCAACTATTCGGCCAAGCGTTTCCTGTTCTGCTTCGTGCCGGTGACTTGGTTCTACATGGCCACGCTCCGCCCCGTGCGCCAGGCAGGCCGGTGGATTGAAGAAAAACTCACCCTCCTCCGATGAATGGTCCAGAACTCCACCGACTCCACGAGATAGACTTTCTCAAAGGCGTCATGATTCTTCTCATGGTGGCCTTTCACCTCGCGTGGTTTGCCGACGCCCACCTCTATGCCAAGGCCGTCGTCTATACGTTCCACATGCCTGTGTTTCTGCTCATCAGCGGCTACCTGTGGCGCACCGACCGCGAGCTCAACGAGCAGTGGCGGCGGTGGTTGTGGCTGTTCGTGCCCTACGCCGTCATGGAACTGGGCTACGTCGTGATGTGTTTCCTGCTCCCCGTCAGGGAGCACCTCAGCGAGCTCTCGGTGCGCACCGTGGCTTACCATCTCATTGTCCATCCCCTGGGCCCGTACTGGTATTTCCACACGTTGCTCATCTGCCAGATGGTGAGCTACGTCTTTCTTCGCTCCAACCTGGGGCGCTCGCTCTTTGTCAACCTGTTGCTCATCGCGGTCTTCCTGGCCTCGATGGACCGTTTGGTGGTTTTTGCCAACGCCATGTATTTCCTCATCGGACTGCTGCTGCGCCAGAGCGGCACGCCCTTCCTGAAGGTGTTTCGTCCCTCCTTGGTTTCGCTGTTGCCCTTCGTGTGGCTCATGACTGATGAGGCCCATCTCAACCGCGCCACGCTCGGCGGCATGGCCATCACGTATTTTGCCGTGAGCCTCTGTCTCTTCGTTTATCAGTATAGCGAGCGCCGCTTTCCTCGCAGCCGCTTCATGCTGACAATGCGCCTCATTGGGCGCAACACGTTGCCCATTCTGCTCTTTTCGCCGCTCTTCACACTCTCTGTCAAACCGCTCGCGCAGCTGCTCGCCTTCGATCCCACGCGCCTCCTCTTCGCCCTGTGCGGCATGGCGATTGCCGTGGCCGGCAGCCTGGCCATCGCCCTCGCCATGGACCGCCTCCGCCTCTCCCCCTACTTCTTCGGCAAGGCGCAGGTTGTCGATCTCACCCCGATTTCATCATTATATTAATATTTTCATAAAATGAAGACAAACCTTATCATTTCCGCAGCAAGTGCTGCATTGTTAATGCTGGCAGGCTCGTGTTGCAACGCTCCGAAGGAATCCGCTGCCCAGCGCTGGACCGAGGAGAAGGCCAATGCCTGGTATGCCGAACTGCCCTGGATGGCCGGTGTAGACTATATTCCGGCCAGTGCCATCAACCAGATTGAAATGTGGAGTCAGGACACCTACGACGCTCCCCAGATCGACAAGGAGCTGGGATGGGCCGAAGAACTCGGCTTCAACACCCTGCGCGTTTATCTGAGCAGTGTGGTCTACGACAACGACCCCGAAGGCTACAAGCAGCGCATGGACGATTTTCTCTCCATCTGCGAAAAGCACGGCATCCGTCCCCTGTTCTGCATCTTCGACGACTGCTGGAACGAAGAGTCGGCCTACGGCCCTCAGCCTGAGCCCAAGCCCGGCGTTCACAATTCCGGTTGGGTGCAGGATCCCTCCAAGGCCCTGCGCGCCGATACCCTCACGCTCTATCCCAAGCTGGAGAAGTACGTAAAGGATCTGCTCACCACCTTTGGCCAAGACCAGCGTGTGCTGCTCTGGGACCTCTGGAACGAGCCCGGCAACAGCGGCTATGGAGTAACCACGCTGCCTGCGCTGAAGAAGGTTGTAGCCTGGGCACGCGAGGCCAATCCCTCCCAGCCCATCACCATCGGCATTTGGAGGCTCACCGACGATTTCCGCGCCCTCAACGCCTACCAGATTGAAAATTCTGACGTGATTTCTTACCACAACTACCACGAAGTGGAAGACCACAAGCAGGAAATCAAGTACCTCAAGATGTTCAACCGTCCGCTCATCTGCACCGAGTATATGGCTCGCCGTTCCAACAGCCTGTTCAAGACCGTGATGCCTGTGCTCAAGGAGAACAAGATCGTAGCCATCAACTGGGGCTTCGTTTCTGGAAAGACCAACACTATTTTTGCATGGGATGAGCCTCTGCCCGACCTGACCGAACCCAAACTCTGGTTCCACGACATCTACCGCCAGGACAAAACGCCCTTTGACCAGGCTGAGGTAGACACCATCAAGGCCCTCACGGGAGCAAAATAGTTTTTCTTTAGGGAGTTAAAGGAGTTCAGGGAGTCCGGGGAGTTAAAGAAGGGCTCCGTCTTCCGTTCCTCCCTGACATACATTGCCGCGGCATGGTTCCTGCAAAGGGGCCGTGCCGCGGACTGTTTTAGGGCAGTGAATCGCCGGGCGGAGGGACGACATCGCAAGGCTTCAGGCAAGAATCTGCCGAGGGAGGGGCGATTTTCAGAAATGTTTTTGTATTTTTGCGTGAGTTAGAGAGATTTTACAAAACAATCTATACCATCATGATGCAATTTTTCAGCAAAATCAGACGCATGTCAGCTGTCGTTGCAGCTGCTGCCGTCAGCCTGTGCAGTGCCGCTGCCGTAGCCACGGTGGGCCAGCGCACCACCGCCCTGAGCGATGCCGCATGGGCATCATCCAAGTGGATTTCCGCAGTCAATGCTCCCGTAGTGACAGGGAAAATCAACGGACAAAACGAACGCGCGGCCGATGGGGCCAGCTGGTTCCTCACCACCGTCAAAAACGAGAAGAAAGTGGTGAAAGCCGTATGGATGACCGCCGGACTGGGCGTGTATGAGCTCTACGTTAACGGCAAACCCGTGGGCACCGAGGTGCTCAAGCCGGGCTTTACGCACTATGCCAAGACCAAGCGCTCCTTCACCTACGACGTTACCGATGCCTTTGGCAAAAAACCAGGCCAGCAGAACGAGCTTTCGGCCCAGGTTACCCCCGGCTGGTGGGGAGACAAAATCATTACCCCGGGCAACAGCGACGGAATGATTGGCAAGAAGTGTGCTTTCCGCGGCGTACTGCAACTCACCTTTGCCGATGGCACCACTCGCCTCTACGGCACCGATCTCCAGAACTGGAAGGCAGGCATTGCCGGCCCCGTAAAGCATGCCGCCATCTTCGACGGTGAGGTTTACGACGCACGCATTCTCCCGGGCTACGCTACGCCACAGCTCCTCACCACCCCCGAGGAAAACACGGAGTTTCAGGGCGAGATTCTTCCCTCCAACGGTGCCGAAGTCTACCTCCGCCCCGACCTCATGCTCAACCCCACGCGCGCTTACGTCTGGAAGGACGTCCAGGGTGCCACTGCCGACGCCTTCGGCAAGGTGGTCATTGCCCGTGAGTACAGCGGAAAGAACGAAATCGTGCTCCGTCCGGGCGAGACCCTCGTGGTTGACTTTGGCCAGAACGCCGCCGCAGTGCCTTCCTTCGAATTTCAGGCCGCCGAGGGCACCACGCTCACCTGTCTGCCCTCCGAAATACTCAACGACGGCAACGGGGCAAAGAGCCGCGGCATGGACGGACCCGAAGGCAGCTGCCACCGTACCAATCTGCGCATTCCCAACACGGGAATCAGCCTTGACTACACGTTTGGCCCCCAAAAAGGCTACGTCAGCTACTATCCTCACTGCACTTTCTTCGGCTACCGCTATGTTTCGGTGACCGCCACTGGCGAGGTCCACATCAAAAAGATACAGTCGCTCCCCGTCACTTCCATTGCCCAGAACCTCGAAACGGGCACCATCACTACGGGCGACGCTTCCATCAACCGCCTCATCTCCAACACCCTCTGGGGCCAGCGCTCCAATTATCTCTCCGTACCTACGGACTGCCCTCAGCGCAACGAGCGTCTGGGCTGGACGGCCGACACGCAGGTGTTTACCGAGACGGGAACTTTCTTTGCCAATACCGACCGCTTCTTCCATAAGTGGATGCGCGACATGCGCGATTCGCAGAGCCCCGAAGGCGGATTTCCGGGCGTAGCTCCTTTGGCACAGTACGGCTCTGACTTCATGCGACTGGGCTGGGCAGACGCCGGCATCATCGTGCCTTGGACCATCTGGAAGCAGTATGCCGACCGCTCCATCGTGGACGAGAACTGGGCCGCCATGGACCGCTTCATGAACCACATCAACGACACCAAGTATCGCCACGAAAGTCTCACCTCCGAGAACCGTAACTATCAGTGGGCCGACTGGCTGAGCTACGAGCCCTTAGAGAGTTGCGGAGGTCTGGCCCACGAAAACGGCAAGCCCAAGGCCGACGCCATTGCCTACTGGAACTATCTGAGCGCCTCCTACTGGGCCCTTGATGCTGACATGATGGCCGACATGGCCGCCGCAACGGGCCGCAACGCCGCCCCGTACCGCCAGATGGCCGAGCAGGCACGCCAATATATGCACACGGAATTTCTCAAGCCCGACGGCACGTTCCGCACAGAAGTGCTCAACACCATGCAGACCCCTGCCCTCTTTGCCCTGAAAAACCACTTGGTCAGCGGCCAACAGCGTGAGCAGATGATTGCCCGTCTGCGCCAGAACTTCGTAGACCACGACGGTTGCCTGCAAACCGGATTCCTTGGCACCTCCATCCTCATGGCCACCCTGACGGACAACGGCATGAGCGACATTGCCTACAATCTGCTCTTCCAGCGCAAGAACCCCAGCTGGCTCTACTCGGTTGACAACGGAGCCACCACCATCTGGGAACGCTGGAACAGCTACATGGCCTCGTCGGGCATGGGTCCCAAGGGCATGAACAGCTTCAACCACTATGCCTACGGCTGCGTTTGCCAGTGGATTTGGCAGACGGTGGCCGGCATAGCCGCCGATCCGGCCTCCCCCGGATTTAAGCACATCATTATGCGCCCCATTCCCGACAAGCGCCTGGGCTTCGTAAAGGCAGAATATCAGTCTGCCGCCGGCATCATCCGCTCCGCATGGCACTACGACGGCGACCGCTGGATCTGGGAATTCACCATTCCAAAAGGTGCCACCGCCACGGTAACCCTCCCGGGCCAGACGCAGTCGAAGGAATACGGCAGCGGCAAACATAAGGTGACGCTCTGAGCCTCCACCTTATTTATCATGCGACGGCAGGATGCAGCTTCTTCCGTCGCATTTTTTTGTTCCAACCTCCAGCGGTCGGGCACAGCGTCCTGGTATTTCGCGCCATCCTCTCGCGGTTGGACTCAGCGTCCTGAAATCTCGCGCCATCCTCTCGCGGTTGGGCCCAGCGTCCTGGAATCTCGCGCCATTCTCTCGCGGTTGGACTCAGCGTCCTGGAATCTCGCGCCATCCTCTCGCGGTTGGGCTCAGCGTCCTGGAATTTCGCGCCGTCCTCTCGCGGTTGAGCCCAGCGTCCTAGAATCTCGCGCCGTCCTCTCGCGGTTGGGCTCAGCGTCTTGGAATCTCGCGCCATCTTCTCGCGGTTGGACTCAGCGTCCTGGAATCTCGCGCCATCCTCTCGCGGTTGGACTCAGCGTCCTGTACGATTGCACAAACCACTGAAGGATGTGCCAAAATACAAACAATTCCCTTCCCTCACTACAATGGGTGCCCCAAAGTCCGCAGCATTTCTTCTGTAAACGCACGGCTTAGGCTACAAATAGCCCCATTTACCCTTCCAGCATGACAAGGAACGCATGATATATGCCTTTAGGCATTAGATTTGGTAGCCAGCCATGCAGTCGTGCCGTAGGTATGGCGAAATGGCTGGTAAGGGGCATGATAAAAATAGCATGCCTTTAGGTATGCTATTAGGCCAAATGAAGATACCATCATCATCAGAAAAACCAACGGAGCAGCAGGGACAAATCGGTCTGTGTGGGACAGCTGATCATGCGGTCGGCCGAGCCAATGGTGGCGCGATTGGTAAAGTGGAGCGAAGAGCAGAGCAGGGAGGTTTCGACATGGCGGCCCCAACGGCGGAGCAGGGAGCCATTGAAGGCATAGCCGTGATCGTAGAACCGCGAGTTACTGTAAGCGTAGCGCAACGCTGGCTGGTAGGCATAGAGCGACGCGGCATAGCTGTCGGTATGGAAGGCCACGAACGAGGCGGCCACCTTCATGCCCCAGAGCGTGGCCGACAGGCGTTCGCCCAGCAAGCCACCATACTCGCGCAGGCCTATGGCCGGCTTGTAGACGCAGGAAGAGAGCGTGGTGGTGAAGCTCAGGGGGCCCAGGTCAGACTGATTTTGCAGGGTCAGGGTATGCTTCATGGCGTAGCGCAGCAGAGGGTGCCTGGTGCTGCTCTCCTGCTGTGAACGGAGCCTGTAGCGAAAGAGCCAGAGCGCGTTACGTCCGGGGCGAAAGGACAACTGCGCCTGAAGACTGTAGCCGTTGGACGACGTGAGGGCCCGAAAAGTGGGCCCCAGGCGGCGATAGCCATCAAGATAGCCCGAGAGGTCCCACTGACGACTGGGAGCCCAGAAGGCTCCGAGCATCAGGCCATGCTCGCCACGCACGGCGGAAGAACTGGTATAGGCCCAAGCCAGAGGAGCATGGTAAGAGGGATGGTAGTAGCGGTGCTGCACGTAGAGGCGCATGTGCCAGGGCAGCTGCAGGCGCGCATCATGGAGCATGGCCAAACGACCGTCGTGGGTGAGGGCCGTTTCGCCTCCTACGTTGACCTTGCGGCGGTCGTAGGCATAATGAAGTCCGAAATTTCCGAAGTCAGCTCCCTCAGGATAGTGCTGCTGATAGGCCTGACTGCCACGGGCAAAGGGATGGTCGTAGTGCGTAAAGAGGGCGGAAAAGCCCACATGCAGCTGTCGGAACTGGGCATCGGCCGAAAGGCCGCCAAGGGTTTGCTGCACGTTGTTTTTCCGCTCGCGTTCCAAGGTGGTGCGATGGTAGCCGGAGGTGTTGATGGAATAGATGCGACCATCGTCCAGCCGACCATCCAGATAGCGATGGGACGCAAACGTGAGCAGGCGGAAGGAACCCCTACGGAGCGTGAAGGCCGCTCCGCGCTGGAAGCGATACTCGTCGGTGCCGGAATGGGGAAAGATGCCCTGGCTGTGATCGTGGCGCGAGGCGAGCAGCGCCATGCCGCTGTTCATAAAGCCGATGCCGGCGGTCAGGCCTTTTCCGATGTGGACCTTGTAGTCACCCACGGCCCAGCTGTTCAGCAGGCCCGATTGGTGGCGCACCAAAAAGAAGGAATAGGAATCGAACAGGCGGTTCACGTCGTGGGCAAAGGGTTCGCCGTCGCTGTTCTTGGCCGTGAAGCCCACGGCAAGGCGGTCGCCGTAGGTGGCGCGATAGCGCACGGTGCCCGAGAGGGGATGGCCCCGATAGGCCGCCGGCGTTTGCCGCCCCGTGGCGCGGTTAAGCTTGGCCTTGAAGCCCTGGCGCAAATAGAAGGGAATGCCCACATTGGCCGCCACCTCCTGCTTGCCCTGCCGCCATGCGGAGAGAAGCGACGGCTCCCGAGCCTCGGCACTGGGCGCATCGAAACGGACAAAAAGGGGGAGAAACCGGCGCATGTCGAAACTTAGCGAGCGCACCAGGCCCAACTCTCCGGCAGAGAGCATGGGGCCGTTTCTCCTTATATAATATAGGATGGAGTCGGCCTCGGCCTTCCCTATGAAGGGCAACTGGAGCAGCGTCTCGGCCGTGGCCTCATTGAGACTGAAGGGATGGGCATGGAGTTCCAGGAGGCGTTCTTCCTCCTCGTGGTCATCGCCTTCACGCTCGGCAAAAAAAGTATCTTGAAAATCTTCCCACGTAGCCTCCTGGGCCGCGAGGGCGGCATGGAAAAGCAGCAGCAGAAGAAGCAGGCCTCGGCGCCTACTCCAGATAGGTATAACCATAGAGCCCGGCCCGGAAATTACTGATAAATTCCTTTCCTTCGTCTACGCTGATCTTGCCCTTGTTGACCGCTTTGCTCACCCACGTTTCGAGCCTGCGAACGAGCTGCTTCGGACTGTACTGCACGTAGTCGAGCACGTCGGCCACGGTCTCGCCGTCAATGATCTGGTCGATGGTATAAGTACCGTCTGGCTCCACGCTGATGTGGACCGCGTTGGTGTCGCCAAAGAGGTTGTGCATATTGCCCAAAATCTCCTGGTAGGCCCCAACGAGGAACACACCGATGTAGTAAGGCTCGCCGTGCTTGAGAGCGTGGAGAGGCAAATAGTTGGTCTGCCTGTCCTTGCACACGTAGGCCTCGATTTTTCCGTCGCTGTCGCAGGTGATGTCCTGAAGCGTGGCGTTGCGGTCGGGCTTCTCCGAGAGGCGCTGTATGGGCATGATGGGAAAAAGCTGGTCGATGCCCCAGGAATCGGGAATGCTCTGGAACAACGAGAAGTTGCAGTAGTATTTGTCGGCAAGGAGCTTGTCGAGCCGGCGCAGCTCCTCGGGCACGTGCTTGAGGGTATGGGCCAGCGCACGCACCTCGCGCGTGATGCTCCAATATACGCTCTCAATCTGCGCACGCGTCTTGAGGTCGATCAGTCCGTGGCTGAACAGGTCGAGACCCTCCTCGCGTATCTGCTCGGCGTCGTGCCAGTCCTCGAGCATAGACCGCGCGGAGAGGTGATCCCAGATGTCGCTCAAGTCGCGCACTAACTGGTGGTCGTCGGGCTGTGCCTCCCACGACTCCGGCATGGAGGGGCGCGACGAAGCCTCGAAAGCCTCCAGAATGAGCACCGAATGGTGGGCCGTAAGCGAGCGGCCGCCTTCCGTGATGATGTTAGGATGGGGTATTTGGTTCTTGTTGGCCACGTCAACGAAGGTATAGACGCAGTCGTTGACATACTCCTGAATGGAGTAGTTCACGGACGACTCGCTATTGGACGAACGGGTGCCGTCGTAGTCCACGCCTAGGCCGCCGCCGCAGTCTACGAACTTCACATCGAAGCCCAGTCGGTGGAGTTGTACGTAGAATTGGCCGGCCTCGCGCAGGGCGGTCTGAATACGGCGTATTTTGGTGATCTGACTGCCTATGTGGAAATGGATGAGTTTCAGGCAGTCCGTCATGTCATGTTCACGCAGGAAGTCGAGCGCCGAAAGTAAGTCGGAAGAGTCGAGGCCGAACTTGGAAGCGTCACCGCCGCTCTCCTCCCACTTTCCGGCTCCGCTGGAAGCCAGCTTGATGCGGATGCCGATGTCGGGACGCATGTTGAGGGCATGAGCGGTGGAGAAGATGGTCTCCAGCTCCTCGGGCTTTTCAACCACGATGAAGATGCGCTTGCCCATCTTCTGGGCCAGGAGGGCCATCTGTATGTAGTTGCGGTCCTTGTGTCCGTTACAGATAATCAGGCTGTCAGAATCCATATTGGTGGCCAGCACGGCGTGGAGCTCGGGCTTGGAGCCGGCCTCCAGACCCAGATTGTAGCGCTTTCCGTGGCTGATGATCTCCTCCACCACGGGGCGCATCTGGTTGACCTTGATGGGATAGATAATAAAGTGTTCGCCATGGAATTTGTAGGCCTGAGCGGCCTTGTCGAAGCACTGGGCCGTTTTTTCAATGCGGCTGTCAAGAATGTCGGGGAAGCGCAAGAGCATGGGGGCCGTGGTGTCGCGCTCGGCCAGCTCGTCGACGAGCTGTTTCAAGTCGATCTGCACCCCATCCTTGTGGGGCGACACATATACGTGGCCCTGCTTGTTGATGCCAAAATAGTTGATACCCCAACCGCCTATGTTGTAAAGCTCCTCTGAATCTTCAATTCTCCATTTACCCATGTCGATACGTATGCTGTCTCGTTAGTGATCTATGCTGATGATTATACGGTTTCTTCCTGCCTGATGATCGGCTCTAACTCCACAGCCATACGGCTCACCAAGCCGTTGATCTTGCTGAAGTCGTCGAGCACGTCAACGTCGAACGTGACCTGTGCCTGTTCATAGAAGGAGCGGCGCTCCTCAAGCTGTTCGGTGATGTAGGCTTCGAGCTCCGCGCCCGACTTGTCCCTCAGGAGCGGTCGTACCGTGTGGCTCAGCTGAAGGTGGTTGATGATGGTATGAACGGAGGCGTTCATATAGACCGTGATGCCGCAGGAGTTCATGTAGTCCATGTTGTCGAAGAAGCACGGCGTACCTCCGCCGCAAGCCAGCACGATGTCCTCGAATGCGGCTACCTCTTGAAGCATGCCACGCTCCATTTTGCGGAAACCCTCCTCGCCTTTCTCCTCGAAAAGTTGGGGAATGCGCTTATGGAAACGGTCTTCGATGTACCAGTCCAGGTCGTAGAACATGCGCCCCAGCCGTTTGGCCAGATTGCGGCCCACGGTGGTCTTGCCGGCACCCATATACCCTATGAGAATAATGCTTTTCATTGCTGCTCTAGGAGGCTAAGCATTTCGCGTGGTGCGCCGGGGCGAACGGCGCGGCTTGGCCGTGGCGGCCGACTGCTGTTCTATCACTTCGCGACACTGGGCCAACGTCAGCTCCGCCGCTTGAGCCGCCAGCGACTTGGCCAGGTGATAGTTCTTGCCCTTATAAGCAATGTACGGGCCGTAGCGTCCGGTGCGGATTTCGAGTTCTGGATCCTCGTCGAAGCTCTTGATATGGCTGGCCGCCTCGCTCGCGCGCTTCTGGCGGATCAGGGCCACGGCCTCGTCAAGCGTGATGGACATCAAGTCGAACTGCTTGGGGATGGACACATACTTCTTGTTACACATCACGTAGGGACCAAAGCGGCCGGAATTGACCACCACCTTGCTGCCCTCGAACGTTCCGAGCTCGCGCGGCAGGCGGAAGAGCTCCAAGGCCTCCTCCATCGTGATGTTTTCCAGGCTCTGCCCCTTGCGGAGCTGCGAAAAGAGAGGTTTCACCGCATCGTCCACCTGGCCCAGCTGAGCCATGGGGCCATAAGGGCCTATCTTCACCGAAACGGTGCGCCCCGTAGTGGGGTCGGTGCCCAAGATGCGCTCACCCACCTTGTGCTCGGTGCGCGTGGCAAGGGCCTTGTCCACCTCGGGCATAAAACGCTGGTAGAACCGCTTCATGAGCAGCGTCCAATCCTTTTTGCCTTCGGCCACGGCGTCGAAGTCCTTCTCCACCTTAGCCGTAAAATTATAATCCAGTACGTCGGGAAACTCGGCCAAGAGATAATCGTTGACTACCATGCCCACATCCGTAGGCAACAGCTTGTTTTTCTCTGCGCCGAAGGTTTCGGTCTTCTTACTTTCCTTGATGCGGTTGTCCTTGAGCTCCAGCTGTTCTGACTCGCGCTTGCAGCCCTCCTTGTTTCCGCGCTCTACGTAACCGCGCTGCTGAATCGTCGTAATGATATTGGCATAAGTGGAGGGGCGGCCTATGCCCAGTTCCTCCATCTTGTGAACCAGGGAGGCCTCGTTGTAGCGCGGCGGCGTTTGCGAGAACCGCTCTTCAGCCACCATCCGTTGCAGGTCGAGCGCCTGGCCTTTCTTCATGGGCGGCAGCAGATGCGTTCCCTCATTGGCAGCCCCATCGTCGTCGGTTGATTCTGCATAAACGCGCAGAAAGCCGTCAAACTTCATCACTTCGCCGCTCGCTTCGAGAGTTTCCTCCATATTGGAGATCTGTATGGTTGCCGTAGTCCGCTCAAAAAGCGCATCGGCCATCTGTGAGGCCAACGTACGCTGACGGATGAGCTGATAGAGGCGCTGTTCGTTCTGCGTTCCTCCGGCACTTTCGCGATCCATGAAGGTGGGGCGTATGGCTTCGTGAGCCTCCTGAGCACCCTTGGCCTTTGTCTGGAACTGACGCGGCTTGCTGTATTCAGCGCCCATGGTGTCGGTAATCAGATTTTTCGAACTGCCCAAACACAGTGAGGAGAGGTTGAGCGAGTCGGTACGCATGTACGTAATGTGACCAGCTTCGTAGAGCTGCTGCGCCAGACGCATGGTCAGGGCCACGGGGAAGCCCAACTTCCTCACCGCTTCCTGCTGCAGGGTGGACGTCATAAAGGGCGGTGCCGGCGAACGCTTCACGGGCTTCTTGCTGATGGCATTCACAGTGAACGTAGCCGTCCGGCACGACTCTAAGAACTGCCTTACCTCCTCCTTGGTCTGGAAACGGCGGCCAAGGTCGGCTTTCACCGTTTGCCGCTCACCGGCGGCCGTGACGATGTCGAAAAAGGCCGTTACAGCATAGTTGGACGACGTGGTGAAACGCTTGATTTCGTTCTCCCGATCGGCAATCAGCCTCACGGCCACGCTCTGCACCCTGCCGGCCGAGAGCGATGGCTTCACCTTGCGCCAAAGCACGGGCGACAGCTTGAAGCCCACGATGCGGTCGAGCACGCGGCGAGCCTGCTGTGCATTTACCAGGTTCAGGTCGATGTTGCGCGGATGGGCAATGGCCTCAACGATGGCGGGCTTGGTAATTTCGTGGAAAACGATGCGTTTCGTCTGCTCCACGTTCAGGCCCAACACCTCTGCCAAATGCCACGAGATGGCCTCTCCCTCACGGTCTTCATCGGAAGCCAGCCATACGTTCTGCGACTTGGCTGCCTCCTTGAGCAAATCGTCCACGATCTTCTTCTTGTCCTTGGGAATTTCATATTCCGGAAGAAAGCTCTCCGTGTCGATGCTGAAGCTTTTCTCCTTAAGGTCACGTATATGGCCATAGCTCGACATAACCTTGAAATCCTTACCCAAAAACTTGCCAATGGTCTTTGCTTTAGCCGGTGACTCTACGATAACTAAGTTATTTTGCATGATAATGAACGCCGTCTTTTTTCGATTATGGGCGCAAAAGTAGAAAAAAATAATGACGTTTCTCCAAAATTGAAAGCCAAAGTTCTTATTTTGTATTTTTAATCCTTGAATAACCAACGTTTTGGCACCTAAACGAATGGATTATGTAACTTTTGCCCATGTTTCTGGCTGATTTATGGACACACCCTGAGAGCATTCTTTTGAAAATGATTAAATTTGCATCCTGTTCCAAAACCACATCCTCATGAAGCAGTTCATTCCCTTGATGCTCCTCCTGAGCGGCCTGATGGTCACCTCATGCGTTGAACGCCCAGACCCCTCCCTCGTGCTCAACGAGATTTGCGGCAAAGAATTTCCCGACAACGACTGGATAGAGCTCTATAACGCCGCCGATACAGCCATCCACCTGAAAGGCGTTTACCTTATTAAAATAGACGAAGACGGCATTGACCACGTGATTTTCCGATTCAAGGAAGGCACGCTGCTCCCGGGGCAGGTGTGCGTCGTTTCCTCGTTAGACCACGAACTGCGCCGGCGCCTCTCCCACAAAAAGGAGTTAGGCATTGAGCTCATAGGGCCAGACGACAAAACGCTCGATGCCTTTTATCGCGACGAGGAAGTTGGAGAAAATGCCCACCCCACCAACGGCAGCTACGCACGCATACCCAACGGCACTGGACAGTGGGCCATCGTAGCCCAGGCCTCGCGCAACCAGCTCAATCCCGACGATGCGGAAATCATAGAGGTAGACTTCCGCACGGGCGAACTGCTTGACGACGAGGAAGACGAAGACATCTGAACAAACAAGTCCTAAGATCATGCCCAGCGAAGCCTTTCCTTCCTTTCGCTACTGTCCCGTATGTGGGTCCATGGCCTTTGAGGCCCAAGACTTCAAGTCGCGTCGCTGCCACGACTGCGGTTTCGAGATGTTTCAGAACGCGGCAGCAGCCGTGGTAGGCGTGGTGATGAATCCACAGGGCCAGTTGCTCGTGGCGCGCAGGAGCCGGCAACCAGCCATCCATACGCTGGACCTCCCAGGAGGCTTCGTGGACAAAGGGGAAGACTTGGAACAGGCCCTCACGCGTGAGTTGAAAGAAGAAACCGGCCTCATCCTTTCGCCCCGGCAATGGCTTTTCTCTATTCCTAATATATATAGGTATAGCGGCCTCGACGTCTACACCGTCGACAACTTTTTCCTCTGCCAGGCCTCAGGCAACGTTACCCTGCACCCCAACGACGACGTAGCCGACCTCTTCTGGCTCCCATGGAAAGAGCTCCGCCCCGACGACTTCGGCCTTGCCTCCATAGCGCAAGGCGTGCGCCGGCTACAGCGCACCCACGCAGGCCTATGGCCACCTACACCATAGCCCACCGCTTCCCATTAAGCTCATCATAACTCCTCCCTCTTCCGGAGCACCACTCCTTACGCGCAGCACAGGTCCGCTACCCCGAACGTGGTAGAGCTTTTATATCTGATGTTGCCAAAAAGACAGGGAATATACGCCATTAAGCGACAAAATGATACTTTAACGAAGTTGCAAACAGAAAAAAGCTACAATTTTGGTGCGCATTTTTAAAATATTGATTAATTTTGCAAATCGTTCGAAGCCTGAGATAGGCCCTTTGCAATATGCTATATATAATTAAGGAGAATTGTTCAGGATCAATCGAACCGAAAAGTAGAGAACATACATTAATAATTAGTTTCAATAAGAGAGAAATGAAAAGATTCATGTTAGTTTTGGCATGCCTGCTCATGGTAGTAGGTAGTGCTATGGCTCAGGGTCGTAAGGTAACGGGTGTCGTTACCGACGCGGCTGATGGAAGTCCGCTGCCCGGCGTTCGCGTTTTTGTGAACAAAACAGCAGTAGGCACAGTGACTGATGCCAGAGGAGTTTTCCAGCTTACTGTACCCAATCAGTACAATACGCTGACCATTAGCTCCGTTGGTTATTCTACGCAGGAAGTTCCCGTTAGTGCTACGATGAACGTAAAACTGCAGCTTAACGAAAAACTTCTGGACGAAGCCATCGTGGTGGCTTACGGTAAGGAAAAGAAGTCGGCCTTCACCGGTTCGGCTGCCGAAGTGAAGTCGGAAGACATTGCTTCCCACGTTACGGCAAACGCCGTGAGCGCAGTGGTAGGTAAGGTGGCCGGTGTGCAGACCACATCGTCTGGCGGCCCGGGTTCTGGCCCAGGCAACGTGCGCATCCGTGGTTTCGGCTCCATGCAGGCCAGCAATGCTCCGCTCTATATCGTTGACGGCGCTCCTACGGAAGTAGGCATTCAGAACATCAACCCCCAGGACATTGAGTCCATCTCCGTATTGAAGGACGCTGCTGCCAGTGCCATCTATGGTGCCCGTGGTGCTAACGGTGTGATCATCGTAACCACCAAGCGTGCCAAGGCCGGTCAGCCTGCCACCGTTACGTTCGACGCCAAGTGGGGTTCCAACTCTCGCCTGATTCCTCAGTATGACGTGATTGACAATCCTGCCGAGTACTACGAGACCCACTTCAAGTCTATGTACAACAGCAAGATCTACAACGGATCAACGGCTACCGAGGCTTATGCCTATGCCAATCAAAACATCTACAACCAGAACAATGGTGGTCTGGGCTATCAGGTTTACACCGTGCCCGATGGCGAAAACCTCATCGGTACCAACTTCAAGCTCAATCCCCATGCCAAGTTGGGCTACACCGACGGCGAGTACTACTATACGCCCGACGATTGGTATGACGAAACGTTCCACAGCTCCTTCCGTCAGGAATACAACGCATCCGTATCCGGCAACGAAGGCAAGCTCAACTACTTTGCCAGCGTTGGCTACCTGAAGGACGGTGGTTATGTAGACAACTCCAACTACTCTCGTTACACCAGCCGCAGCAACGTGGACTATCAGGTGAACGACTACATCAAGCTCTCTACGGGCATGAGCTTCACTCACGGTGACAGCGAAACCCCGTACTATACAACTGACACTTGGGGTTCTTCAGGGAACCTGTTCTACATCACGCAGCAGGTTGCCCCCATCTTTCCGCTCTACGTACGTAATGCAGACGGTAGTATCAAGACGGAAAATGGCCGCGTGGTTTACGATGCCAACCAGACCAACTTCACCCGTCCGGGCATCAACGGTAACGCCGTACGCGACAATGCCTACGACCGCCGTAAGGCCTACAGCGACGTGTTCACCGGTCAGTGGCAGGCAGTGATCACCCCCATCGAGGGCCTCTCGCTCACGGCTAACCTCAACGCACAGTCTTACAACCGCCGCGGTACCACGCTCTACAGCCCTTACGGCTCAGGCTCAGCAGTCGACGGTGAGGCATACGTTTACCACGACCGCACGCTGGCCATCAACCAGCAGTATCTGGCCAACTATACCAAGACCTTTGCCGATGTTCACAACTTCTCCATCCTTGCCGGTTATGAGCAATACAAGGTAAAGGATCAGGGCCTCACTGGCTCAAACGACCACCTTTACGATCCGTATATTGGTGAGTTGAACAATGCCAAGGGCTTGGAACAGCGCGATCCTACTTCAAGCACCGACAACCTGATGCGTGAAGGTTTCCTCGGCCGTGTGCAGTATGACTACGACAACAAGTACTTCGCCAGTGCATCCATACGTCGCGACGCTTCCAGTAAGTTTGCTCCCGGTCACCGTTGGGGTACATTCGGATCCATTGGTGCTGCATGGCAGATCAACAAGGAAGACTTCATGAAGGACGTTACATGGGTAGACCTCCTGAAGTACAAGGCCAGCTGGGGTGCTCAGGGTAACGACGGCGGTCTGGGCTATCACGCCTATGCCAACCGTTACACCACCAACTACAACACAGCTACGGGTGAATATACCATCAGCATGTCGGACAAAGGTAACGACGAGCTGACGTGGGAAACCAACAAGGAATTCAACACCGGTATCGAGTTCGGCCTCTTCGGCAACCGCTTGAACGGATCTATTGAGTTCTATACGCGTAAGACCACCGACCTGCTCTACAGCAAGACCCTCCCGGGAAGCTCAGGCTTCACGGTGAACAGCTATACGGCTAACGTAGGTTCTATGCTCAACTACGGTCTGGAAGTAGCCCTCGACGGAACCATCCTCAAGACGAAAGACATTCAGTGGGATGCTAACCTGAACTTTGCTACCAACCACAACGAAATCACCAAGCTCGACCCCTCTATTGCAGAAGGTGGCTTGAAGTACAGCAACCAGATCATTCGTGAAGGCGGTTCGCTCTATCAGGCTTACATGGTGAAGTATGCCGGCGTAAACAAGGAAACCGGTAAGGCACAGTATTGGAAGGCATATACCTGGAAAGAGGGTATTGCAGAAGCCGATCGTAACGCCAACAATCCTGACCATTTGCAGGCTATGACCCAGACGTATGGCGCCGGTCCTATCGTGAAGGAAGAACTCACTGAAGACCTCACTTCAGCCAGCCGTTACGAAATCGGCACTACGCTGCCCGACCTCGTGGGTGGTTTCGGTACAACCGTACGCGGTTGGGGCTTCGACCTCAGCGCACAGTTTGCCTTCCAACTGGGTGGTAAGATCTACGACGGACAGTATCAGGCCCTCATGCACAACGGCCTCTCTGCCGGTACTGCCATGCACAAAGACCTGCTCAAGGCATGGAGCCCTGAAAACACGGGCAGCAACATTCCTCGTCTGAGCACGGCTTCGACGGACGATCCAGGTTCAGGTTCACAAACCCCGATGGACCGCTTCCTTACAGGTGCAAGCTATCTGGCTCTGAACAACATCACCCTCGGTTACACCCTGCCTGCAAGCGTGGTTTCAACTCTCAAGATGAAGGGCATCCGCGTATACGTGGCTGGCGAAAACCTCTTTGTAACCACAAAGCGTAAGGGTCTCGATCCTCGTTACAACTTCGGTATTGGTTCAATGACCTCCGGCCAGGGCCGTGCATCTGGTGACTACAGCTCCATGCGCAGCATCACCGCTGGTCTTACCCTTACTTTCTAATCATTCATTCTATCATCATTACAAGACAATAAAGAGATATGAAATTACATAAGATTTCCCTTTTGATGCTTGGAACACTGTTCGTTGCTGCATCTTGCGATGACATTGACGAGCAGATCCCCCAAGGAGGCTCATTAACGCTTGACCAGGTGGTGGAGACCAACAGTGCCACACCTTCGCGCAGTGACGCAACCTTCTCCGGTATGTTCTCCTACATGGGTAAGGCTTGGACGGGCTATCCTTCCAGCACGCGTCCCGATGACTTCGGTTTCCCCATGATTGCCTTGAGCGCAGACTTGGAAGGTGCCGACATGGCCGGCTCTGACAATAATTACAACTGGATCTCCACAGCAAGTGAGCTTTCCACACGTAACGCAAGCTATGCAAACCCATTTATTCGTTACTCCGTACCTTACCGCACCATCGGTTTGGCCAACGATATTTTGGCAACCATTGACGAAGCTACGACCGACTCCGTTGAGATCAACAAGATGGCACAGACTCGCGTACTCCGCGCCTATTGCTACATGTCGCTGGCTCCTCACTATCAGTTTACAGCGAAAGAAAACGAGCCTTGTATACCTATTCTGCGCGAAGGTGTTGACTACACCAACAATCCGCGTGCAACGGTGAAGGACGTGTATGAATACATTATGGAAGACCTGAACTACGGTGTTGCCCATCTGAACAAGAATCGCAACGACAAGGCCAAGATTAATCAGCAGGTAGCTTATGGTCTACGCGCTCGCGCGAACCTCATCCGCGAGCAGTGGGAAGAGGCAGCTGCAGATGCTGAAAAGGCTATGGCAGGCTTTGAGCCCGCTTCCATCGAAGAAGTAAGCGTTCCTGCTTTCTGCGACGCTGAGGAGCACAACTGGATGTGGGCCGTAATCATCACTGATGCTATGGCTCAGAGCTCAAGTGCATCGAACCCCTCCAACTGGTTTACGGGCTTCAACCTCGGCACTTATGCCGCAGCAACCCAGAATACCCCGATGATCAACAAACTGCTTTGGGACAAGATTCCCGAAACCGACGTGCGTAAGGGATGGTGGCTGGACGAGGATCTGCATTCACCCAACTGGGCTGGCCTGGAATGGGACGGCTACGTAGGCGATGAAATTGCCGAATATGCTGACGCTGTCGGTGACAAGGACGTATTCCGCCCTTACACGAACATCAAGTTCGGTGCCAAGAATGGTGTAGGCGGTACACTCTACAACAACGACTTCCCCTTGATGCGTGTGGAAGAAATGTACCTCATCAAGGCTGAAGGTGAACTGAAGTCTGGCAGTGAAGGCAAAGCACGCACAACGCTGGAGAACTTCGTGAAGACCTATCGCGATCCTTCCTACACGGCAGCTGCCGGTGGCCGTACTTTGGCCAATGAAATTTGGTTCCAGCGTCGCGTAGAGCTTTGGGGTGAAGGCTTCTTCACTGCCGATGCAAAACGTTTGGGCAAACCCATTGTTCGTTTCCATGGACCCAATACGACCAATTTTGACGATGCATTTACCTTCAACATTGCAGCCGACGATCCATGGCTCAACATGCGCTTCCCACAAACAGAGCGTGACAACAACTTGGGTATCGTTGACAACGAAGGAGGTGCTCAGCCAGAAGCAGGTCAGCTTCCTAACTTGAGAGATGGCGTTACAGATTAATAATTAATCCTTTTCAAATCCATAGATATGAAACTCAACAAAATATTTCTATTGGCCGGTGTCGCAGCAATGAGCCTTTCCATGGCTTCATGCGATGACGACGATTATTCTCCTGGAAAAGAACCAGGAACGCTGAATACATTCTTCGTTAATCAGGAGAACAAAGTTCTTGACCTCGAAGATATGTCATTCCAGTTCACAATCTCTCGCAAGGATGGCACAGGTGAACTTACTGTTCCCTTGAAAGTGATTGAGACCGCCCCATGTTTCACAGTTCCAACTTCTGTAACCTTCGCTGCTGGTGAAACGTCAAAGGACCTCACAGTACAGGTTGACACAACGATGGAAGCCTTTAAGAATTATCCTCTGCGCATTACAATACCGGAGGAGTTCACAAACCCTTATGTGAATCAGCCCGACAGTCTGAGTATTCTTAGCATTACTGTTCTCAAGCAAGATTATGCTCCTTATGGTCTTATTGCATTCTATGATGGATGGAACGAAGAAGGAGTTCGTAAAGAGATTCAGTATTCCACCGTACAGGACCTTTTCTTCATTCCCGATGCTCACGGCGAAGGTTATGGCTACTATATTGACGTTAAGGCCGATAGCTCAATCGTAGTGACAGACAATGTGGGTAACACAAATTCATCAAGAATGAATACGGCTTACACACATCCTACCTATGGACCTGTCTATGCACAATGGAATAGCGAATTGAAGCACGGTAAGGACAAAGATAATGGTGGGTATCCTATTGGACTTGTTGATGACGAAGATGAAAATGGCAACAAGATCGGTATCTATTTCATCCCGTTCACATGGAGAGTAGCAGCCGGTTCGTTCGGAACCTATAGCGATTACTTCTACTTCCTTGAAGTCTACTAATCGTTACTTCTAACATAAATAGTGGCCTGTTCATTCTGAGCAGGCCACTATTATTATAGATATAATACATTCGTATTGGTAAATAGATTTTATGCACGTGCTATTTTGGGGGTCCACGACCGAATCATGAAAATTACACGTGCTATTTTGGATGTCCGCGACCGAATCATGAAAATTACACGTGCTATTTTGGATGTCCACGACCGAATCAGGAAAATTACACGTGCTATTTTGGATGTCAGCGACCGAATCACGAAAATTACACGTGCTATTTTGGATGTCCACGACCGAATCACGAAAATTACACGTGCTATTTGGGGTGTCAGCGACCGAATCACGAAAATTACACGTGCTATTCGAGGTATCCGCAACCTGAACAACCGACTCTTTTCGATTAAAGGGGCTTACTTTTCAAAAACAAGATCCAAAAACAACTGTTTATCGCCATTGCGGATAGGTTTTCATGCAATTTTGAGTTTTACCGGACACCAATAATTCCTTATCACACCCAGAGATTCAAAAAATTCTCGACAGATATGCCAATGAGCCCAAACTCGGGCAGCGTGTTTTCCCCTATATGAACAAACTCATCACAGCCTGACTTACCCAGCCTTCTGAAGATAGCGGACTTGTTGGAAGTCGATATAAAGGAGTTGATAGTGCGAGAGTACAAGAAATTCTTGGTGGAACAGGAAATGAATCAAGCACTATTGGTGGTTGGGAAATGATATTTTGAAGAAGCAGGAAACACAAGGATTGGATGCGAAAGTCATAGACATGCTTTCGGCAGACCTTATGGCACGATATGGCAGTGACAGTGGCTATTCTATTCGAAACCTGAAATATATGCGCCAGTTTGCTGTTGAATACCCGGACTTTCCATTTGTGCAAGTGCCGCTTACACAAATGCAGGATAATCAAGTGTTAAAATCGCGGCTGTCAAAATTCACGGTTTCTGCCGATGGCGAATTTGTGCAAGTGCCACTTGCACAAATTACATGGTATCATCATATCTCTATGTTTCCCAAGGTCAAAGATAATGTACTACGTGCTTTCTACATCACAGAGTCTGCTTTGCAGGGATGGAGTCGTGACATAATGCTCATGCAGATAGATGATGGCTATCACACGAAGGTCAAGTCTCTCCCCAACAATTTTGCTGACACGTTACCTCCGCTAAAAAGCGACTTAGCCAAAGCAGCGTTCAAAGATCCGTATAACTTTGGATTCGTTGACATGACAAAAATAAAACAGGAAAGTGACCTTGAAGACCAGTTGACAACTAAGATTACAGATTTTCTACTGGAACTGGGAACAGGCTTCTCTTTTGTGAAAAGGCAATTTTAGCTAAACATAGACGGAGACGAGAGCAGAGTTGATTTGTTGATGTATCATACACGTTTGCACTGTTATGTCGCATTTGAATTGAAGGTTGTGGAGTTTCAACCTGAATTTATCAGCAAACTCAATTACTACATATCTGCCATTGATGATTTGGTAAAGATGCCTGAGGACAATCCTACTATAGGTCTTCTTCTATGTCGGTCGAAGAATAACACAAAGGTTGAATACGCCCTGCGTGGAATGACACAGCCTTTAGGTGTGGCAGACTACATAACAAAAGAGTTAATTGAAATTTTGAAGTCGTCACTTCCTTCTATAGATGATTTGTAGAAAACGCTCAAAGAATAA
>JAFUHF010000039.1 GCA_017468985.1 Bacteroidaceae bacterium
GCAAAGGAATTGTTGGTGAGCAAGGGTGAAGTGAAAGGGATAAAAACCATCTGGAATGTTACATTCATAGCAAAGTGCGTGATAGTAACAGCAGGTAGTATTCTGAATGGCCTTATTCACATCGGTAGAAATAAGGTGGAAGGCGGCAGAATCTCTGAGCCAGCTGTTCATTGTTTTTCCGAATCCATTTCTGCTCAAGGTGTTTTGGTACAGAGAATGAAAACAGGAACACCTGTGCGCATTGATGGTAGGACCGTACATTTAGATGAATTGCAAGAGCAACCAGGAGAAAATGATTTTCATCGTTTTTCTTTCCGAACAAAGAAACGTTTGTTGCCTCAAATACATTGTTGGTTGTGTAACACCAATGAGGAGGTTCACGAAGTTCTTCGCAGTGGATTGGAAGACTCTCCTCTTTACAATGGCCAGATACAATCCATTGGTCCGAGATATTGTCCGAGCATAGAAACAAAGTTGCATACTTTCCCTGACCGAGATCAGCATCCTTTGTTTCTTGAACCAGAAGGAACTGATACGCACGAAATGTATTTGAATGGGTTTTCTTCCAGTTTGCCATTTGATGTTCAGCTAAAGGCTATTCGCAAAATGCCAGCATTCCGCGATGTGGAGATCTATCGCCCTGGATATGCCATTGAATACGATTTCTTTGATCCAACACAACTTCATGCCAGTTTAGAATCTAAGATTATTTCTGGTTTGTTCCTGGCAGGTCAAGTTAACGGAACCACAGGCTATGAAGAGGCCGCAGGACAAGGTATCTTTGCAGGTATAAATGCTGCTAACAGGTGTTTTGGAACCGAACCTTTTATTATGAAACGAGATGAAGGATACATTGGAGTCTTGATTGACGATCTGGTGACAAAGGGAGTGGATGAACCTTATCGAATGTTTACTTCTCGTGCTGAATACCGCATACTTCTTCGTCAGGACAATGCGGATATTCGTTTAACGCCATTTGCTATTCATTATGGATTAATAAATGAAGATCATCAACGTCATTTCGAAGCAAAAAAGAAAAGTATTGATGAAATCGTTTCCTTTTGTAATACCTATGTGGTCAAACCCAAACAAATCAACGATCACCTACTATCTGTGTCTTCTGCCCCATTGCGTGAAGCTGCAAGGTTAAGCGAGTTGATCTGTCGCCCAGAACTTTCAGTTGACCGTATGCGGATGATGATACCTGCTTTTAATGAATTGTTCGAACATCTTTCCGTATGTAATGAAGAAATTATTGAAGCCGCAGAAATCGAGATTAAATACTCTGGATATATCGAACGCGAAAAACTAATGGCTCAAAAAATGCGTCGGTTTGAAGATATTAAAATTCAAGGTCATTTTGATTATCACCAGATCACGCAATTGTCTACAGAGGCTCGACAGAAGTTGTCTCGTCTCAATCCTGCTACGATTGCTCAAGCGCAACGAATACCAGGGGTTTCACCGAGCGATATTAATGTTTTATTGGTTTTACTGCATCGATAGTGTTTCACGTGAAACATTTTAACTGATTTGTATAAATGTCGATTGAATCGAATAACAAAAAAAGATTAGATCGTTTAAAGCAGATTGTTTATAGTCTTCCTGAAAAACCGGGTAGTTATCAATATTATGATAAAGATAACACGATTATTTACGTTGGAAAGGCAAAAAACTTGAAGCATCGTGTTTCCTCTTATTTTAACAAAAATCTACAAAGTCGTAAGACGGCTATGCTTGTGAGTAAGATAGAAAATATCACCTTTTCTGTCGTAAAAACCGAAGAAGATGCGTTACTGTTGGAGAATAACTTAATTAAAAAGTATCAACCCCGATACAATGTGTTGCTGAAGGATGATAAAACATATCCTTCTATATGTATCACGAAAGAAGATTATCCCCGAATCTATAAGACGAGGCAGATCGATCTGAAAAAAGGACAATACTTTGGGCCTTATTCCCACGTGGGAACAATGTATGCGCTATTAGAACTGATGAAAACAATGTATTTCCCAAGGCCCTGTGCTATGCCAATGAAAAAGGATGCTGTTGATGAGGGGAAATATTCTATTTGTATGAATTATCAAATTCGTAAGTGTAAGGGTCCTTGTGTGGGGAAACAAAGTCAAGAGGAGTATTTGAGCAATATTGATGAATGCCGTGAGATACTAAAAGGAAATACGGATGACGTGAAGCGTAAGATAAAGGCACGCATGCAAGAATTGGCAATGGAAATGCGCTTTGAAGAAGCTCAGGAGCTCAAAGACCGTTATAGTTTATTAAGTACATTCCAGGCTAAGAGTGAGGTGGTGAGTCCTACGAATACTAATCTTGATGTGTTTAATATAGAAATGGATCAAGATGTTGCTTATATCAATTACTTACATATTGTTAAAGGCAGCGTAACGCAGTCTTTTACCATTGAGTTTAAGAAGCGTCTGGATGAAAGCTGTGAAGAACTTCTCACATTAGGTATAGTGGAATTAAGAAGTCGCTTTGGTTCTTCTTCGAAAGAAATAGTGATCCCCTTTGCTATTGACCTGCATTTAGAAAACGTTTCCATTACAATACCTCAGCGAGGTGATAAACTGAAGCTACTCAAACTTTCGGAGTTGAATGTCAAGGAATACAAGATAGAACAGCTCAAGCAGCAGGACAAACTCAATCCAGAGCAGAAGAGAGTCCGTTTGATGAAAGAGATTCAGGAACATCTGCATTTACCCAAGCTCCCTTATACCATAGAATTGTTCGATAATTCCAATATTCAGGGAAGTGATGCTGTAGCGGCATGCGTGGTATTTCAGAAACTTAAACCTGCAAAGAGCGAATATAGAAAGTACAATATTAAAACAGTGGTAGGTCCCAATGATTATGCATCCATGCAGGAGGTAGTTCGTCGCAGGTATTCCCGACTGATTGAAGAACAAAGCCCCCTACCCGATCTTATTATTACCGATGGTGGAAAGGGGCAGATGGAATGTGTGCGTAAGGTAATAGAGGATGAACTTCATATAGAGATTCCCATAGCAGGATTGGCTAAAGACAATAGACATAGAACCAATGAGTTGCTCTATGGTTTTCCGCCTGTGGTTGTCGGAATGAAGCAAAGTAGTGAATTATTTAAGGTATTGACACAAATGCAAGATGAGGTACATCGTTTTGCCATCACGTTTCATAAGCAGAAACGTTCTAAAAGCCAGTTACATTCTGCACTTGATGATATAAATGGTGTTGGTGACGTAACCAAAAGCATGTTGATCAAACAGTTCAAGAGTTACAAGAGAATAAGAGAAGCATCGAGAGACGAGCTGATACATCTTTTTGGTAATAAGCGAGGAAGCCTTCTTTACGACAATCTTCATCCTTTTATTGAAATTAAAAAACAAGAAATAGAGTAAATCACATTATGCGAGCAGTTATTCAAAGAGTTACCCATGCATCTGTTACCATAGATGGGAAAGAAAAATCACGTATTTCCCAAGGTTTCCTGATCCTATTGGGCGTAGAGGCAGCAGATTCTCCAGACGATGTGGAGTGGCTGGTACGAAAGATAGCTGCACTTAGAGTTTTCAATGATAGTAATGGGGTTATGAATCTGTCCATTAAAGAGGTAGACGGAGAAGTTTTAGTGATTAGCCAGTTTACATTGATGGCGTCTTACAAAAAAGGCAATCGCCCTTCTTGGATTCGAGCAGCTTCCCATGCCATTGCCATACCTCTTTATGAATCATTCTGCCAACGTTTGTCGGATTTGTTGGGACACCCTGTTGCAACGGGAGTTTTCGGTGCTGACATGAAAGTGAAACTGCTTAATGATGGTCCTGTTACCATCTGTATGGATACCAAGAATAAAGAATAATTCATAACGATAATGCAAATGCAAGAACTCACTATTCATCAGGCGCAGCAACTTGTAGATCAATGGATAAAACAGTATGGAGTGCGTTATTTCAGTGAACTTACCAATATGGCCTGTCTCGCCGAGGAGGTAGGCGAATTGGCGCGTATCATGGCTCGACGTTATGGTGACCAGAGCTTTAAGGTGGGAGAAAATCATGATCCTTCTGAAGAAATGGCCGATGTATTGTGGGTGCTCATTTGCCTGGCCAATCAGACGGGCGTAGACCTTAATAAAGCATTACAACAATCAATTGACAAAAAGACGAAAAGAGATAGCAATAGACATATTAACAATCCAAAATTACGATAAAATGGAAGAAAATCATCATCATCACGAAGACCATTGTACCCATCATGATCATCATGGGCATCATCTTTCAAAATATGAACAAATGTTTGAGCAGTATGATCTCCATCTTCATGATGAGGAGGTTCAAGCCCAAGCTCGTATCATCGTTTCCAACGGACAGAAAGAACATGATCAGCAAGATGTGCGAAAGTTTTTATTTTCCACATTAGAACTTACATCACTCAAAGTGACTGACAGTGAGGATACAATCCTTCAGCTTACTGAAAAGGTAAATCGTTTCTCTGATTCAAATCCAGATTTCCCTCACCTTGCGGCAATCTGTGTTTATCCGCGATTTGTTTCCGTGGTAAGCAATGCCCTTGAGGCTGATGGTGTTGAACTGAGTACCGTATGTGGAGGCTTCCCTTCTTCACAGACTTTTCCTGAGCTCAAAACCATTGAGACTGCACTGGCTTTAAAAGACGGTGCCACAGAAATAGATACAGTGATGCCAGTGGGGTACTTTCTTGCAGGAGATTATGAGCAAGTGTTTGATGAAGTCAGCGAAATTAAGGCTACATGCGGTGAAGAAATAACCCTGAAGGTGATTCTTGAAGCTGGTGCGCTTCAGTCTGCGGTCAATATTAAAAAGGCTGCCCTTATGGCCATGTATAGTGGAGCTGATTTTATTAAAACCTCAACAGGGAAGATTGAACCAGGAGCTCGTCCAGATGCTGTATTGACTATGTGTCAGACCATTAAAGAGTATTACGAAAAGACCGGTCGCAAGATTGGCATCAAGATTGCTGGTGGTGTGAAGACCACAGAACAAGCCCTCTCCTATTATTCTATTGTCCATGAGATTCTTGGAGAGGAATGGCTGACCCCTAAATGGTTTCGGATTGGTGCCAGTGATCTGGCAAATGCATTACTTTCGGATATTACTGGAGAAAAGGTCAATGTATTATAGACCATCCCAATCTGTATAGTCAAATTAGCACGTGTAAATCCGCCTCCACTATACCAGTGTTGCCTGATTGGAACGTGGAAATCTGCTTATACAATATTTGTAAATCTTAAAAGTAACGGAGTATTCGAACTGGCTATATCTTGTTTCATAACAAAATCATATGTTTATAAATGAAGATGTTACTCTGAGAGTAATGTTAACACCAGCGAGGCCTTAGGCTATCTGATCCTATAACCTTTATGATGACAGTAGATCAATAAAGAAATGTTAGAGAATCAGTGCTTTCGGTATGATACGTAATGAACGTATTCTTCTAATGAATTGCGAATTGCGGAATTGCGGAATGATGTGATAAGTTCGAGGGCTTTTCCAACGTATTCATTCATTCGTTTTTCTGCGTATTCGATGCCGCCGTTTTGTTTTGCATATGTGATGAGGTGGTTTATTTCCTCTTTCGATGCTTCTCCTTTTCGTATTCGGTGTGCCATGTTGATGATCTCGGTATCAGTTGTTTGGCGAAGCACGTGTAGCACTGGTAATGTGAGTTTTCCTTCCAGCATGTCGTTTCCCGTGGGTTTTCCGATGTTGGCATCTGAGAAATAGTCAAAGATATCGTCGCGAATTTGAAAACTCATGCCTATGGCATCTCCGAACAGACGCATCTTTTCTATGTCTTCTTCTTCTGCAGCAACAGAAATAGCGCCTATCTCGGCTGATTCTGCAAATAGTGCTGCCGTTTTTTGCCGAATTATGGCGTAGTAGTCTTCTTCTGAAAATTCCTGTTGGTAGCTGTTGGATAGTTGCATCAGTTCTCCAGCCGAAAGTTGTTTACCCAAGATTGAAATGTGTTTAATAATGCGAAGGTTTTGGGTTTGCGCTACTTTTTCAAGCGATGATGAAAGCAAGTAGTCTCCTACCAAAACAGCTATTTTATTTCCATAACCGGCATTGACCGATGGCTGACCTCTGCGTTCATTGCTTTCATCAACTACATCATCGTGGACAAGGCTTGCCGTGTGGAGCAATTCTACCATTACGGCTGAAAGATAGGTAACATCGTTGGGTTGACCATATTCCTTGGCTACAAGTAGTAACAATGTGGGGCGCATCAGTTTTCCTATACGTTGTTTGATATGTCGCAATACGGTATCAAGCAACTCGTTGGGATGATGGAGCGTTTCGTCAAATATTTTGTCGAAACATGCCAAATCCTCAATAATGGGAGCTTTTATGCACTGTAGTTTATCCACTATTTGAAAATTACGGCGCAAAAATACGAATTAATCATCCAACACGTCGTTTATTTTCCTTATTTTTACATCAAAAATTGGAAAAGTGATGCAAAAACTATTTTTACTTGACGCGTATGCTCTTATTTATAGGGCTTATTACGCTTTGATAGCTGCTCCACGGATTAATTCCAAAGGCTTCAATACCTCGGCTATTTTTGGTTTTGTAAATACCTTAGAAGAACTGCTTCATAAGGAACGGCCTACGCACATTGGTGTTGCATTCGATCCTTCCGGGCCCACCTTCCGACATGAGGCCTATGCCCCCTATAAGGCACAACGAGAATCCACTCCCGAAGATATCAAGAAGTCTGTTCCCATTATTAAGGATATTATTCGTGCTTACCACATTCCCATATTGGAAGTTTCCGGCTTTG
This sequence comes from Bacteroidaceae bacterium, assembly GCA_017468985.1. Taxonomy (GTDB): domain Bacteria; phylum Bacteroidota; class Bacteroidia; order Bacteroidales; family Bacteroidaceae; genus UBA6382. The sequence continues at coordinate 6,826 of JAFUHF010000039.1, forward strand.
AGGCTGACGATGTGATTGGGACCTTGGCTACTCAGGCTGAACATCAAGGAGTACAAACTGTTATGGTGACACCGGACAAGGATTATGGTCAGTTGGTCAGTTCTTCTATTTTGCAGCTTCGGCCAGGTAGGGGTGGTTATACCCTTTTGGGACCAGATGATATAAAAGAAAAATACGGCATTACAGAAACTGGCCAAGTCATCGATATTTTAGGACTTATGGGCGATGCTGTTGACAATGTTCCCGGTTGCCCAGGCGTAGGCGAGAAAACTGCCATAACGCTTGTCAAGAACTTCGGAACCATCGAAGGTATTTATGATAGGATAGATGAGGTAAAAGGAAAACTGCGAGAAAAATTATCTGACAATAAAGAACATGTGCTTTTCTCAAAATATCTGGTTACCATCAAGCGTGATGTTCCCATAGAACTTGACTTAGAAAAATTAAAAGTGAATGAGATTGACAAGTCTGCTCTTCGATCCATTTTTGAGGAATTGGAATTTCGTAGTTTAATCAACAAAATTTGCGGAGATGTTAAAAAAACGGAAGCACCAAAGGTGGTTCAGGGCGATTTGTTTGGTTTAAATCCGTCCGAATCATCGAATGATGTGATTTGCGCGAATTTTGAACCGGTTGATTTGGCGAGGTCTGACTATGAAATGATTGATAATGAAATGAAACGGAAGGATTTTTGTGAAAAAATCTTGACAGAGCAAAAGGTGGCGATTAGCATTGCAACCACTACCATGGTGGGTATAGATGCCGAAATCATAGGTTTAGCTTTTGCGCTGAGCTCGGGCCAGGCATTTTATGTTCCATGTGAAGGTTACGATCTTAGCCCACGGTTGGTATTAGAAGTTTTTCGGAAAGTGTTCGAATCAGAAAAGGTGTTGAAGATAGGCCACGATCTGAAATGGATGCAGCTTGCCTTATCCCACTACAACATAGAGCTTCGAGGCGAGTTGTTTGATACCATGATTGCACATTATGTGATACAACCTGAATTGCGACATCACTTGAGTTATATTTCAGAAATCTATCTTCATCATACCGGTCTCTCTCTTGAGGGCTACTTCGGTGTACGATGGATGGAAGAACGTAACATGCGTCTTCTTCCAGAGGAGATGAAGGTTCGTTTCCAGTGTGAGCAGGCCGACATGGCTTTACGGCTCCATCCGCGCTTAGTAAGCGAATTAGAGCATTACAATGCCTTGACACTCTTCCGCCAGATTGAGATGCCATTAATGAATGTGCTGGCCGGTATGGAGAGAAGCGGAGTTTTGATTGACCAACCCACTTTGCGCGAAACATCACGTCTGTTTACCAAACGAATGAACGACTACGAACAGGAGGTCTATCAGCTCAGCGGCCAGCAGTTTAATCTTTCTTCGCCCAAACAGGTGGGGGACGTCTTGTTCGGACAAATGCATCTCATAGAAAAGCCAAAGAAAACCAAAAGTGGGCAATATGTTACCTCAGAGGCTGTGTTGGAGGAACTCCGCACGCAGGCCCCAGTGGTGGACTATCTGTTGAAATATCGTGGAATGAAGAAACTGCTCAGTACTTATGTTGACGCTTTGCCACAGCTGGTCAATCCTCGTACGGGCCACATCCACACAACCTTCAACCAAGCCGTAACAGCGACGGGGCGGCTTAGCTCCAGTAATCCCAATTTGCAGAACATTCCAGTTAGAGGTGATGATGGCAAGGAAATACGCAAAGCATTCATACCCGAACCTTGTAGCCTGTTCTTCTCGGCCGACTATTCCCAGATAGAATTGCGCATTATGGCCCATCTTTCGGGTGATCCTCACATGATAGATGCTTTCCGCAAGGGTTATGACATTCATGCAGCAACGGCAGCTAAAGTTTATCACAAAAGTATAGAAAACATTACGGGCGATGAACGCCGAAAGGCCAAAACGGCCAATTTTGGCATCATTTATGGCATTACCGTGTTCGGATTGGCCCAGCGTATAGGCATTTCACGCACAGAGGCCAAGGAACTTATTGACAACTATTTTGCCATGTTCCCCGGCGTACAGCAATTCATGCAGCAAAGCATAGAAACGGCTCGCAATAAGGGTTACATCGAAACCCTCTTCCATCGTCGTCGTTATCTTCCTGACATCAATTCAGGTAACTCTGTGGTGCGTGGCTATGCTGAACGCAACGCCATCAATGCACCCATTCAAGGCTCTGCGGCTGATATTATAAAGGTGGCCATGGTGCGCATTGCCAAAAGATTCAAGGAAGAACAGTTGCGCTCCAAGATGATTCTGCAGGTTCACGACGAACTGAACTTCAGCGTTGTGCCAGAGGAAAGGGAACAAGTGGAGCAACTCGTAAAATACGAAATGGAACACGCATGCCAATTGAGTGTACCCCTTCTTGCTGATTGTGGATGGGGAAACAACTGGCTTGAAGCGCATTGAAACCTCTATTTTTATTACACATATATCATGAAAAAGACATTCATCTTCATTCTTTTGTTACTCTCCCCCACTCTGCTTCTTGCTCAGAGTGTGGACAAGATGAACGCGCGACCCATTCAGGTGGAAAAATGGATAGACAATCATTTTGGTAAAGGAAAAAGGCCACCATTTTCCTTTGTTTATGATGGGAAGCCATCCTCCAGTTTCATTACTCGTTGGAACCATTCCATCCAGAAGCAAAAAGCTGCAGATGAGGGACAAGTTTCGTATCTTGTAAGTTATGCTGACCCTCAGACGGGGCTTCGCGTGGATTGCACGGTAAACGGCTATGCCGACTACGGTGCCATTGACTGGGTGCTTCGATTCACCAATACGGGAACCTCCAATACACCCCAGATTTCGCAAGTGCGCACAGCTGATCTCAGTTTGCAATATGCCCAGAAGGGGTCATTCTTGCTTCATTATGCCAGCGGAAGCACGGCTGCGCGTTCCGACTTTGCTCCACGCTTGAAGGAATTCTTCTCTGGTGACAGTCTCAAGATGCGTCCTGCCGGAGGCCGTTCATCCGATACGGCTTTTCCTTTCTTTAATATAGAATCGCCAGCTTCTCAGGGTGTGCTTGTGGCCATTGGATGGTCGGGAACATGGAATAGCGTCATTCGCCAAACCAACGAACAAACCGTAAGCCTAACGGCTGCTTTAGACCATTTTAACTCCTATCTTACCGCTGGTGAAAGCATTCGTGGGCTAAGTGTATGCCTATTGTTCTGGCAGGGAGACGATCGTATGGTAGGACACAATAAATTCCGTCGTTTCATGCTAAATCACCATTCGCGGAAAATCAACGGTCAGCCCGTTTACTATCCCATCTTTGGTGGTCTCAATTGGGGCGATCCTTCGCCTTGCAACGAATATACCTGCATGACTACTGAGTATGCCATCGCCCTCATTCAGCGTATGAAGTTATTCAAACTCAATCCCGAAGCCTATTGGCTCGATGCCGGTTGGTATAAGGGTGCAGCAGAGTACTATGATGGTAAGAACTGGTATAATACGGCTGGAAACTGGCTCGTTGACTCTACCCGTTTTTCTACAGGTTTGAAACCTATTTCGGACTATACCCACAAGGCTCAGAATGCAGACTTCATGGTGTGGTTCGAACCAGAGCGTGTATATAAGGACACCTATTGGGCCCAACTCCATCCTGAATGGATGCTTCGTGCCGATGGTGATAACTATCTTTTCAATCTGGCCGATCCTGAAGCTTGCTGCTGGATGTCGAAAACCATTGGTGATCTCATGGAGCAAAACGGCATAGACATCTACCGTCAGGACTTCAATATCGCTCCCGAAGCCATCTGGAAGGCGCAGGACAAGCCCGGCAGGCAAGGCATTACTGAGGTGAAATACATTGAAGGTCTTTATCAGTTTTGGGACTATTTGCTTCAGCGTTTCCCCCACTCTCTCATTGACAATTGTGCCAGCGGCGGCCGTCGCATCGACTATGAAACAATGCTCCGCAGTGCCCCAATGTGGCGTACGGACTATCGTTACGGTGAACCCATTGGTTATCAATGTCATACCTACGGGCTGGAGTTCTACCTGCCTCAACATGCTACGGGTTCTTACAAGGTAGATCGCTTCGATGCCCGTTCCTCAATGGGAAGCGCCGTGGTTTTCAATTATAAGCTTACGCAGCAGGGACAGTCCTACTTAGAGATGCAGAAATGCTACGAAGAATTTCGCGAAGTACGTCCTTATTATTATGAGGATTTCTATCCATTAAGCGGTGTCGGTGATCTCACGAAAGACGACATTTGGTTGGCCTACCAGCTTCATCGTCCTGCTGATCAGTCGGGTTATATCGTTGCATTCCGCCGTCAGGACTGCCCACAGCGAGACTACGTGGTGCGCCTTTCTGGTCTTGACCCCGAGCATGTATATACATTGAAGAATAAAGACAGTGGTGCCGAAATACGCAAGACCGGTCGTCAGCTGTCCGAAGGCTTCACTCTTACGCTTGACAATCCTCGCACCAGTCTGCTCATCAAGTATCAGTAACTTTTCAATAATGTCGTTATACAATGATGAAACATAGCTCATTTGTGCTCTTTATACTGTTCGCGGTAGGCTTTCTGTCGGGCTTTGGGCAGGTGTTGCCATATCAGAATCCGGAACTTTCTCATGAAGAGCGCGCACGCGACTTGTGTTCACGGCTGACTCTGGATGAGAAGGTGAAGTTGATGGAACACAGCTCGCCGGCAGTGGAGAAGTTGGGTGTGCCCTATTTCAATTGGTGGAGTGAGGCTTTGCATGGAGTGGGACGCAATGGATTGGCTACCGTTTTCCCGATTACTATGGGCTTGGCGGCCACTTGGAACGATGAGTTTGTCGAGCAGTGTTTCAACGCCATAAGCTTGGAAGCTCGTGCTAAAAACAACATTGCGCGTCGTCAAAATCAGCAGACTTCTCAAAACAAGTGCCTATCTTTCTGGACTCCAAATATCAACATCTTTCGCGATCCTCGCTGGGGCCGCGGCCAAGAAACCTATGGTGAGGATCCATATCTCACTACGCGTATGGGTTTGGCTGTTGTAAATGGCTTGCAAGGAACGGAAGATGCAAAGTATCAAAAGTTGCTGGCTTGTGCGAAGCATTTTGCCGTCCACAGTGGGCCGGAATGGAACCGTCACAGTTTCAATGTAGAGGGTCTGCCACTAAGGGATCTTTGGGAGACCTATCTGCCAGCCTTTGAAGCTTTGGTAAAGAGGGGACACGTTGCTGAAGTGATGTGTGCTTATCAGCGCTTTGATGGAAAGCCGTGCTGTGGCAGTGATCGATTGCTGCAGCAGATACTGCGTGTGGATTGGGGTTTTGATGGGCTGGTGACAAGCGACTGCTGGGCAATTGATGATTTTTGGGTAAAAGGACGCCATGGTTATACTGATAGTCGCGAGAAAGCTATTTCTGAGGCTGTGCTCACAGGAACTGACTTGGAATGCGGTAATACGTATCACTATCTGGCAGACGCTGTAAAACAGGGACTCATTACGGAAGAACAAATTGACGTGAGTCTCATTCGCCTGCTCCGTGCGCGTTTTGCCTTGGGCGACTTTGACGATGAAAACTTAGTGCCATGGAAGCGAATAGGTTCAGAGGTGTTAGATTCAGATGAGCATCGTGCCTTAGCACTTCAAGCAGGATTGCAAAGCATTGTACTGCTACAAAACAATGGTGGCATCTTGCCGCTTAGTAAGGACATGAAGATATTGGTGATGGGCCAGAATGCTCAGGATGAGGAGATGCAGTGGGGTAACTATAACGGTGTACCTTGGCATACGGTAACGATTCTGGAAGGCATACGTTCACGTGCAGCTCATACTACTTTTTTAGACAGCATTCCTCTTGTTTTGGCTGAAGGTGAAAGCCTAAAAGTATCGGATCAGGAGATTCTGGACGCTGCAAAGAACGTGGACATTGTGGTCTTCGCTGGTGGCATCTCGCCGCGACTTGAAGGAGAGCAGATGAAGGTAACGTATGAAGGCTTCAAGGGTGGTGACCGCACGGATATTGAATTACCTGCTGTTCAACGTAGGGTGTTGAAATTGCTGGCAGGAGCTGGCAAACGCATTGTGTACGTGAACTGTTCCGGCAGTGCTATTGCCCTGAAGCCTGAAACGCAGTCGTGCCAAGCCATCGTACAGGCATGGTATGGCGGGCAGGCTGGCGGCGAGGCCTTGGCTCAGGTGTTGTTTGGAGAATATAATCCCAGCGGAAAGTTGCCCGTTACGTTCTATGCTGACAATTCGCAGCTTCCCGACTACGAGGACTACAATATGGCTGGACGTACATATCGCTATTTTCGTGGCGAACCGCTTTGGGCCTTCGGCTATGGTTTGTCGTATACGGATTTCCAGATTGACAAAGTGACGTACAAAAACCATAAGGTGCGTGCACGTGTCATCAACCGTGGCACGATGGATGGTGACGAGGTTGTGCAGGTTTACCTTAGGCGTGATGATGACACCAATGGACCGCGTATGACACTGCGTGGCTTCCGTCGTGTAAGTGTAAAGGCTGGTCATTCCGTTATGGTGGAGATTCCTCTCTCCGACGAAAGTTTCAGCTGGTGGGATGAGACTACGAATACCATACATCCACGTGCAGGAGAATATCAGCTCATGGTGGGCAGCAGTAGCCGTGCACAAGATCTCACAGTGCTTAATATCAGCTATCAGCTCCAATCCTAATCAAGACAAAAACAATATATTTATGAAAAAGTGTTTCATTTCTCTTTGTGCCCTTGGCTTAATGTTTCTGGGCGCATGTATAGGAGGCAGTGGGTCCTCCGAGTCTATTCCACTGCCGGAACATCCGCGTCCCGACTTCGAGCGCACGGCGTGGCAGAATCTTAATGGCTATTGGTCGTTCACGTTCGACGAGGCTAAGGGCACAAAAGCCCTTGTTGAAAACAGTCTGGCAGAATTCGACGAGCGAATCCTCGTTCCATACCCTTGGGGTTCCAAGCTTTCGGAGGTAGAGAACAAGGGCGACACGGCGTGGTACGGACGCGAGGTTGTAGTGCCAAAGACGTGGAAGGGTAAGCGCGTCTTCCTTGTTGTCGGAGCTTCCGACTGGGACACGCAGGTTTGGTTCGACGGAAAGGACGTTGGCCGTCATCAGGGTGGCTACACACCGTTCGAATGCGAACTCACCGATGTTAAGTTTGGCGAAGGTCAGAAACTGATCATCAGAGCCGACGACAGAGATAGTAAGGCCCATCTGTACGGCAAGCAGGGCTATGGCAATGTGAGGGGCATATGGCAGACCGTATATCTTGAGGCTCGCGGTGAGAATTTCATCCGTTCGTTGCACTTCACGCCAGATATCGACGCTTCGACAGTGAAAGTAGACGTTGTTCTCGTTGCTCCAGCTGCCGACGGCGAGAAGTTCACGCTCAAGTTCAAGACCGGTGGACAGAACACGTTTACGGAAGACATCAGTGGCAAGGATCAGGCCAGTTTTACGGTGCCCATCAAAGGTCAGCATCTCTGGGATATTGACGATCCTTTCCTCTATGAAGTTACGGCATCGCTTGGAAAGCAAGATGAGGTGAACAGCTACTTCGGACAGCGCAAGATTAGCGTAATGCCGTTCCCTGGAGCCGACTATAACTATGTTGCCCTGAACAATAAACCCATCTATTTGCAACTCTGTCTCGACCAAAGCTATCATCCCGAAGGCTTTTATACTTTCCCGAGCGACGAATTTATGAAGAACGAAATCCTGTTGTCGAAGCGTTTCGGACTCAATGGAAACCGCATACACATCAAGGTAGAAGTGCCGCGCAAGCTCTATTGGGCCGACAAACTGGGGCTGCTCATCATGGCCGATACCCCCAACTTCTGGGGAGAACCTATTCCCGAAGCTCGTAAGGATTGGGAGCACTGTCTGCGTGGACAAGTAGAGCGCGACTACAACCATCCCAGCATCTTCACATGGGTGAACTTCAATGAAACTTGGGGACTCCGCACCAATGGCGTTTATGAAGAGGAGACGCAGGAGTGGGTGCGCCAAATGTACCATCTTACGAAGGATCTTGACCCTTCTCGTCTTGTTGAAGACCAGTCAGCTTGCAACCGTGACCATGTAGAGTCCGACATCAACTCATGGCATGCTTATCGTCCAGGATACGTATGGGAATCCGAAATAAAACTCTATGTCGACAGCACCTACCCGGGTGGTCATTTCAATTATATTGGAAAGAATGCCCAGGCCGACGCTCCAATGATTAACAGTGAATGTGGAAACGTTTGGGGATATGAAGGCAGTGCCGGCGACTGCGACTTCACGTGGGACTACCACATCATGATCGATGCCTTCCGCCGTTATCCGAAATGTGCAGGATGGCTCTACACGGAGCATCACGACGTGATCAACGAATGGAATGGCTACGTGAAGTACGACCGCTCGCCGAAGATTGACGGACTGGACGACCTTGTGCCGGGCATGACGATTGCCGACTTCCAGAGCCTTTACTACATCAGCTCCGAGCGCTATCTGTACACCGAGGTGAAGGGTGGCGAGGCTGTTGAGGTGCCCTTCTATGCATCGTTTATGACGGATAAGGATCCGGGTGCTCTCACCATCGAGACGGAACTGGTAGGCTGGAATGAACTGGGTGAGTTCAATACTTACCAAAGTGGTACGGTGGCCGTAGATTTCGTTCCTTATAAGAGTGCTCCGGCTGGCAGCACAATTGTGGATATTCCTAATGAAAAGGGACTTTATCTGCTCCGTTTTGTTCTGAAAGCTGGCGACGAGGTGCTGCACCACAATTTCCGCACATTCCGCGTTAAGGAAGGCGGTGATGCTACTGTGGATGGTGGCCGTTTACTCACGTTTGCTCCGGCCTCGTTCGCAGCTCAGGAGTGGTCTGTGAAACAGACTTCCATCTACGACGGACTGAAGGTGGACGGCTTCGGTCACGGCTACTTCGAATACAGCGTAGCTCTTCCAAAGGATGTTGACGTTAAGAACCTAACGTCTGTTGAACTCCTGTTCGAAGCATCGTCCAAGCAGCCATTCGGCAAGGACCTTGACCAGAGCGAGATTCAGGATAACTTCATGCTGGGTGGCGGAACGTTCGACCACTGTAAGTCGGCGAATGCCTATGCCATGACTGACGAGGAGCTGTGGCCCTCGAAGGTTGAGGTGACCGTTAACGGAGAGTCTATAGGCGAATATGCTTTGGCCGACGACCCAGCCGACCATCGTGGCATCTTGTCGTGGGGCTCGCAGCCATTGAACCGTCGTATGTCCGAGGGAGGTTCCTATGGCGAACTCATAAAGATGGAAATCCCCGTGGAAGTGCTCACGAAGAGCGTGGTTCCGGTAATTCGCTTCACCGTGCCTGAAGATACGAATGGCGGTCTTGCCATCTACGGTAAGGACTTCGGTCGCTATCCGCTCGATCCGACATTGATATTGAAAACAAAATAACACACATTTTTATGAAATACAGTTTTAATATTCTTCTTGTCCTGCTGCTTTCGGTAAGCAGTAGAGTAGGGGCTGCGGTTAACATCGTTCCCCAGCCCACACATGTTGATGAAAACATTGGTGTTTTCACGCTCAAGAGTGGCCAGTCCATAGGCTACAACTCTGCCCAAATTGCTTCTGCGGCAACCTATCTGCGTACAGCCTTGACGCGAGCCACGGGATTCAATATCTCCACCCGTCAAGGAAAGGGGACTATCAGTCTGGAGCTGCTCACTCCTGGTGATAATCGTGATGAAAGCTACACGCTACAGGTAACGCCACAAGGCGTGACCATCTCTGCTTTTTGTTATAGTGGCATTGTGAATGGTATTGCGTCCCTGCGTCAGCTTTTTCCACCCGAGTTGGAGAGTCAGACCATCCAGAAGGGAATCACTTGGACGGCACCTGCTGTGGAAATTCAAGACCAGCCGGTCTATCATTGGCGCGGCCTGATGCTCGACCCCGTACGCCATTTCTACAGTGTTGAGGAAACAAAGCGTTTTCTTGACCACATGGCTCTATACAAATTTAATAAGTTTCATTGGCATCTCACCGATGGCCAGGCTTGGCGCATACATATTAACAAATATCCCAAGCTCACCAGTTTCGGTGCATGGCGCAAACCTTTGCCAGACATTGACCAGCAAACCGAATCCAGAGCAAAAAGTGAGAATAACCCCACGTTGCTGTTGCCGCGTAAATATTTCCGAACCATAGATGGTGAAGAAAAGTATGGTGGTTTCTATACGCAGCAGGAGGTTCGCGAAGTGGTTCGCTATGCTGCTCAGCGTGGTATTGACGTGGTCCCCGAAATAGATATGCCTGGACACAATTGGATTACTACGCAGTGCTATCCTTGGCTTTCTTGTGGTGGTGATGGCAACGATCCGCTCTGTTTAGGCAAGCAGTCTACCTTTGATTTTGCAGAAAACGTATGGTCTGAAGTGTTCCGTCTCTTTCCTTACGAATATGTCCACATTGGTGGTGATGAGGTCTATCGCAACCGTTGGCAGCGTTGCGCGGATTGCCAGAAGCGCATCAAGGAGGAAGGCTTGAAGGATGTCAATGAATATCAGGCCTGGTTTACCAAGAAAATGGAACAATTCTTCAACAAGAACGGACGCAAGTTGATGGGATGGGACGAAATCCTTGAAGGTGGTGTTTCGCAGACGGCTACCGTATATTGGTGGCGTGGCGATCATCCCGACGTGGCCCAGAAGTCTACGGCAATGGGCAATGAAGTGGTGGTTTGCCCCACGACCTATTGTTATTTTGACTATGGTCAGGACAACCAAACCTTAGAACGCTTGTATACGGCTAACATCGTTCCAACCGATCTTACATCAGAGCAACATTGCCTCATCAAAGGCATTCAGGCCAACATTTGGTGCGAATGGATTCCTACGGAGGCCCGTATGCAGTTCATGGTGTTTCCCCGAGCATTGGCATTGGCCGAAAAGGCATGGACGCCTACGCAGCAGCAATCGTGGAGCAACTTCAAACAGCGCCTAAGTGACCAGCTGCTACGCCTTTCTGCAGCCGGCATCAATTACCGCCCGTTAGAGACGGACATTAAGTAATCAAAGGGCACACGATGAATAAGTGTGCCCTCTGCTTTTTTATTCCGTCAGTTTGTAGTCTCCTGCTTGTTCGGTGATGACTTTCTGAAGTTGGCTGAGAGGAAGTTCCTCTGCTGAGAAGGTGACAGTAGCCGTTTGTTGTTCCAAACTGATGACAGCCGTAATGCCGTTCAGACTGTTAAGGGCGAACTCTACGTGAGCGCGGCAATGCTGGCACATCATGCCTTCTACTTTGTAGGTTTTTGTCATGGTAGATGGGGTTATGTGGTGGGATGTAGGTTTATCAACAGAGATCTTTCTTTTGCGCAGACGGAGGCTGTTCATCACTACGCTAACACTGCTCAAAGCCATGGCTGCGCTTCCTATCATGGGAGAAAGCTGTATGCCCCATATTGGGAACAACAATCCTGCAGCGATAGGTACAGCGATGAGGTTGTATGCAAAAGCCCAAAAGAGGTTTTGGTGAATAGTACTGACCGTAAGTGATGACAGGCGGATAGCTTGAGGCACTTTGCGCAGGTCACCGCCAAGAATGGTGATCATGGCGGTTTCCATTGCTACGTCGCTTCCTTCACCCATGGCCATACTAACGTCTGCTTGGGCCAATGCGGCACTGTCGTTAATACCGTCGCCAATCATGGCCACACGATGTCCTTCTCTTTGAAGCTGGGCTATGCGGTGGGCTTTGTCTTCTGGCATCATGCTCCATAGGCATTCTATACCTACGGTAGAGGCAATGGTTTGGGCTACGCCTTTCTGGTCTCCAGTGAGCATCAGGGGGTGGATGTCCATACCTTTCAGGGTGCTTATGGCTGGCTTTGCAGAAGGGCGAGGTTCGTCCGAAATAGCAAGCAGGCCTATGGCTTCATTGCTTTTTGCCAGCCAAACGACGGTGTGAGCCGAGGCTTCCCATTCGTGAGCTTTCTGCAAGAATGGGGCAGGGCAGTGGATGTGGTTTTTCTTGAGCAGCTCTGCATTTCCTGCCCAGTATTTCTCGTGATGACATTCACCCTTCACGCCCATTCCAGGAATGGCCGTGACCGTGAGGGAATAAGGAGTGGATAATGTGGAGATCTTTTCGGAAAGATAGTTTACGATGGCATGGGCCAAGGGGTGCTCGCTGCTTTGTTCCATTTTCAGAAAAACGGGCAACATGCTTTCTGCTTCTGGCAGCATGCATGTCTCACTTACTATGGGTTTTCCTATAGTGAGTGTACCTGTTTTATCCATGACAATGGTGTCAATGCTTTGTGCCGTTTCCAGACTGTCAGCGTCGCGAATGAGGATTCCCAGTTCTGCTCCTCGGCCGATGCCTACCATGATGGCTGTGGGTGTGGCGAGTCCCAAAGCACAGGGACAGGCTATGATAAGCACGGTACAAAGGGCTACAATTCCGCGTACTAACCCTTGGTCAGGACTGAGCCATAGCCATAGTATCAGTGAAAAAACGGCAATGGCAATGATGATAGGTACGAATATGCCAGCTACTTTGTCCACCATGAGTTGAATGGATGGTCGGGAAGCCTGAGCTTCGCGTACCATCTGGATGATATGGTTCAAATGGGTTTGTTCGCCTACTTGCCGTGCGATCATATTGAAAGCCATATTGCCACAGAGGGTACCGGCATATACCTTATCGCCAGCTTTTTTTGTTATGGGCATAGATTCGCCCGTGAGCATGCTTTCGTCTATGTAGGCATATCCCTCATTGACTGTTCCATCCACGGCGATGCGTTCACCGGGATGTACTCTGATGATTTGTCCAGGCTGTATGAATTGGATGTCTATCATACGTTCTTCGCCATTTTCAACGATGGTGGCTGTTTGTGCTTGCAGTCCAATGAGTCGGCGTATAGCCATTCCAGTGTTTTGTTTGGCCTTGTTTTCAAGCAGTCGTCCTAAAAGAATAAAAGCCACTATGCCTCCTGCAGATTCAAAGTAGTATTGCGGCTCAACTCCGTGGGCAGTCCAGAATGAAGGGAATAACAAGTTTGATAAGCTGAACAGATACGAAATGGCAGTGCTCAGGGCCACCAGAGCATCCATGCCGAGACCTCCGTGCTGTAATTGCTTTGCCGCACGAATGTAGAATGGTTTGCCCAGATAGAAGACCACGATTGTGGCCAATCCTCCCATTATCCACGGGGCCCATGCTTCATGCACTAATCCCAGTATGCACAACGGAAGCAGCAAGAGAAATGCAGCTATGACTTTCCATTTCTGTTTCCGATAGGCTTCTTCTTCTCTTTGATCTATATTGGGGGCTTCTAATATTAAGTCGTAACCGGCGCTTTGAACGGCCGCTTGAAGCGTGAGAGGCGTACATTGCGTTTCATCATATTCTGCGTTAGCCATGCCGTCGGCATAGTTTACTGTGGCTGCGTTTACGCCTGGCTGTTGTTCCAATGCTTTCTGTACACGCAGTGCGCAGCTTGCACAGCTCATTCCCGTAACGTGAAATGTTAGTTTTGTCATGTGGGGTGATGTTATGCGTTAGTCAGTTTGTATACGCTGCCTGGCAGCAGGCGTACAATGCCTTTCATTTCCATCTCGAATAGCAACGCCGTAGCTTGATGGATGGGTAGCCCTGACTGTTGTGCGATGAGGTTCACCTGCATGCCGTCGGTGGGGCGGATCAGGTCGGCCAGTATGCGTTCTTCAGCCGATAGCTGGGGGAAAAGATCGGTTTGTATGCCTTGGGTGAGTGATTGCCTGCGCTTTTCTTCAGTGATCCATCCCAGTTCCGTTGCCATGTCGGTGGCTGAGATAAAAGGCGTGGCCGTATTGTTACGAATCAGCATGTTGCAGCCCTCGGAATATTTGTCGCTGATCCTTCCCGGGCAAGCGAACACCTGACGGTTGTAGTCGAAGGCAAGGTGAGCTGTGATGATGGCACCACCCTTGATGGCACTTTCTACGATGATGCATGCATCACTCAGGGCGGCTATAATTCGGTTGCGTCTTACGAAGTTCCCTTTGTCGGGCGACGTGCCTGTGGTGTATTCGGTAATCAAACCTCCTTTGCCTATCATGGCTTTAGCCGTATCGCGGTGGCTATAAGGATAGATGCGGTCCAATCCGTGGGCCAGTACAGCCACCGTGGGCAGTCCTGCCTCCAAAGCGCCGCGATGGGCTTGAATGTCAATGCCGTAGGCCAATCCGCTTACTACGAGTGTATCTGGACAGCATCGGCTTAGTTCTGAGGTCAGCCGGTGACACATCTCTCGGCCATATTCCGTACATTTTCTGGTGCCTACCACGGAAACGGCGTGAGCCGCGTTGAGTGAAGTGTTGCCTTTATAATACAGCACGAGTGGTGCATCGTCGCATTGTGCCAATCGTTGGGGGTATATTGCATCGTTGAGACACATCACCTCTATCTGATGTTCATGGCAAAAGCGCAATTCTTCCTCCGCTTTTCGAATGGCCTGTGTAGCTCCTTCGTCCAAGGCTTGGAGTACGCGTTGCTTGAGGGTGGGGTAGCGTTGCTTGAGTTTTCCTATGCCATTGAAGATGTCGGCCGCATTCCCCATGGTCTTGTAGAGTGTCAAGGCTCCCTGCAGTCCCAGTCCGTGAATCTTGGTCAGAGCAATGGTGAACAGTTGCTCGTCATAGGGCAAAGGATTAGAAATACTTTCCAAAGGCTTCATTGAGTTCTTGGCATTCGGCTAATTTTCCATGAACGATGCAAACTGTGTCCACCTTGGCGCGTATGCATAGCTGGTGGTCTGCTTTTCTGTAGATGTCTTGTTCGAACACATACCTCACCCCCTCTTTTCGAAGGTTCAGGCAGCTCAGAAATGCGTCATCGCTGCGTAGAGGGGTCTTGAACGACACGGTGATTCTGGCCACCACGCAGTCTATACCCTGATCATGGAGTTTGATAAAGCTGATGCCTTCTGTGAGCAGAAACTGGTGACGTGTATGTTCCAGATAGTGCAGGTAGTTGGCATTGTTGACAATGCCCTGAATGTCGCACTCATAGTCGCGTACATTCATTTCGAGCTGAAAGATGTAGTCTTTGTTCATAGGTCTGATTCTTGAAGTACGTGATAAACCTTGGTCTGTTCTAAATAGGCCATGCCGAATGCACATCTCAGGCAGTCCTTCCTGTTGCAATAGCGGTGGTGCAGCTGGATGAGGGCTTGGCTTTCGGCCGCATTCCTTGCCGTAAATCCTGCTTCTTTCCACAAGCGGATGATGTGGTTCTGCTCGGCTTTCATTTCGAGAAGGAATTCCATGGCCCGTAGCCCATATTCTGGATGGGTGCGGTGTGCGCCGTAGGCAAAGAGCAGGGGCACGGCGGCATTGATAACGATGGAATCAATGGCGGCTTTGCGTATGGCTTTGGTTGCTTTCGGACTTTCTTTGCCAAAGGTGTAGTGAGTTTCCCAATAGGGAGAAACCTCTGATTGAAACAACTGGCGAACTTGATTCAGATTCTCGGCTTCTATCACTTTCGACAAGCTCACGTTTCGCGAAACATAAAGTCGCGCCATCTGTGCTATGCGAATATGGGGAAAGTTCTGTGGCCGAAGTCTCAGAAAACGCCATAGCGAGCTGTCCATGGGTTGCAAACCGAACTTATGGGCCAGAAACCGGTATTCTGCCTGTAATTTCCTGAAATAGTCGTCGGCCGTAGTGCTACGGGCTCCTGTTGCTGCGTCTTCTTGCAGCAATCCTGCCTGGCCGAGAAAGAGTGCTTCTATCTGGAAGAGGTCATCGCGATGTTTTCCGGCGGCCATGGGAGGAATGTGGGTAGCCCATTCCTCAAAGGCTTCGCCATTGATGCCAAATCCGAAACTTCTGGCCAGTGCAATGAAGAAGGCATGCTCCCAGTCGCCGCCCAGAGTTTCTGCCCTGAGTTGTATGCGCTCGGTCTTTTCTCTTAGCCGTTCAGTTGCGAGTCGGTCCATCCATGCCTGTACCTTGACGGATGGCATGCTGGTGGCTTCCTGATGGCAAGGAGGAATGCGTTCTGCTCGCAACAGCTCATTGTAGTGGGTTTCTACGTAGGGTGGTATGGCAATGGTTACTTGGGGCACTTTTCTTCCCATGGCGGTCACGGCTGGTTGGTCTCTCAGTTCCACCACGTGGAGAATGACGTTGTTGTAAGCTTCGTCGCTATCGTGGTGATGGGCATACCATTCGCTGCTCTTGTGGTGAATCTCCACATTGCCCACCCACATCTGCTGACCGATCTTCAGTTTAGCTTCCAGAAAGTCCGGACCGGCATTCGTGTTGCGAATGCCCGGGTCTATCACTTCCACCTCCTGTCCTTCTTCCGTAAGCAGGGAATCATAGGGGTAGAGGCGATGTTGCCATACGTAGTGCAGCAAGCGTTCCATAGGCACAAAAGTAATGTTTTTTGCTTACGTAAACCGCCAAAGTCTGCTATTTTTATTTTAGGCTATGGTTTGGAAAATGAAAATTTTATCCAAAAACAACATACATCAGGCGATTTGTTTAACTTTGCACGACAATTAATGATTTATTCGTGATGAAGATAGCACTTATCGGATATGGCAAAATGGGCCATATGATTGAGGAAGTAGCCCTGAAACGTGGACACGAAATAGCTTGTATCGTAGACGTAGACAATCAGGAAGATTTCAATTCTAAAGCCTTCAGCAGTGCCGATGTGGCCATTGAGTTTACTACGCCTGCGGCTGCATATGGCAACATCTGCAAGGCCTTTGCCCATGATGTAAAGGTGGTTACCGGTTCTACGGGGTGGCAGGCCGAGCATGCCGACGATATTCGCCGCTTCTGTGAGCGCGAGGGGCAGACGCTGTTCTGGAGCAGCAATTTCAGCTTGGGGGTCTATCTCTTTAATCAAGTGAATGAATATTTGGCCCAACTGATGGACGGCTATCCCGACTACGATGTGGAGATGGAGGAGGTTCACCACGTTCATAAGCTGGATGCTCCCAGCGGAACAGCTATCACCTTGGCGGAGCATCTGCTGGCTCAGCTCCATCGCAAAACGGAATGGGTAAAAGGTCGGCTGATCGATCCTCAAGGGCATGCTTCGGGAAGTAGCGAGGGCAAACCGCAGCAACTCGTGATCAACAGCATCCGCCGTGACGAGGTGCCCGGCATTCATACCATTCGTTACAATAGTCCTTTCGACGAAATCACGATTACGCACAGTGCGCACAATCGTGGAGGCTTTGCCTTGGGAGCTGTTTTGGCTGCCGAGTTTACGGCAAAGCATGAAGGTCTGCTCACTATGGACGACCTTTTTAAAGCCTGAATCAAATCTTTTTCTACATGACTGAACAACGTTCCATTTCCGATCCCAAAACGGATCAACCCGAAGAAATACATCCCAACCGCAAAGACTGGATCAAGTGCATCATCGCTATTGTGCTCTATTTGGCTTTTCTGGCGTGGTTAGGCAGCTGGTGGGGCCTCATCTTTGTTCCGTTCATCTTCGATGCCTACATAACGCGGAAGATCCCCTGGTACTGGTGGAGAAAGAGCAAAAACAAGGCGCTCAGAAGCCTCATGAGCTGGGTGGATGCCTTGGTGTTCGCCTTGGTGGCGGTCTATTTTGTGAATCTCTATTTCTTCCAGAATTACGTCATTCCCTCCTCCTCGTTGGAGAAAAGCCTGCTCACGGGCGACTATCTCTTTGTGAGCAAAATGAGCTATGGGCCGCGCACGCCCATCACGCCGCTCCACATGCCGCTTACGGCCCACACCATTCCGGTACTCAACATCCGTTCCTTTCTGCCATGGCCGCAGTGGGACTATAAGCGCGTGAAGGGTTTCGGACCGGTAAAGCAGGGCGACATCGTGGTTTTCAACTATCCTGCCGGCGACACCGTGGCGGCCAAGGTGCAGG
The DNA here is from genome assembly GCA_017468985.1 of Bacteroidaceae bacterium. Lineage (GTDB taxonomy): Bacteria > Bacteroidota > Bacteroidia > Bacteroidales > Bacteroidaceae > UBA6382. The sequence continues at coordinate 24,732 of JAFUHF010000039.1, forward strand.
AAGGAGACTATTATTCCATTTGCTATCAGCTTGGCGAAGAGGTCTTGCCCTACCGTCATCAGGGGTTGTCGGCCGAGCAGGATCTGGCGCTGTTCCAGGCGCAGTATGAGGCAGGTCGTAACGTCATTTTGAGCCATCCCGAACGGTTTGGGAAACTTCTTGCCCGTCCGGTCGACATGAGGGAAAACTATGTAAAGCGTTGCGTGGGTCTTCCTGGCCAATGGTTGGAGATCAAGGACGGCATTATCTATACCGACGGACAGGCGCAGAAGCAGCCCGACAATTATCAGGAGGCCTATCTCGTGACGCTCAACTATGAATTGCCGGAGGAATTCTGCAAGAAGCATCGCATCACGATGGAAGACCGTTTCGAGAATGGCTATAATCCGGGCTCCAATGTGCGTAGGATGCCGCTCACTCAGGAAGCCAAGGAGGCTTTGCTCAGTTCAGGGCTGGCTTCGTCCATTACGCCGGCTCCTCCTACGGGCGGCGTAGCGCTCTATCCGCACAACAAGGTGACGGGATGGACCTGCCACGACTATGGCCCCATCTGGATTCCCAAGAAGGGCAAAACCGTGAAACTCACTTTGGGCGCACTGCCTCTCTATGAACGACCCATTCAGGTGTACGAGGGCAATACGCTTCAGGTGCGCGATGGTAAGATCTTTATCAATGGCAAGGAAACGGATCGCTATACTTTCAAGATGGATTATTATTGGATGATGGGCGACAACCGCGATAATTCTGCTGATTCACGTTTCTGGGGATTTGTTCCCGAAGACCACATTGTGGGTAAACCCATCATGATCTGGCTCTCGCTCAATAAGGATTATAGCTGGTTCGACGGCAAATTGCGTGTGAACCGCATGTTCCGCTTTGTGGATAACATTCATTGAAACCGTCCGTCGGATGAAACGGTTTCTGAAGTTCTTCCTGTCCCTACTTGCTGCCCTGCTTGTTGCCGGGTTGGTGTGGAGCATGGCGTTCTTTCAGATCACGGTGACCAACGGCTCGCAAGAACCGCCCCTCATAGAGGGCGACCGCGTGGTAGTGAGCCGCTTAGGATATGGCATTCGTCTGCCTTTTGGTAAAGAATGGTCTTTTGTTCGTGGCTTGCCTGAGCTTGAGCAGATGCTGGCTTTTCATGATCCGTTGATGCAGAAAGGAAGCTCTGCTTCCATATACGTTGGGACATGTCAGGCCTTGCCGGGTGACACCGTTCTTTTATCTTCGGCCGATGGCGAGAGGCATCCCTTTGTGGTGCCGCACAAAGGGGAACCCGTAGCGGTGCTTCCTTGGAATGCACTCCTTTTGGCTCATGCCCTTCACTTGCACGAAGGCCACAACGTTTGTTGGCAGTGCGACAGCCTTTTGCTCGTTGATGGTCAGAGGTGCAAGGAAGTCACGTTTTCGTCCGATTATCTTTGGGTTCGTTCCGCTTCGCCCGAGGCTTACGATTCCCGTAAGTTTGGCTTGCTGCCGGTTTCGTGCGTCATGGGCCGCTTGCTTTTCGTCAGTTGGTCAAAGGAGAGTGCTTCGCCGTTGTTCTCCGGTTTCCGCACCGATCGCTTTTTTCTTCCCGTTTCATCCATTTCCTCCTCCTTATGAGCATTTCTCGGTTCGGATTGCTTCCCCGTTTGTTGGTTGCCATAGTGCTAGGCATCGTTTTAGGGCCCTTTCTGCCCCTTCCTGTGGTACGTCTGTTTGCTACGGTGAGTAGCCTGTTCAGTCAGTTGCTGCAGTTTCTCATTCCGCTCATCATTATAGGTCTCGTAACGCCGGCCATTGCGCAGATAGGCCGTGGGGCAGGGCGCTTGGTGCTGCTCACGGCGGCCATTGCCTATGGGTCCACCGTGTGCGCCGGTTTGCTGTCCTACGCCACGGGTAGCACCGTTTTTCCATTGATCATCCGACCGGGCGAAGGCCTGTCAGCTGTGTCCACGGAGGCGCAGGTCACGCCGTTTTTCACCATCTCCATTCCTCCTATGGTCGATGTCATGTCGGCCCTGGTGTTCTCCTTCATGCTCGGACTGGGCATTGCTTTTTTCAACCCATCGGGCTTGAAGGGCATTTTTCAGGAATTCAAGGACATTGTGGTTAAAACCATCGAAACCGTAATCCTTCCGCTGCTTCCGCTCTATGTTTTTGGCCTCCTGTTGGGCATGGCCCATACCGGCCAGACCATTCGCATCCTCAACACCTTCCTTGGCATCATTTGCGTCATCTTTGTACTTCATGTGGTGTTGCTGCTGTTGCAGTTTTCGGTGGCCGGTATCGTCACGCGCCGCAATCCGTTGCGCTTGTCGGCAGGCATGATGCCGGCATATGTCACGGCTTTAGGCACATCATCCTCAGCGGCCACCATTCCCGTAACATTGCGCTGTGCGTTGCGCAATGGTGTGAGCCAAGGTATAGCAGGATTTGTGATCCCCCTGTGTGCCACCATTCATCTTTCGGGCAGCACGCTTAAAATCGTGGCTTGTGCCCTTGCCCTCTTGCTCATGCAGGGCCACCACCCTTCGTTCTCCCTTTTCTTAGGCTTCATCTTGATGCTGGGCATCATGATGGTAGCGGCTCCTGGTGTCCCCGGCGGCGCCATCATGGCTGCCCTTGGCTTGCTCGGCTCCATGTTGGGTATGGGCGAAGAGGAACAGGCTCTGATGATAGCGCTCTATATCACGATGGACAATTTTGGCACTGCTTGCAACGTAACAGGCGACGGAGCCATCGCCTTAGTGGTAGACAGAATAAGGAAGGGAGTAGTGAATGGAGAATGATGTAGCTCTGAGGCCTCCGGAGTGCAGGTGCGGCGATCGTAATCCTGTTTTAAGTTTTCTCCCTTTGTAAGATGTTAAGTGTTGATGAAACCTGAAAGCTGGTTGGTATCTGATGTATGTCGTGTTTTTAATGCTAATATAAAGACTTTTTGTGTCCTTACGCCATCAAAACATTTATCCCTGAGTTTGTCTGCGGTGTAGTCTGTCTTATAGGAATAAGATACGAGGGATTTGGCCTGTTCGGTTTAGAAACATGAAAAACTTTCGAGGTAAAAACGCTGCGCAATTTAGAATCATGAAAATTCCACGGGGATTTGGCCTGTTTGGTTTAGAAACATGAAAATCTCTCGAGGTAAAAACGCTGCGCAGTTTGGAAATATGAAAATTCCACAGGGAAAATGGTTCGCGCAGTTTGGGAAAGAAGATTTGGAACGGTCTGTTTAGCTGATCCGCTTCTGCTTAGTCTCCTTTGCCATGTTGTGCAGGGCTATGCTCGGGCGTTTATCAACAAAGTTTCGATGCTGAAATCTGAACAGCATTCGGCCAGCGTTTTTTATAATTATGCATTGTTTCTTTTGAATTGTTCATGGATTGGTGGCAAGGGCTGTTGCAAACCGTTCTTCCTTGAATGCCTCAAAACCATTTTGTGGCGTTTAAAACGACTTAAAGAATGATAAAAAAGATTAATTCGGGGGGGTAAAATGCAAATTATGAACGATTTTGTTTTGGTGATTCCGTGTAAAATGGTAATTTTGCACCTCGATTGTACCATGCAGTCAGCCAGAGTAGAGTAATGTGTAGATTATTGACATATTCGTTTCGTTGGTTGTTGCTTATCGTCATGATGATTGTTAGCATGAATATTCGTGCGCAACACGTGGCTGTGAAGAATAATCTGGCCTATGATGCCACATTGACACCCAACATTGGTTTGGAGTTCGGTGTGGCTCCTCGCTGGACGCTTGGGCTGAATGCCGGTTACAATCCCTGGTGGCACCATGCCACTTCCAATCCCTTCCCCTTTGCTCTTGGTACGGCTCGCGGAGAGAGCGACCGTTCGCAGTGGCGCCATCTGCTGGTGGCTCCCGAGGCGCGCTATTGGTTCTGCTCCACGTTTGCAGGCCACTTCATAGGTTTCCGTGCGCTCTATATGCACTACAACATCGGTAACGTGAAGCTCCCCATGGGCCTTTATTCCTCGCTCAGGGAGAAGCGTCGCCAGGGCGATGCCGTGGCTGGTGGAGTGTTTTACGGCTATTCGTGGCTGCTCTCCACGCGCTGGAGCCTGGAAGCCGAGGCCGGAGTCGACGTGGGTTATACGTGGTACAAGGAGTACGACTGCACCCATTGCGGTACTTATTATGGCAAGGACGACAAACCGTTCCTGAAGCCCAAAATAGGGTTGAACATTATATATAATATAAAATAATGTATAGCATAAAAGAACAGATGACGAAGATGCTCACGATTTCCACACTGCGTTGCGGTGGGGGCATGATGGTGTTTGTTCTTTTCTTCATGGCGCTTCCGGCCTTGGCCCAGAGCGTACAGACGGAATGCCGCAAGGACGGCATGACGGTGAGCTATACCGTGCCCCTGCTCCGTCCCGTCTCCAACTATGCCACCATCGTAACGCCGCTGCTCTGTGGCCCTAATGATACCATCGCGCTGGAACCCATTACGGTGCGCGGTGCCAAGAATGCGCGTCTGTTGAAGCGCAGCCTGCGGCTGAACCACAAGGGCCAGCCCCTTCAGCCATACATCAAGGCCGACGAGATGCCTGCCACCGTGAGCGGCACCTACGAACTCTCGCTCGCTGCCCATCCATGGGCCAAGGGAGCTCCACTCACGCTCTGTACCCTCGTAGAGCGCGAAGGCTGCTGCAAGGTGGAGACCGTTGACCGTCAGTGCAGCAATCCCTTCCAGTATGCGTGGAAGCCGCCGTTCAGCCCCATCATCTCCATGGTGGACGACAACACCGGCCGCGCCGGAGCCTTGCAGCAGGACAACCCCGTGCTGGAACACATCTCGCGCTACCGTCCCTATGACCATACGCGCATTCTGCGCAAGGAGAAGGGAGCACTCTACGTACACTTCTCTCTCGACAAGATTGACCTGCGCCGCGACTTCCGCGACAATGCCTCCACGCTCGACCGCATCATCGACATTACGCGCCAGATCATGGCCGACACCACCAGCAGCGTGAAGAAAATCCAGATCATCGGTTTCGCCTCCATCGAGGGTAGCGTGAAACACAACGAATATCTGGGTCAGGGCCGTGCCGAGGCCCTCCGCAACTATGTGGTGCGCGAGCTCCATCTGCCCGATGAGATGTTCGACGTCTACAATGGTGCCGAGGCATGGACCGAGTTCCGCGACCAGCTCATCGACGAGCCCTACTTCGAGGGTCGCGACGAGGCCATCCGCATTATTGACACCGAGCCCAATCTCGACCGCCGCGAACTGCGTCTGAAGCAGCTCAATGGTGGCCGCACCTATCGCTACATCAAGCAAAATATTCTGGCCGATCAGCGTAACTCCGGTTACATCCGCATCTACTGGGACTACGTGCCCGACGAGGCCGCTCGCACCATCAACGCCGCTTCGCAGCTGCTCGCGCAGCAGAAATTTGACGAGGCCTTGCAGCAGCTTCGCACTGTGCAGAGCGACTCGCGCGCGTGGAATGCCCTCGCCGTGGCGCTTTACGAAACCGGCCACGAATCCGAGGCCCTGGAGTATTTCCGCCGTTCTGCCCAGCAGGGCAACAAGCAGGCGGCAGAAAACCTTCAACAGTTAGAGCAATGAAGAAGGAGCGAAATCATAGAAAACCTTTTCGGCGACGAAATGCAGGTTACAGACTCTGAAACCGAAATAGAGTTCAATTTTGCATAGCTCAAGGTGAAGCACAAAGTAAAGCGGAAGAAGGAATAAGCTGATATAGGTAAACCGTAAAGCAGAAAATAGATAAAAATGAGTGAGAAAATGAGTTTGAAAGGACGGCTCTCTAACCGCATGATGCGTGAGGTTGGAGGAAGTCTCTGCGTGGCGCTCCTCTTTGCAGGATGCAGCACGCTGGACGACGAGCCCGATCCTTCAATTCAGGATATTGGGGTGGTGAGAACAGCCCTCAATATCTCCATCCCTACGTCATACAATGGCCCCGTTACCAAGATGACGGATGCCATCACGCAGGCACAGACCACCCCCGTATTTCGCGGCATCAATGAGATCACGCTGATACCGTTCGATGTGGCCTTTAATAATAAGGGAACGGATACGCCATTCGATGACGACCGTATCAAGAAGACCTCCACGCGCATCGGTGTAAACGTAGATCTGCGATCGAACAATAGCAATTCTCCGCTGACAAGTGTAAACAATTCCATTACCACGTTAAACAATAATGGCAACAACTCGCAACTCTACGTTGATGTAGAGCTCCATACCGGCACGCGCTCATTCTTGTTCTACGGAAAGGCAACGGATGAGAATGCCACTGCTACGGCCACTGCCAAGCAAATCAACGGTGTGCTCAATGCCGCAGGCCTCTCGGCCGATACTCCGGGGGACATACAGTTTTCTTTGGAGAGTATCTACGTCAGTGCTGATGATATGGCTGACAACTTGGCCGATTTTCTTACCCAGATTGGCACTGCTACTTACGATGCCGGCGGCGTAGCAACTTCCTGTTGGGAAGGCCTGACGGAATTGTACACGAAGTTCAAGCAGATTCAGACGGGTTCGTCGGCCAATGTGCAGGCTGCCGTTCAGGATCTTTACGAAACGCTGGTCAGTTTGGCCAATGTAGGCACGGCAGCCGAACAGCTTTCGGCCGGAAAGCTGAAGGCCGCCATCGATGGCTTGGAGAATGCCGATGGCACGAAATACATCTCGTCTGTTTCCAGTGAAAATGTGCTGACGTTCAACACCACATTGCTGGGCGACGTAACGGATGCAAAGCAATGCTATCCTTCCAACATCGGCTTGCCCGACGGTGCAGCAGTGGTGAAGTGGTACGATGCAGACCAGAAGTTTAAGGTAGAAACGGGTGACAATAGCGGTGCTAATGTCAACAATTATGCCAAGATCGCAGACTATGTCTATCCGCCTTCGCTCTACTATCGCGCCAATAGCGACATTCTGACCTCGCCCGTTTCGAAGAAAACGGCTTATGAGGAGAAAACCACCTGGCCGTTAGTGCTCAAGGAATACAGTTCCACGTTTGCGGCCGGCGTGGTGGAATCGTCCACGTCGTCCTTCGCCATTCGCGACCAGATTGAATATGCCGTGGGGCGTTTCGACGTTCAGGTGAAGGCCCTCACAACGAGTCTTGAAGACTCTAAGGGCAAGTCTGTGGTCTTAAATGCCACCAGTATTCCCGTAACGGGTATCCTCATTGGCGGTCAGAAAACCGTGGACTTCGAATTCAAACCCACGATTGCAGGTGCTGATGACCAGACCATCTACGACAATCAGGCTCCCGAAGGCATGTATCTCCTCAATGCCACACCCGACAAGACCTTCCGCACTCTCGTGCTCGAAACAAAAGAGCAAAGCGAAGACGTAATCACTCCGCCTTCGGGCGATCCTTCGGACGAGCCGGTGCGCTTCGCCATAGAGTTTAGAAACAATACGGGTTCCGACTTTACGGGATTGGACGGCATCGTGCCCGATGGCTGCAAGTTCTATCTGATAGGGGAGCTGCGCGTAAGCACCGTCAAGGGCGACGACCGCAGGAAGTATGTCTATAACAGGATCAAGGAAGATGGCACCTACGAACTGGTGACCACCACCACTCCCATCACTCAGGTCTTCTTACAGGACTACGTCACGGAGCTCTTGGCAAGCGTAAAGAGCCTGAAGAAGGCCTACAACGTCATTCCTGACCTTCGTACGCCGAAGCTGGAGCTGGGACTCTCCATCGATATGAATTGGCAATCTGGAAATAAGTTTACGCACGTAATAGAGTAAAATTAATAATTAACATTCAATACAAAAACGATGAAAAAAGTATTTAGAATTATGACCCTTGGTGCCATAGCGCTTTTGGGTGCCGTTGGGTTCTCCGCATGTTCTTCCGACGAAAACGTGGTAGAAGATAACCCGACATTCGATGGTGAGACCGTTCGCACCGACTTTGCGTTCAACATCGCTACCCCGAAGACCAAGATGACTGCAGCCAATACGCAGCAGGATGGAATCTTCAAAGGTATGCAAGATATGTACCTGCTTCCATTCAAGGGAGCGCCTGCAGCTGGTGCTACCACCAACAATGCGATTAATTACGGCCTCGGAAGTTTGGCAAGTGGTGATATTACAGATGCACAATCAAGCCGAGTATATGCATTGAGCATTCCAGTTGGAACAACAGACTTCTTGTTTTATGCTACAGCTACAAAAAAGGAAACTGACACTGACAGCGAAAAAGGTAAGATCAGTAAGACCATTGATGCCACGTCTGTAGATGCAATTCAGTTCAATCTGGAGTCTATTGCCACCTCTTTAGGTAGTGATGCCACGAATCTTGCAGCATATCTGACGGCTGTTGCTCAGGCAGAGGATGAAAACAGTAATAAATGGTCGGATGCTGCATCACTTGCAAACGCCGGTGGTGCATTCAGCTCTCTCGCAAGTTTATACGAAAAGTTTACAACTATCGGATCAGGCGAAGCTCGATCTGGTTCAATGGAATCCGTGCAGCGCTTGATGTTAGACTTGTATAAGAGTGCAAAGAAGATTGATGAAGAGGCTACAGATCCAGACGTGAAGAAGGTGGCTCAGGCCATTTATACTGCTATTACAACAGGAGTTTCAGGTATTAGCGTAACTGTTGATGAAACGGGTGCAGCTGATAACTGGACACTGGCTATCAATGGTCCTGATGCAAACTTCCCTGCAAATTTAGAATTGCCTATGGGTGCTGCTCAGCTCAAGTATGATAATGCTTCAAGATCATTCAGCTATATTGAAAGCGACGATGAACTGATTGTTACTCCAGGTACAACCCAAGTACTGAGTGAGCCAAATGTTTCTTTGAGTAAGATCGTTTATCCTTCAGAGTTGGTTTATTATTGTAATTCTCCGCTTTGGGCTTCGGAGGTATATAAAACAGCTGCAGATTATCCAATTACCACTGGAGATTGGGATCAGACTCCAGGTACTTCTCCTTCTGGCAGCGAAGTGCTTTTTAGTAGTGATTGGAATAAAGAAGTTGTAAGCTCCAAGACACGTGCTGTGGCTATGAGAAACAATGTGAACTATGGCGTAGCATTGTTACAGTCCACTGTGAAGTTGGCTGCTGATGCAACGACAATGGAGGATAACAGAAATGCTATCATCGGTGATGACGATCAAACGTTTACTGTTGCGAAGTTGGCTGATGATGATCCTGATCCTGATAACGTTATGCAGGTAACTGGTATTCTGATTGGTGGTCAGCCTAATAAGGTGGGTTGGAAGATGATTCAGGAAGGTTCTGATGCAAGTTTCTCTGATGTAATCTATGATAAAGATGTTCAGTACGGTTCTGCTTTAACGACATCTTCATCAGCCGCTAACTATACCATGGTATTTGATAATTATACCAACAAACCAGATCAGCCTGATGTGCTGTTCGCTTTGGAGATTAAGAACGGTGACAAAGACTTCTACGGAGCAAAGAATATGATTCCTAAGAACAGCACGTTCTA
>JAFUHF010000040.1 GCA_017468985.1 Bacteroidaceae bacterium
CTGAGGGAGGGGGCCGTGCAGGCTTTAGGGTTGCTGTTCTAAGCTGAGCAGAAATTCTTTGGCTGCGAGGCCTCCGGCGTAGCCCGTGAGCGAATGGTTGCTGCCCAAAATGCGGTGGCAGGGAATGATGATGCTCAGGGCATTGGCTCCTATGGCATTGGCCACGGCTCTGACGGACTGAGGCTGACCTGCCTTCTGGGCCAGCTGCGCATAGCTGAGCGTGTGGCCGTAGGCAATGGTTGGAAGCATTTCCCAGATTTTTTGCTGCATGGGAGTGCCAACAAAGAGCAAGGGCAGGGTGAATACAGTCCGTTGATGGTTGAAGTATTCGTCAAGCTGCGTCTTAGCAAGGGAAATGATGTCGGTTTCCTCGTGAAAGAAGGTGGCTTTCAGGTATCGTTGTATGCGCTTTTCTACCGTGGGGCGAGGCAGGGATTCTCCCCAGTCGCACAGGCAGAGCTCGTCCTGATAACTTCCCAAAACCAATGGGCCACAGGGAGAGGCATAGGGCTGGAGGTAAATGGCGTTGCTCATGGTGGTGCTAAACTGAGGCTACCTCAGGTAAAGATTGGCCGTTTTTTCCTTTCCCACGGTAGTAGCTGGTCCGTGGCCGCTGAGCACTTGGGTATCGTCGGGTAGGGTGAGCACCTTTTGTTTCAGACTGCTGATCAGTGACATAAGGTTGCCACCCGGAAAGTCCGTTCTCCCTATGCTGTACTGAAACAGGCTGTCGCCGCTGAATAGCACCTGTTCCTGCTCGCAGTAGAAGCAAATGCCGCCGGGAGTGTGGCCCGGAGTGGCAATGACGCGAAGTTTGTGGCTTCCAAAGGTGATTTCATCCTGCTCTGTCAGAAACTTTCCTGCGGGAATCTGTACTTCCTCCATCTCCCAGCCCATCATTTCTCTCACCTGAGTATGGAGCGAATCGAGCAGATAGGCATCGGCTTCGTGGAGCTCGGTCAGGAGGCCATATTTGTCGTAGATGGCGCGATTTCCGAGGACATGGTCGAAGTGGGCATGAGTGTTGAGCAGATGTACGGGACGAAGGTGGTTTTGCTCAATGTACTGTTCAATGGCTTGTTTTTCTTCAGGATAGAATGCCCCATCGTCAATGATTACGGCGTCGAGCGTTTCGTCGTTCACGATGTAGCAGTTTTCCTGAATCATGTTCACCGTGAATTTTTCAATGTGCAGCATGGCGCAGAGGTTTTTTTCAGGTGGGAATATAAAGAATCTTCTTGGTCTGGAAGAACGGTTCGGTGAAGTAATCCGTGAGGGGAATGATTTCGTTGTAGTGATGGAGCTGATCGGTCTCTTCGCTCAGGTCACCGCCTTTCAGGCAGATGATGCCGTTGGGAAGGGCATTGCGTTGCTCTTTTTTCAGGTTCTTTCTGCTCATTTTGAGTAGTTCTGAGGCATTCATCACGGCGCGACTCACCACAAAATCATAGCGTCCCTTTTCTTCCTTCACGTTTTCGTGCTTGAGGGTAACGTTTTTTAGGCCTATGGCTTCGGCAACGGCGGTGGCCACCTTAATTTTCTTTCCGATGCTGTCGATGAGCGTGAAGTGAACTTCGGGAAAGACCATGGCCAAGGGGATGCCAGGAAAACCGCCGCCTGTTCCTACGTCGAGAATCTGGGTGCCGGCCTTGAAGGCAATGAATTTGGCAATGGCCAAAGAGTGGAGCACGTGGCGTTCGTAGAGAGCGTCAATGTCCTTTCGGGAAATGACATTGATCTTTGCGTTCCAGTCTTCATACAACTCCTTGAGGAGTAAGAACTGTTTTTGCTGCTCCTCAGAGAGATGGGGAAAATACTTCAGAATAATGTGGATCATAACAGAAACATGCAGATTGCATTGGCCCCCTAAGGGAAGCGCATGTGCAATCTGCATGAATGGTGGGCTTAGTATGCAAAGAGCGGATAGGCCTTCATCGTTTGGTTTACTTCGGCGCGCACGGCCGCGATCACGTCTTCGTTGAGTGGATCGTTGAGCACACGTTCAATGAGGCTGGCAATGAGTATCATCAGGTCTTCTTTTGCTCCGCGAGTGGTGAGTGCAGGAGTGCCGAGGCGGATACCTGAGGTCTGGAAGGCACTGCGCGTATCAAACGGAACCATATTCTTGTTTACCGTGATGTCGGCAGCAACCAAAGCGTTTTCGGCCACTTTTCCGGTGAGTTCCGGATATTTCTTTCTCAGGTCAACGAGCATGCTGTGGTTGTCTGTTCCACCACTTACGATGTCGAAGCCTCTCTTGATGAGTTCTTTGGCTAACGCCTGTGCGTTCTTCTTTACCTGCGTGGCCCATTCCCTAAACTCCGGTTGCAGGGCTTCGCCGAAGGCTACGGCTTTAGCGGCAATGACGTGCTCCAGCGGACCGCCCTGTATGCCGGGGAATACGGCACTGTCGATGAGCGAACTCATCATGCGCACTTCGCCTTTCTTCGTGGTTTTGCCCCAAGGATTTTCGAAATCCTTTCCCATCAGAATGATACCGCCGCGCGGACCGCGGAGGGTTTTGTGGGTGGTAGAGGTTACGATGTGTGCATATTTCAACGGATTGTCGAGCAAACCTGCGGCGATGAGTCCTGCAGGATGGGCCATGTCGACCATGAAGAGCGCTCCCACCTTGTCGGCAATGGCACGCATGCGAGCGTAGTCCCATTCGCGGCTGTAGGCAGAGCCACCACCCACAATGAGCTTGGGCTGATGCTTCAGGGCCAGTTGTTCCATTTCGTCGTAGTCTACGCGGCCCGTCTCCTTATTAATGTTGTAGCCAATCGGGTTATACAGGATGCCCGAGGTGTTTACCTTTGAACCGTGGCTCAGATGGCCTCCGTGGTCAAGGTTGAGTCCCATAAAAGTGTCGCCAGGATTCAGGCACACGAGAAAAACGGCAGCATTGGCTTGCGCGCCGGAATGAGGCTGTACGTTGGCATATTCGGCACCGAACAGTTGCTTTACGCGTTCGATGGCCAGTGTTTCGCTCTTGTCTACGTTAATGCAACCGCCATAATAGCGATGGCCGGCATAGCCTTCAGCATACTTGTTGGTCAGGCAGGAACCCATGGCTTCCATCACCTGGTCACTGACAAAGTTTTCTGAAGCGATAAGCTCCATGCCTTTGAGCTGCCGCTCGCGTTCGGCAGCAATAATGTCGAAGATAGCTGTATCTCTTTTCATTATTAAGAATGTTATGTGGGTATTAAACTAATTTGGCGTTGCTCAGGTCTTGTTCCTTTTCGCAGTAATGACACTTGATGATGCCCTGTTCCTTGTCGATCACGTGGAAACACGTCTGCATGGGTTCGTTATTGCTGATGCACATGGGGTTGGCACACTTCACAATGCCATGAAGGTCTTCAGGCATTTGTACTTGCTTCTTCTCCACTACTTCATAGTCGCGAATGATGCACAGCGTCACGTTGGGCGATACTACCGACAGTTGGTTAATCTCCTCGTCGGTAAAAAAACGGTCGGCAATCTTGATGAGACTCTTTTGCCCCATCTTTTTGCTCTTGAGGTTATAGCCTACAGTGACGGGAGTTTTCACATTTTCCAAATGCAACAAGGCCACTACGTCGAGCAGTTTGGCCGAGGGGATGTGGTCAATGACGGTGCCGTTTTGCAAGGCAGAAACTTTCAGTTCTTCTTTATTCATGTTAAGAAATGATGGAGTTGTCAGCTTTAATCTGGTCCAGACTGATGTCCAACACGTCGCAGATGAGTGCCTGCCGAGCATACAGTCCGTTGAGCGCTTGCTCAAAGTAGTAGGCGTGTGGATCTTGGTCAACGTCAATGTTGATTTCATTCACTCTCGGCAGTGGATGCAGTATTTTCATGGTGGGTTTTGCCTTAGCCAGCATGCTACGCGACAGCAGGTAGCTGTCTTTCACGCGTTCATATTCCATCAGGTCCGTAAACCGCTCGCGCTGTACGCGTGTCATATAGAGAATGTCTGCATCGGCAATGACGTCTTCGTTGAAATCCCTTGTTTCAACATATTGTATGCCATTTTGCCGGCAATACACTTTGTATTCTTCCGGCATTTCCAGTTCTTTGGGGGCAATGAAGTGGAACGTGGGGTTGAAATGGCGCATGGCCATCAGTAACGAATGAACGGTGCGGCCATACTTTAGGTCACCCACCAAATAGATGTGGAGTCCGTCCAAATGTCCCTGGGTTTTATAGATGGAATAGAGGTCCAGCATGGTTTGCGATGGATGCTGGTTTGAACCGTCGCCGGCATTGATAATGGGTACATGGGTAATTTCGCTGGCGTAGCGTGCGGCTCCTTCAAGGTAGTGGCGCATCACGATAACGTCCGCATAGTTGCTCACCATCTTGATGGTATCATGGAGAGTCTCGCCTTTCGACGAACTGGTAACTTTAGGGTCGGTAAAGCCAATTACGCGTGCTCCCAACCTATTGGCTGCGGTTTCGAAGCTCAGACGGGTTCGGGTAGAAGGCTCAAAGAAGAGCGTGGCTACAATCTTGCCTTCCAGCAAACGACGGTTGGGATGGCGCTCAAATTCTTCCGACATGTTGATGAGATAACCAATCTTTTCCTTCGAAAGATGGGCTAATGTAATGACACTTCTGTTCATCTTTGTGATAATGCTACCGGTTTGACGTTGCAAAGTTACGCAATTATCACCATTAACGGTGATGTTTAGTATTCTTTTGGCGGTTCGTATCTGTTCTTTTTCTTGATGGTTGTAACATCTTCTTATTACATAAAAATCCCTGCAGCCGTTTGTTGCAGGGATTTTCGGGGTGGGTGCCCGGTCGGACTCGAACCGACGACATTCAGAACCACAA